>NZ_JBQSYR010000030.1:0-47626 GCF_052379505.1 Glutamicibacter sp. 363 | reverse complement strand
TGGCAGGAATCCCGGCGTGAACAGCAGATGTCCCTAGCTCAGGCGCTTTCGCCCTTTTGCGCGAATCACCGACTGGCCGAAACTTCGGCCCTTCTGGCTCTGACCCTGTTCGATCATGCGCTTGTACGCTGGCTTGATTCTCCGCAGCGCACCCTGCGCGAGGTCTTGGATGAGGCCTTCGATTTCGCTGCGATGATTGACGACAAGTGGGCCGTGAAGTCCTGATCCTGCACGCTGAGCGAGGCAAGCGCAGTACTTCCAAGGCGTTCGTCAAAGGGGTAGGCCGTTGAGAATCCTCAGCTGGGCATGACCTGAGGCACCGGAAATTCCGCCGAACAAACGGTTGATGATCGGATCTTTGCGCCCTAGGCAAGATCGCTGTGCTTGGGTACCTTGCGCACGTAAGCTGAACCTACCTAGAAGTCGCAGGTGGCTTGCTGGGATTATGGTCAAAGGTGGATCCCACCGAGTTCCCAAGCATGATAGAGAGCACCAACGAATGAGCATGGAAAGTGCCGCTTGGCATTCCCTTTGGAAACTGTCAGGCGACAAGGGCAAGGCCTACGCTTCCACCACTCCTAAACGAGTGCTCGGCTTCGCCGCCGGCTACAAATCACGCCTGCTGGTATTCGTGCTCTTCTCCATCCTGGCCGCAGTGCTCGCCGTCATCACGCCGGTGCTCGCCGGCCGAGTAGTCGATGAAATCGTGGCCCAGTCCGGGATTCGGATCATCATCAATCTCGCGTTGATCATGGCGGTCATCGCGATCCTGGACTCAGTGGTTTCCGTGGTGGTCCGCTGGTTCTCGTCGCGATTGGGCGAGGGAATCATCTACGACCTGCGTACCGCGGTCTTCGACCATGTGCAGAAGATGCCGGTCGCATTCTTTTCCAGAACCCGTACCGGTGCACTGGTCAGCCGCTTGAACAACGATGTCATCGGTGCGCAGTCCGCTTTCGCCGGAACCCTCTCGGGCTTGGTGTCCAATACCGTGGCGCGTATTCTCACCGCGGCGGTCATGTTCAGCACCTCCTGGCAGGTCACGCTCATCGCGCTGGTGCTCTTGCCGTTCTTCTTGCTTCCAGCCCGCCACTTCGGCAAGTCCGTGGCACTGCTTCGTCGTGAATCTGCGGAACTGAATGCAACCATGGGCAACCAGATGACCGAACGCTTCTCTGCTCCCGGCGCCACCTTGATCAAGCTCTTCGGCCGCCCCAAGGACGAGTCCGAGCAGTTTGCCCTGCGTGCGGGCAAGGTCCGCGACATCGGCGTGAAGATGGCCATGCGCCAGTTCTACTTCGTGGCAGCACTGACCCTCGTTGCCGCGCTGGCCCTGGCCTTGGTCTATGGTCTGGGCGGCATGTACGCGGTGCGCGGGGATTTGGCCGCCGGCGATGTGGTGGTGCTGGGCATGCTGCTCACTCGGCTCTACACTCCGCTGACCGCGCTGGCCAACGCCCGCGTGGAAATCACCAGTGCACTGGTCAGCTTTGACCGCGTCTTCGAGGTGCTTGACCTTGAGCCGCTGATTGCCGATGCGCCCAATGCCCGCGTCTTGGACGCCGGCCCGGTCAGCGTGAAGTTCAACCAGGTCAATTTCTCCTACCCGAGTGCGGATAAGGTTTCGCTGGCTTCGTTGGAAGAAGTGGCGGTCTTGGATACCCGCGGGGGCGAAGAAGTGCTGCACGACATTAATTTCGAGATTCCTGCCGGGCAGACCTTTGCGCTGGTCGGCTCCTCGGGCGCGGGTAAGTCCACCATCGCTTCGCTGCTGGCACGCCTGTATGACGTGGATTCGGGCAGCGTGGAATTGGCTGGCGTGGATATCCGCCAGCTGCAACTCGGATCGCTGCGGTCCACGGTGTCCATGGTGACCCAAGATGGCCACCTGTTCCACGAGAGCATCCGCTCCAACCTCACCTTGGCCAGGCCCGAAGCTACCGAAGAGCAGATTTGGGAAGCGCTGGAACGTGCCCGGCTCAAGCCGGTCATCCAGTCCCTGCCCGACGGCCTGGATACCGTAGTGGGTGAACGCGGCTACCGGCTGTCGGGCGGCGAACGCCAGCGCATGACCATTGCGCGCCTGTTGCTGGCGGCGCCCCAGGTGGTCATCCTGGATGAGGCGACCGCGGCGTTGGACTCGTCGAATGAGGCGGCGGTGCAGGCGGCTCTGGGCGAGGCGCTGGAGCACCGCACTGCGCTGATCATCGCCCACCGCCTGTCGACCATCCGCTCCGCCGACCAGATCCTGGTCGTGGAGGGCGGGCGCATCGTCGAGCGCGGCACCCACAGCGACCTGCTGGCACTTGGCGGGCGCTACAGCGAGCTGCACGCCACCCAGTTCGCGCAGTAGCGCGCCGGTTCGGAGGTTCCGGAGGTGATCAGGTACCAGCTGGAACTGCCGGATGCGGGATCAGTCCGCGGCGGCCACCAGCTGACGGCCCAGTTCACGGGCGGCTTCCTGCAATACCGGCACGGCCCTCTTCGTGAAGGCCTCATCAACTCGGGTCACCGGGCCGGACACCGAGATGGCCATGGGCGTTGGCGCGCCCGGTACCGGCACCGCGATGCAGCGCACGCCCAGTTCCTGCTCTTCCTCGTCGATGGCGTAGCCACGTTCGCGGGTGGCCTCGACATCGGTGAACAGCTTGCCCAGGGTGGTGATGGTGTTGGCGGTCTTCGGCGGCATGCCGGCCTGCGAGACCAGGCGCTGCACGCGCTCGTCGTCGAGGACCGAGAGCACGGCTTTGCCGACCCCGGAATTGTGCAGCATGGCGCGGCGGCCGACCTCGGTAATCATGCGCATCGAATGCGCTGACTGGACCTGGGCGATGTAGGTGACCATGTCGCCATCGAGCACAGCGATATTCGCCGATTCGCCCAGTTTCGCGACCAGTTCCTTCAAGGCAGGGGAGGCCAAGGCGCCCAGCTGGCGGTTGGCTACCTCGCCGAGCCGGATCAGCCGCGGGCCCAGCGAATAGCGGCGGTTGGGCAGCTGGCGCACATAGCCGACGCCCACCAGGGTGCGCAGCAGCCGGTGGATGGTCGGCAGCGGCAGAGGAGTGTCGGCGGCAAGCTCGCTGAGCGCCGCTTCGCCGCCGGCCCGCGCGATGACTTCCAGGAGCTCAAAAGCACGTTCGACTGACTGGACGCCGCCGGTGGTGGACTTGCTGGCAGTCTGCGTCATCTTTGCTCCTCGTAAAGGCCTTGGTTTTCGGAAACGGACTGCACTTTTCTTCTACGATGCGAAATCCTAGTCCCAAGAATAGCGCAGAAACAGCCATTTCTTCCACGATCCGATATTGAGCCGTCAAAAAATCGTGCTCCGCACCACAAAACACTCTTGCATTTTCATTTTGAGGATAATAGTATCCACTATACGGAAACTTTTTACAGGAGGAACTGATGGCAGCACCAAGCCCGGGGTATTCATTGACGCTTCGCGTACAGACGCCAGCTTCGATCACCGCGACCAGCGAACTGGCCAGTGCTGTTGGCTCGGCCGGCGCCCACATCACCGCCTTGGACGTCACTGAATCGCACCACACCCACATGGTGGTCGACGTTTCCTGCAACACCACCGACGTCTCCCACGGCGAAATCGTGCGCGATGCGCTGAACAACCTCGACGGCGTGAGCGTGCGCAACATTTCGGACCGCACCTTCCTGATGCACCTGGGCGGAAAGCTCTCGGTCACCCCCAAGGTGGCCCTGCGCAACCGCGATGACCTCTCCCGCGCCTACACCCCTGGTGTTGCCCGCGTGTGCTTGGCCATCGCCGAGAACCCCGCCGATGCACGCAACCTGACCATCAAGCGCAACACCATCGCTGTGGTCACCGATGGTTCAGCCGTCCTTGGCCTGGGAAATATCGGCCCAGCCGCCGCCCTGCCGGTCATGGAAGGCAAGGCCGCGCTGTTCAAGCAGTTCGCCGACGTCGATGCCTGGCCGGTCTGCCTGGACACCCAGGACACCGATGAGATCGTGAAGATCGTCAAGGCTCTGGCCCCGGTCTACGGAGGGGTGAATCTCGAGGACATCGCGGCACCGCGCTGCTTCGAGATCGAAGCCCGGCTGCGCGAAGAACTGGACATCCCGGTCTTCCATGACGACCAGCACGGCACCGCCATCGTTACCCTGGCTGCCCTGCTCAATGCGGTGAAGGTCGTGGAGAAGAAGATCGCCGACCTGCGCATCGTCCTCTCCGGCGTGGGCGCCGCCGGCAACGCGATTATCCAGCTGCTGATGGCCCGCGGGGCGAAGAACATCATCGCCTGCGGACGGGCTGGGGCGATCAACCGCAGCGAAAGCTATGCCGATGCGCATCGCAGCTGGCTGGCGCAGCACACCAATCCGGAAAACTTCACCGGATCCCTCAAGGAAGCCATGGTCGGCGCGGATGTCTTCATCGGCGTTTCGGCACCGAATGTGCTCGATGAGAACGACATTGCCGCCATGAACGAGCGCGCAATCGTGTTCGCCATGGCTAACCCGGATCCCGAGGTGGACCCGGAGATTGCCGGCCGCCATGCGGAGGTCGTCGCCACCGGCCGCAGCGACTTCCCCAACCAGATCAACAACGTCCTGGCATTCCCAGGTTTCTTCCGCGGGCTGCTGGATGCAGGGGTCATCGAGATCACCGACGCCATGCTCCTAGCCGCAGCGGATGCCATTGCCGCCCGGGTCAGCGCATCAGAGCTCAACCCCGGATTCATCATCCCGTCGGTGTTCGACCCACAGGTCGCTGCCGATGTCGCTACAGCGGTGCAAGAAGCGGCGGCCGGCAAGTAGGCCCCGCGCGCAAGACCTTCAAGGTGCACGTCAACGCACCGATCATTGGAACAGAGCACAAGAAGCAAGGAGCAATCCATGAGTATTGAAATCACCGCCATCCCCGACGTCGCAGATGCCAAGCAGATCCTCTCGCCCGAAGCACTGGCCTTCATCGAGAAGCTGCACCAGAAATTCGTCGGCACCCGCGACGAGCTGCTGGCCGCACGCGGCGTGCGTCGCCAGCAATTCTCCGCCGCCAAGTCCATCGACTTCGATCCGGAAACAGAATCCGTGCGCACCGGCGACTGGAAGGTCGCCGAAGCCCCTGAGGCGCTGCGCGACCGCCGCGTGGAGATCACAGGCCCGGCCTCCCCGGCCAAGATGGCCATCAACGCACTGAACTCCGGTGCGAAAGTCTGGTTGGCCGACCTGGAAGATGCCTCGACCCCGAGCTGGTTCAACGTCATCGACGCGATTTCCAACCTCTCGGCCGCCGCCCGCGGCACCTTGGCCTTCACCGATGCGAAGAGCGGAAAGTCCTACGCGCTGCGCACCGACGCGCCACGTGCTGTCGTGGTTGTCCGCCCGCGCGGCTGGCACCTGCCGGAGAACAATGTGCGCATCGACGGCAAGCCGGCCGTGGGCGCGCTGGTGGACTTCGGTCTGCACTTCTTCCACAACGCCAAGGTGCTCGCCGAGTCCGGCCAAGGCCCGTTCTACTACCTGCCCAAAATGGAGCACTACCTGGAATCGCGCCTGTGGAATGAGGTCTTCACCTTCGCTCAGGAACAGCTCGGCATTGATTACGGTACCGTGCGTGCCACGATGCTCATTGAAACCATCCCGGCAGCCTTCCAGATGGAAGAATTCCTCTACGAACTACGCGACCACGTTTCGGGACTGAACGCCGGGCGCTGGGACTACCTGTTCTCGATTATCAAGACCTTCCGTGAAGCCGGCGAAGCGTTCATCATGCCTGACCGCTCCGCGGTCTCGATGACCGCGCCAATGATGCGCGCTTACACCGAACTGCTGGTCAAGACCTGCCACAAGCGTGGTGCCTTCGCCATGGGCGGCATGGCAGCCTTCATCCCGAACCGCCGCGAACCAGAAGTCACCGCTGCCGCCTTCGACAAGGTCCGCGAGGACAAGACCCGCGAGGCCAATGACGGTTTCGACGGCTCGTGGGTGGCCCACCCGGACCTGGTGGAACTGTGCAAGGAAATCTTCGACGCGAAGCTGGGCGAAAAGCCGAACCAGCTCGATCGCCAGCGCCCGGAGGTAGAGGTCACCGCAGCCCAGCTGCTGGATGTGGCCAGTGCACCGGGCGATGTCACCGAAGCCGGGGTGCGAGCCAACCTCTACGTGGCAGTGAATTACGTGGCCGTCTGGCTTTCGGGCAACGGCGCGGTCGCCATCCACAACCTGATGGAAGATGCCGCCACCGCCGAGATCTCCCGCTCGCAGATCTGGCAGCAGATCCGCAACAAGGTGGTCGCGGCCGACACCGGCAACACCATCACCGCCGAACTGGTCGCTGGCATTCTTGCCGAAGAAGTTGAACGCCTGCGCGGCGAGGTGGGCAATGAAGAGCACTTCAATGCCTACTACCAGCCGGCAGCGGAGCTGATCGCCAAACTGACCAGCGGCAAGGACGAGGACTTCGCAGACTTCCTCACCACCGGTGCCTACGAACTATTGGAAAAGGAATACGTGACCAAGCCATGAGCAGCACCTTCGATGAGACCACGCTAGCCAGCGTAGAAGCAAAGCTGGCCGCCACCGACCGGCTGCTGGAAACCTCTTACCCGGGAGACTCCGGCGCGCGCCAGCCGATCCACACCGTGTACGTCCCAGGGGACAAGTACACCGCGGATCTGCCTGCCGCCTGGGGTGCCAACGCCCTGGCCGCCGCGGGCGACGCCGCAGGCCTGGCCGAGCTCGCCGCGAAGCTGAACTTGGCCGAGCCCGAGCGCCTGGGCGAGCTGGTCGCCGCGAAACTGGTTAGCGAACCCATCGAAGACCTGCGCCTCGATTTCGAGGACGGCTACGGCAACCGCCCGGATGCCGAGGAGGACGCAGCAGTCATCGCTGCCGCCGACTCGGTGTCCGCGGCGGTATCCGCTGGCAAGGCTCCGGCCTGCATCGGCATCCGCTTCAAATGCTTCGAGGCCCCCACCCGGGCCCGCGGCATCCGCACCCTGGACCTGTTCATCACCCGGCTGCTGGAAAACGGGCCGCTGCCCGAAGGCCTGCGCCTGACCCTTCCGAAGGTCACCACGGTGGCGCAGGTCGAGGCCATGGTGCACCTTGCCGAGCAGGTCGAACGGGTCCATGGTCTGGAAGCTGGACGGATCCGTTTCGAGGTGCAGGTGGAAACCCCGCAGGTCATCCTGGCCGCCAACGGAACCCATCCGGTAGCCCAGCTGATCGCCTCGGGCAAGGGCCGGGTCTCCTCGCTGCACTACGGCACCTACGACTACTCCGCCTCGCTGGGCGTGGCCGCCGGCTACCAGTCCATGGAGCACCCGGTGGCAGACTTCGCCAAGGACGTCATGCAGGTAGCCGTGGCCGGCACCGGCGTGGAACTGTCCGACGGCTCCACCAACATCATCCCGGCCGGCGACCCGGAGAACATTGCAGCCGCCTGGGAGCTGCACGCCCGTCTGGTGTCCCGCCACCTGTCCCGCGGCATCTACCAGGGCTGGGATATGCACGAAAACCACCTGGTCACCCGCTACCTGGCAACCTTCGCCTTCTTCCGCGAAGGCCTGCAGGCAGCTGGCACCCGGTTGCGCAACTACGTCCACCAGATCAACTCGGCCATCATGGACGAACCAGCCACCGCGCGTGCCCTGGCCCGCTACATCCACCGCGGGGTCGCCTGCGGTGCTGTCACCGCCGACGAGGTCACCGAACTGGCCCAGATCACCCTGCCCGAACTCGAGACGATCGCCTTGAACCGCTCCCACGCCTAAGGACTGCACCATGACTGTTCCTGCCATCCAGAACTCCTCGTCCTACTACTCGAACTTCGGCGGCCATCCGCCGCAGAGCGATCTGCTCACCGACCGCGCCATCGTCACCGAGGCCTACACTGTTATCCCCAAGGGCGTGCTGCGCGACATCGTCACCAGCGTCTTCCCCGAGTGGACCAACACCCGCGCCTGGGTGCTCAACCGTCCGGTTGCCGGTGGGGCCACCACATTCTCCCAAGCCATTGTGGAAGTCGCCCCCGGCGGCGGTGCCGAGAAGCCGGAACCGCAGGCGCAGGTGCAGGGATTCATCTTCGTGCTCACCGGCCAGCTGACCCTTCTCATCGAGGGCACCGAGCATGTGCTGGTGGACGGCGGCTTCGCCTACCTGCCAGCCGGCGCCACCTGGTCAGCCCGCAATGACGGAACCGAGCTGACCAGCTTCCACTGGCTGCGCAAGCGCTACGAAGTCCTAGAAGGAGTGGCCGCACCGGCTCCCGTGGTGGGCAACGAGCGCGATATCGAACCTGGCCCGATGCCGGGCACCGATGGCAAGTGGCGCACCACCCGCATGCTGGATCCCAACGACGTCGCCTTCGACTTCGGCGTGAACATCGTGACCTTCGAACCAGGCGCATCGATTCCGTTCGCCGAAACCCACGTCATGGAGCACGGCTTGTACGTGCTTGAAGGCAAGGGCGTGTACCGGATGAATGGCGACTGGGTCGAGGTCGAGGCAGGGGATTACATGTCCCTGCGCGCCTTCTGCCCGCAGGCTTGCTACGCCGGCGGCCCGGATAACTTCCGCTACCTGCTCTACAAGGATCAGAACCGCCAGATCGCGTTGTAAGCGTTCATTTCCAGAGACTGCCGGGGCCGCACCCCGCGCTGACCCGCCGATTATCGGCACACCGTGTCCTTTTCATGTTCCAGTGATGTTTCCTTTGCTCGGACGTGGTGGGCTGACGGCAGGGTCGCGCGGGATGCGGCCTTCGGCTTTGGAGTCCCGGGGTTGTTTCGTGAGGGCTAAACCATCATTCGGAACTCTTCATCACACACATCGGCAATACCGGTCCCATCCCCTGAAATCGCGGGCCCCACCAAATCGACCAACGTTGGTTGATCTGGAAGTGGGTTGCGACCCTGCACCCGTGGGAGAGTGAAATCGACCAACATTGGTCGATTTCAAAGTGGGGATCAAGCCCGAAAAGCGCAGGCAGCACTTTAGTTGTTTCCGCAGGAAAGTTAGTGGATACGGGTTCGCGTCTTTTCGTGGGTCACCGTCGCGCCCGCCGCCAGGCCACCAGACAGACCAGGAAGTCCAGAACCGATCCATGCGCCCGGGGGTGTTCCCGACTCGAGGTAGTACCTCGTCAACGCAGAAACGCCGTCACGATCCCCATCGCCGATGACGACAGAGTTCAGCAGATACCGGTATCCGTCACCGGCGGTCATCACCCTGATCGACACCGTCACACTCGACAGGTGCGCTACGACCTTTCCAACTGGACTACACCGAGGATGAGGTGCTTCCTGGGCGATAGTTGGCGCTAACGAGGTCCGGTCTTCCTGACGGAAGATTCAACATACTCAAGGAATCTGATGCGACGCTCGACAGTGTCTTTGGGTCCGTCCATCGAACCAAGGATGTGGGTCTTGTCCAACCTGATGCCGCAGATTCCGAGGACGTGTTTGCGCAACAGCCGTGCGGGCGAGTTCGGGATAAGCCTGGTGTAAAAGCCGGGCGCCCAGCTTGTCGCAATCAGGGACGCGGTCTTGCCTTGCATGAGACGTTCCGGTCTTGAGTGATTCATTCGGTAGGCGTAGCCGGGAGTGAGCACACGCTCGAACCATCCGTGCAGCACGGATGGAAACGTCGTCCACCACACGGGTGTGATGATCACGAGGTGGTCGGCCCAGGCGAGGTCGGCTTGGCTGCGCTCGATGAGCTGGTCGGGTTCCATCCGTTCGCGGTACCCGTATCTGAGCACGGGGTCGAAGTCCTCGATCCCGAGGTTGATTTCGCGCACATTTTCGGCGCCAGTATGAGTGCGTAAGCCGCGCTGATAGGCGTCGGCGACGGCCTGACCGAAGCTCGCAGTGTTGGGGTGGCCCTGGATGATCAGCGTCTTCATCAGCGGCGCGCCTGCAAACGCGTCATTTCTCGCTCGACCTGTTCCTGTCGCACCCGGAATGGCGTCCTGCCGTAGATGGCAAGGCCCCAAATCACGGCGGCGATGCTCATGCCGAGGACGGGCCAGATGACCCAGAAGTATCCGCTCGGTGTCGTCAGCCACCAGATGAGCAGCATCCCAACAGCGGCGATCGCCCAGAGTGAGACGACGCCTTTGTAGACGTTGCGGGCGATGACGATGGCGCGCGCGCGGCGTTCCAGGTCGTGCTCGTCGATGTTCATGCTTCTCCTCCTGTTGTGTCGGGATCCGTGGGATGTTCGGCTTCGAGCGCGAGGCCGAGCTCGTAGTGCGCTAGTCGTCGCAGCGCGAGCAGGACTGGCTCGTAGAGCGCAGTACCGAGCACCGCAAACGCAATCGCGGCGTCGGGCTGCTCCCAGGGGATGCGAGCGAAGTCGGCGCGGGCAATCACGCGGGCTGCGTCGCCGTAGACCGCGATCTGTGCGTCGTCTAGCGTGATCCCCACGCTCTCTGCCAGTTCCAGAGCGGTCTCAAGCTGCCGGACGCTGGGGGTGTCTGCCGCGAAGCGGTAGCCGAGACTCGCGAGCAGCCGGAGTGCCCGTCTCGGTTCCTCGGTGGGCGAATCGTTGCCGCTGGTTCCGATCGTCGGCAGGGCTGAGGTCGCTTTCCCCATCGCTTCGAGCGGGCTCTGGTCGGGGGTCTCGATGATCGAGAGCACCTCGCGAACCTGTGTGACAGATGCGCCGAGAACGTGCACCATGCCGCGGATCAGCCGCAGCCTCGCCAGGTGCTCCTCGGAGTACGCCGACTCGCGTGCGTTGAGCACCTCGCCGGGAGCAAGGAGCCCCTCGCGGAGGTAGTACTTCACCGTCGCGACGGGCACGCCCGAGCGTTCCGAGAGTTCCGAGATGCGCATCGTGCCTCCTGGGTTGACCAACCACTGGATAACAATGCTATCTTGTGAGTGTCAATAGTGCAACTATCCAGTAAGCTTTAGGAGGCCGTCATGGTGCAGCAGGGTCAGGGTTCGAGGCTCGGAGGGGTGATCGCGGCCGCATCGATTCCGATGTTCATGGCAGCGCTGGACAACCTCGTGATGACGTTCGCTTTGCCCGTCATCCGTGACGATTTGGGAGCGACGCTGACCGAGCTGCAGTGGTTCGTGAACATCTACACATTGCTCTTCGCGACGCTGATGATGCCGGCAGCAGCTCTCGGGGATCGAGTCGGGAGGCGGCGGGTGTTCCTCGCCGGGATCGTGATCTTCACTGCGGCTTCGGTCGGTGCGGCACTCTCCGACAGTGTGACGGCCCTCATTCTTGCGCGGGCTATCCAGGGCGTCGGTGCTGCGGCGATTGTGCCCCTGTCGCTCACGATCCTCTCGGTCGCCAGCCCACCTGCACGGCGAGCGATGGCGATCGGGATCTGGGGCGGTGTGAACGGGCTAGGGATCGCAGTCGGGCCGATCGTGGGCGGAGCAGTCCTCACCGGTCTCCACTGGTCGGCGATCTTCTGGCTCAACCTCCCCATCGGCGCACTCGCCCTCATCCTTGGCTGGCGACTTTTGCCTGAGAGCCTCGGTCGACCCAGCAAATTCGACGCCCTCGGCATCGTGCTCGCCGCGGTGTTCGTCCTGCCCCTCACCTGGGCGATCGTCGAGGGCATTGAGCGTGGCTGGACAGCAACCCCCGTGCTCGCAGCGTTCGCCCTCTCAGCAGCCGGGCTGATCGGGTTCCTCTTCCGAGAGCACTACAGCTCCGCAGCGTTTCTCCCGTTGCGACTGTTCCAGAATCGCACGTTCTCTCTGGCGAACCTCGCCGGGTTCCTTTTCTCCGCCGGAGTCTTTGGGGCGATCTTCCTGCTCAGCCAGTTCCTCCAAGTCTCGATGGGGTACGGGGCGCTCGAAGCCGGGCTGAGGGCCACACCGTGGACGCTCGCACCCATGTTCGTCGCACCCCTCGCAGGCCTACTCGTCGCTCGCATTGGAGTACGCACCGTCCTGATCACCGGAATGAGCCTGCAGACACTCGCCCTGCTACTCATGACGCTTATCATCACCGCCGACGTCGAGTACCCGTTGATCGTCGCGCCAATGCTGC
The DNA here is from genome assembly GCF_052379505.1 of Glutamicibacter sp. 363. Classification (NCBI taxonomy): domain Bacteria; kingdom Bacillati; phylum Actinomycetota; class Actinomycetes; order Micrococcales; family Micrococcaceae; genus Glutamicibacter; species Glutamicibacter sp. 363. The sequence continues at coordinate 35,626 of NZ_JBQSYR010000030.1, read as the reverse complement.
TGGCAGGGATCGGCATGGGCCTGAGCTTCGCGCCCCTGTCCACCGCAGTGCTCACCGGACGCCCCGACACAGAACATGGAATCGCCTCGGGCGTGAACAGCACACTCCGGCAACTCGGCATCGCAGTCGGCATCGCCATCTGCACCGCGATCTTCGCCACCACCGGCGAGTACCTGCCCGGTCAACCGTTCGTTGACGGCCTGCAACCCGCTCTCATCGTCTGCACCGTCATCCTCGCCGTCGCGACCCTCAGCGTCGCCGTGCTGCCCCAGCGCGCGAAGCACTTGGCTCACGGTTCCAAGGCCACCGAATGGAACTGAAGCCGCCAGCGTCACCTAGGGTTCCGGGAGCTACTTCCGGCGCGACTATGGATGCTTCGCTCAAGATGTTCGCCAGATCCATGGAAGAGGGCGATGTAGGACCACGGTCCTCGCCGAGGGCCAACCGAAGTGGTCGAACAGCTCGGCAAGCCTATGACTAGCCATGCAGACAAGAAGCCGCGCACTTGCTCGCAAGGACGTCCAATGCTGGTGCGGGAGCAGACAGCGTCTTCTCCGTCCGGGCCGGTACGAGTGTCGTCAGCGAAGGTGGTGTTCACAATCTCTGGCTGGGCACGGGTGCAAGGGCCGTCAGGCGATGCGTTCCTCGAAGCGGGGAGCATACTGACAATCCCACCAGGGATGGAATGTCACGGGTTCCCTGAAGGGTATACGCGGACAGTGACGTTCTACATTCACGCAGACTACCTGGCCGACCAGCTGCGATGGCTGCCCGTCACACATCCACTCGTGCACCACCTGCACGGTGCACTGAACGGGTGCGCCGATCTGCAGACGCTGCAACTCGCGTCGACGACAATGCATGCTCTCACACCTGCTCTACTCGGCCTGACCCAGCCTCGGGCCGACTGGCAGGGAGACTTCGCGATGTTGTCGAACGCATCCGAAGTATTCGATGCAGTGGGACGATTCAGCGGCGTCTCGACGGGAAATCGCGACGTTGCAGGGATGTGGCCCCGCCGGGAGATCGCCGTCGCGATTGCGTTGCTGCGAGCGGATCTGAGCAGACCCTGGAGGGTTGATGAGCTCGCACGCGAGATCTCGGTGTCTCCGGCACACTTGGCTCGGCTATTCCGCGCCCAGATCGGGATCTCACCGGCGGCGTTTCTTCGTCAAATCCGTGCCGACCATATGGCCGAGTTGCTGCTGACCACGGACCTCACCGTGAGGGATGCGGGTGCCGCTGTGGGATGGGAGGATGCCGCGGTCGCATCACGCTCGTTCAAGCAGCGACATGGGGTGGCTCCGCGGGTGTACGCGAGCACGTATCGGCGATCAGTGGCAAAGTTCGAGACTTTACCGCGCCAATCACCTAAGCCGTGACCAGCGACCCTTGCCCGAGGCGGGATGTGACTTCCGATGCGATTCGTCATCGTCCATCGTTGATTGCCGATCGTGTGTGGAAGAAAGCTGGCGCTAGAAATCAGCCAGCCGCAGGCACCTCTGGCCTGTTTCGTGCCATGTTTTGAAATCGTAAGACCGATATGAATGTTGACTTGCAGCTTTAGGTGGCACCAAAGCGTGATGTGGTTACTAAAAATAGGTATTTCGGTACGCTGAAGAGCATGGGATCACGATTCATTCGCAAAGTTCGCACCGCATCCGGTGCGATAGCAGTGCAAATCGTGGAGAAAAACGGCAGAACCGTGATCGGCATTGAGCATCTCGGCTCCGCCAACACCGACGAAGACCTTGCCGTCCTGCTTGCTTCAGCCAAGGAACGGCTGCTTCCTGGCCAGGACACCTTGGATTTCAGTGTCGAGCAAAAACCCGTCGCAATGGGTGATCTTCCGAACTGGACCGCTCAAGAACTACCCGCAGAAACACGCTCCGCAGGCAGGCCACGCAGCGCACCGGTTGCTGCCGACGCGAAGGTAATCGCTTCGCCAGCCACTGAGCTCTGGGAGATCCTCGAAGCAGCTTACGACCGGCTGGGATTCAACATCCTTGATGACACTGCATTCAAAGCCATGGTGCTGGCGAGGCTGATCGAACCCATCTCGAAAGCCCAGAGCATTCGAGTGCTCCAACAGATCGATGCACCCCACCCGTCCCTGCGTACGCTGTTCCGCAGCCTGGGCGCCTGCATCGAGAAGGACTACCGCGACCAGCTGGCCAAGGCCATGGTCGCCTAGCGGTCATTAACCGCAGGCTTGGCATCCTTAGTGATGTATGACGTGACCACCTTACATTTCGAGGCGAAAGACGAAGATAAGCTACGCAAAGTCGGGATGAGCAAAGAACGCCGCGTCGACCCGCAAATCCAGGTCGGGCTACTCGTGGACCCGGCAGGATTCCCGCTGGAACTGCACATGTTCGAAGGCAACAAGGCCGAAACGACCACCATCATTCCCGTGCTCCAAGCATTCCAGGCACGCCACGGAATCACCGACTTGGTCGTCGTCGCTGACGCGGGCATGCTTTCAGCAAACAACCTGAACGCGATCGAGGATCCCGGATTCAAGTTCATTGTCGGCTCCCGGCTGACCAAGGCACCCTATGACCTGCAGGAGCATTTTGATACGAAAGGCAATCGGTTCACCAACGGGCAGGTCCTGGAATCCACGCGGGTGATGGGCACCGGGAAAAACGCTCGGGAACGTCGGATTGTTTATCAGTGGTCGGCCAAGCGTTTTGCTAGAGATAACCGCAATATCAACCTCATGGAGCGCAAGGCTTTGGCGGTCGCCGAAGGGAAATCGCCGATGAAGAAAGTGCGGTTCTTGAAAGTGTCAGGGGCTGAGAAGGAGCTGGATGAGAAGGTCATCGAGCGGGCCAGGATGCTGGCCGGGCTGAAGGGCTATGTCACTAATATGCTCGTCGATTCTGTGCCTGCCACGCTGGTGATCAGTGCTTATCACGACTTATGGCAGGTTGAGGCGTCGTTCAGGATGACGAAATCGGATCTGCGGGCCCGACCGATTTTCCATCGTGAAAAGGATTCCATTGATGCGCATTTGACGGTGGTGTTCGCGGCGTTGGCTATTGGCCGGCATTTGCAGGAATTATCTGGTGTGCCGTTGAAACGGCTGATCACCGATCTGAAAGCTATCCGCTCAGCGAAAGTACTGATCAATGGCCAAGTGTTGACCTTTGCAGCGCAGGTCCCCGAAGGGTTGGAAGAAGTGCTTACGAAGCTTCGTGGTGGTTACTAAGGCATTTGGCACGACACAGGAGGAATCGTGTTCTTAGCAGGGTTAGTTATTGTAAGACTGTTGAAACGCGTTGTTACTAAAGAAACTTAGCAGCACTCTTCCGAGGTCTTTATGGCGTTTCTTCTGTATTGCATATTGAACTTAGGGATGCGCTTTTATTTGTTACATGCGTTGATCTCACGAATCGGCTTCGTCGATCGATGCAAGAATGAGTGGTAGCCTCGCGAAGATTGATGTGTTGATCTATTACTGATGAATCGGTGCCACTCTGTCTGTCAGGGTGGAGCGAGTCCAGCCCTTCGTTGCAACACCTCGCACCCAGACAAGGGCGTGTACCGGATGAATGGCGCTGGGTCGAGGTCGAGACGGGGGATTACATGTCCCTGCGTGCCTTCTGCCCGCAGGCTTGCTACGCCGACGGTCCGGAGAACTTCCGCTACCTGCTGTACAAGGATCAGAACCGCCAGGTCGCGTTGTAGGGCATTAAAGAACGCTGGCTGCGGAACTCGTTGAGTTCCGCAGCCAGCGTGAGCCTTGGGCGTGCCGGAGAGAAGTTCCGGGTGCGCGTGGGGCTTGCTACCAAGCAGGCAGGGCCGGGATCGGACCATCTGCCTCAATGTGCCGCGACTGGCCGCGGGCGAGCCATTCGATGAGGCCTTCGCGGTCCGAGCGGACCTTCAGCGCGCCGTCGCCGATAACCCATTCGTCGCCTTCTTCGGTGACCAGCGTCATGCCCGGGGCGTTCTTCACGCGCATGGTGCGTACCGCGGCCTCCACGGCGTTTTCTTGTGAATCCGGGTCCGCCTCCTCGATGGTCCAGGCGGTGTCCAGATCGTGGTGGTGGATGACGATCTCCGCGATCCGAAGCGCCACGATGGAGGTCGCCGGGATGATCTTGCCGTGCAGATCCACCTCTTCGACCGCCAGCTCGCCGGTGAGACGCTCGGACTGCTCGGCAAAGAACGTCGCCGCGTCGCGGAAACCCGCGAGCAGTTCTTCGCGGGGCAAGGCGGCAAGCTCGGCGATTTCTGCGTTGCGCGCCTCGGTGGACGCATAAAGCTGCTGCGGTTCGCCGGTAATGGCCCAATCGATGAGCTTGACCAGGGTGCGGCCGTTGGATGCGAGGTGGGCGATGACATGCGCTCGGCTCCAGCCCTCGCAGAGAGAATCGGCGGCCAACTCATCGGCGGACAGGGTGTCAATCGTGGCCATCATCATCGAGGTTTCACGGTTGAGTCGGGAGAGGTCTGAATGCAATCGGGCGGTGTTGATCATGCTGTCACCCTACCAATGGGTGGTTTGAAAATGACTCGGAAAACCGATCTATATCGAACGAGTATCGCCGCACCCGTCAGAAGTTTCAGTGCTTGGAGCCTAGCTCTGCAGCTGGATTTGAGTATAAGAAGTCGAAGTTTCAGGAGTAGGGGCTGATGAGTTCATACGCTTCGGTATTGCAATTGAAATTCAGAATCAGACGTACCAGTCCGCCGATCTGGCGCAGGGTTTTGGTTCCAGGTTCGATGCGGCTGGACCAATTGCATCAGGTGATTCAGTACAGCTTCGGTTGGTACGACGCGCACCCGCACCAGTTTGAGCTCAATGGTGTTAATGGGGTGAGCTTCGGTCCGGCTGGTTCCGAGATTAGATCCGATGTTGATGAGTCCACGGTATGCCTCGACGAACTTTTAAGTCACGGGCGGGGAAGGCTCGACTACGTCTATGACTTCGGTGATTACTGGGAAGTCCGTATCGAACTAGAAGGACTGCCACCGGTCGACGCTGCTCTGTTGCCGCGGTGTATTGGCGGACGCAGGATGGCTCCGCGGGAGGACTCGGGAGGTCCGTTGGGGTGGGCCATGGTGATCGAAGCGCTGAAGGACCCGGAGCATCCGGATCGGGCGGAATACCGAGAATGGCTCTTCTTGCGCGACGGTGAGCAGTTCGACGCTTCGCTTTTCGACAAGCAGCGCGTCAACGAAATGTTTGAGTATGCCCGCTAGCTGCTGACCGGACACATTGAGTCCCTCAGGTAAACGTGTAAAAAATTGGGCGCATTTTTCACACGTTTACCCGACATGTAAAAAACCTTTACATGTCTTCTTGGGTTCTAGCCTGCCAGTAGCTCGATGAAGCGGTGATTGATAAATAGCCACTCACGGCCTATTTTGATCTGCGTTAGTCGCCGATTGGAGCTGAATTCATTCAGCCATTTTGTCGCAGTCGGGCGCGAGATTCCACAGCGGCTGACTACGTCATTGATTCGGCAATAAGGCTTTTCGAATAAAAGATCAAGCAGTTCCGCGTTCGGTCCTGCTGAGGATTCAGTTCGCAGCTCGTCGCGCATGACTAGTTGCAACTCTTGGATGCTGTCAATTAGCTGCAGAGTCTCGTCGGCTGTCACTTGAATACCCTTAAGCATGTATAGCAGCCAGCCCTCCCAGTCATTGTCCTTGGTGACGGCTAGGAGCCTAGTGTAGTACTCCTCTTTGTGGCGAATGATGTATCGCGATAAGTAGAGAACTGGCTCCCTTAACAGCTCGACTTCAACGAGTAGGAGGATGTTCAAAATACGCCCGGTGCGGCCGTTTCCATCTGAGAAGGGATGGATCGCTTCGAATTGATAATGAGCGGCGCTCATAATGACCAATGGATCAATGTCTGGGTTTTCGTGAATGAAGCGTTCCCACTCGGCCAATTTTTCTTTGATCCGATCCGGGCCTTCGGGTGGTGTGTACCGGGCTTTGCCAGTCACAGGATTTCCAATGCAGGTGCCCGGAAGAGCGCGAACGTCCATGTCGCGGCCCTTGATATTTGTGCAAACTTCAAGCGCGGTCCGTGTTGTCAACGGACGGCTTTCGATGCTTTGGAGTCCTGTGAAGAGTGCCTCGCGGTAACGCAGAGTTTCTTTGGTGTCGGAGGATGCATGAACTTCTGAATCCGCTGCTAAACGAAATAGGTCGTCGGTAGTCGTTACGATATTTTCAATCTCGGAACTCGCTTGTGCTTCGAGCAACGGCAGTGAGCTTATGAGCACCCCGGGATTAGGTATACGAAGGACGGCTTGATTCATGGCGGCCAGTGAAGCCCGGGCCTTAGTTGTCGCTTTGAGTACCGGCCGGGTTTCAAGCTCACTTGCGGGAGGAGCTGCTAGATCGTTGAACGGTAGTTCTGCTTTCCACATAGGGACAGTCTATCTAAGCCATCAGGAAACGTGTAAAAAAATGTACGTATTTTTTACACGTTTATCTGATATGCAAAAAACCTTTACACGTCTTCTCGGCAATTTTCCCGCTGTAGGCCGAATGCCTGGTTTGTCTTGAGGCATGGGCCTTGGGCACACGGCTCCGAGGAGACGTAATGGCTGAGCGACAAATTTGAGGTGCCGGATCCAATCGCCGCTGCGGCATCGGTCAGACGCTAGATGCGGGCGAACTCGAGCAGATGGCGCTGGCCGGGGTGATCGGGCTTCCTCGCGCGCCCAACGCGAAGTTTTGAGTGCTTGTTACGATGCAGTTGAGCCTGGGTTCCGTGGCGCCGGGGCGATCAAGGAATCGGTCGAGATTGGGTTCTAGGGCCAAGATCGACCGGTAAAAGTAAGACTCCCCAGCAATGGCTTGGCCACTGCTGGGGAGCAAATGCGCTTGTAGGTAGGTTATCGCTGGGTTTCTTCGGGACTGACTTCTGTTGCCGGACCATCGGGGGTCGCCCCGCCTTCGTCGGTCCAGTCATGTCCCGCTTCGTCGGAAAGCGCAGGATCCGAAATGTGATCCTCCAGCGTCTTATCCGAAATATCGGTGGAATTCGTTGGGACGTTTTCGTTCATATCTTCTCCCTTTACTCGAACTTCCGCCACCAGCCACTTGCCTGCCAATAATGGCCAAGGACTAAGGGCTGAGCGATCCTTACTCGGCCAATGTAGCACCAGAATCGCCGGTACGCGAGCGTTTTGGAGCAAGCTCCCAGCTAACTAATCCAGTGCGCTCGGATGGGGTTGAGAAACGAACGGGAGGGCCCGCGAGTATTTATGGTTCCGCCGTTCGCCTTTCAGCGATGATGGGTACTAAACGAGCTCTGCCGCCCCGCCTTCAAGGTTGGTCGCCCGGCGCAGGAGTCCCTTCATAACCAGCATCAGGAGGGCGAACGCGCTTCCGCAGGTCGTGAGGGCAGCAATCGCCAGTGCAACACCAGGTCCGCCCACGCCAATAATTCCTAATAGGTGAACACCAAGAGATAGGGCCAGAAATGTGGCCACGGCGATTGACGCAATGATGGCGTTGACCCAGCCGAAGGCCCGCTGGGTGAAGATGGTCCGACGTTCCACCATGCTCAGCAACTTCCAGGTAGCAGCCAATGAGACCTGCAGGCAGGCAATTGCGACTATGACAACTACCGTATAGGGGGTGGCTAGGAATGCGACCTCGGGAAAGAGCGTCGCATTCTGCGCCGCAAGGGTCGGCACGACCCACGCTTGCCACAGCAGTCCGCCGAGAAAAATCAGCGTAAGGCATACTCGAAGCAGGACCATTAGCAATTTGTTCATAGAGTGATTATCAACAAAAACCTATCGAATATCAATAGGTTGTGTGGTTGAGGCGCTCCCGCGGCGAATGCGGGTTCGGCCAAGCCGTGCCAGCGCCCGCTATTGCCGCAGTGGTAGCTTGAAAGGAATCAAGGAATACCAAAAACCTCGGTCTTCCTCATCTCCCGGAATACGGGACGCCAGATTAGGGGGGCATGCGATGACAGCAACGCCAGAAACCGACATGAGCAATCTTGGGATTGCCTCGCGGGCGGCGCTCAGGCCAATTTCCGAGATCGCCGAGTCGGCGGGGATCCCTGAAGCCGCAGTTGAGTCCTATGGCAGGTACAAGGCCAAGGTCGACCCGTCGCTTTTGACTGCTCGCGGCGTCCGCCCCGGAAAGATCGTTCTGGTCAGCGGAATTTCCCCGACGCCCGCAGGGGAGGGGAAATCCACCATGGTGGTGGGTTTGGGCGATGCGCTGGCGGCCACCGGGGCCAAAACCATGATCGCCTTGCGCGAACCGTCCATGGGCCCGAACTTCGGCATGAAGGGCGGGGCCACCGGTGGCGGATACTCGCAGGTGCTCCCCATGGATGAGATCAATATGCATTTCACCGGGGATTTCCACGTCATCACCAGCGCCAACAACCTGTTGATGGCGCTGCTCGACAATCACCTGCACCAGGGCAATGCCTTGGGCATCGATCCGCGGCGCATCACATTCAAGCGCGTTCTGGACATGAACGACCGCGCGCTGCGCCACGTGGTCATCGGCCTTGGCGGACCAGCCGAGGGAGTCCCGCGGGAAACCGGTTTTGAGATCACCGTCGCCTCCGAGGTCATGGCGGTCTTCTGCCTGGCCACCGGGCTAGAGGACCTGCGCGCCCGGCTTGGCCGCATGACCATCGGATACACCTACGGCAAGGCGCCGGTCACCGTTGATGACCTGGGCGCCGCGGGAGCCATGGCGATGCTGCTCAAGGACGCGATCAAGCCCAACCTGGTCCAGTCCATGGGCGGCACGCCCGCCTTCATCCACGGCGGGCCGTTCGCCAACATTGCGCACGGCTGCAACTCGGCCATCGCCACCAACACCGCACGCGCGCTGGCGGACGTCGTGGTGACCGAGGCAGGCTTCGGTACCGATCTCGGTGCCGAGAAGTTCATGGACATCAAGGCCCGCTATGCCGGATGCGACCCCGACACGGTGGTGATCGTCGCCACCATTCGCGCGCTGAAAATGCATGGGGGAGTACCCAAGGGAGAGTTGGGCAAGGAGAATGTCGCGGCTGTACGCAATGGTTTATCGAACCTCGCCCGGCATGCCTCGAACATCAGGAAGTTCGGCATCCAGCCGGTGATCGGGATCAACCGGTTCACCGCGGATACCGAGGCCGAACTGGCGGTGGTCACCGGCTGGGCCGAAGCGCAGGGCGTTGAATGCGCGATTGCCGACGTCTGGGGCCAAGGGGGCGAGGGGGCCGGCGACCTGGCTGCCGCGGTCTTGCGGGCCATCGAAGCGCCAAACAATTTCGCTCCGCTGTACGAACTGGAGCTGCCCATCGAGGAAAAGATCCTGACCGTGGTGCGCGAGATCTACGGGGGAGCGGGCGTCGAATACTCCGCCGGCGCGCGGCGGATGCTCGAGCAGATCCACGCTAACGGCTGGGACGACCTGCCGGTGTGCATGGCCAAGACCCAATATTCTTTCTCCGATGACCCCAAGCTCCTGGGCGCTCCGGACGGATTCACCTTGCAGGTCCACGACCTGATCCCCAAGACGGGCGCGGGCTTCATCGTGGCCATCACCGGGACGATCATGACCATGCCGGGCCTTCCCAAGGTTCCGTCCGCCATGCAGATGGACGTCGATGGCAACGGGAACGCCGTGGGGCTGTCGTAGGACAGCTAGCCGAAGAATGCCCTATTTCCGAGCCGGAAGGGCCTATCCCACGTAGCCTTGAAACAAAGATATTCAAGCGTGTGAGGGAGACCCGGTGGCCAAGAAGAAGAAAAAGCAAGTAAAGCAGGGACACCCCGGACGCGTTCAGGCTCCGGTGGTGTCCATAGGTCGAGTGAAGGTCGACCGCGGGCTGGATGCGCTGTCGCCTGAATTCGTGCGCTGGTACGGCCAGCGGCGGCAGGATTCGGAAACCGCGTTGCTCGCCTTGGCGGCCGTGCGCGAAACGTTGGGGATGTACGCCGAAGTCGTAGGACTTGAATCCGTCACCGAGTTCAACGCACCCAAGCTGTTCGGGGTGTTGAACTCCATGATCGAATTCGAGGAAGCCGAAGAGCCGGAAGATCTTTCCGGGGAACTGCGCATGGTGCTCTACATGGCCTGGGCAGACTACCTTGATTTTATCGAGGATACCGGCCGCTGGACCCAAGACCCCGCCGAGCTGAGTTGGTTGCGCGGCAATCTGGAGACCGCGGATCCGTTTAGCGCAGAAGCTCTTTCCTCGCCCGGGAATCCTGGTGCGTTGGAGGAGCAGGCGCTCGCCGAACTGCGCCAGCTTCCCATCGTGGAATTGGGGCATGGGCTGGCCCGCTGGTGCATCGGGAAGGGCGCCGCCGAATGGGGTGCTGGCCCGGGAGAACAATTCCTGGCTGCCGCCGCCAAGGCCTTGGAGAGCGAACTTCCCAAGGGGCTGGACGAGGCGCAAACCGAGCTGGTGGTTTCCCAGGCCATCGCTTCGCTCGCGATGGCCGGCATCATCACCCTCGAAGCGCACGCGTCGCCGAAGGCCGGACCCGCCGCCGAGGAATTCCACAAGTCCGAGGGACAGCAGGCGTTCTCCGCGAACTATGCCTTCCTGCAGGCATTCCTCGATCTCTTCCTCGAAGCGCCCGAGGACGCCGATGAAGAAACCTTGGAAGCCTGGGGGCTGTCCAACCTCTGGCTGCTTGAAGCCATCGAAGGATCCGCGCATCTGGTGGCCGCGCCGCGAGATGAGCAATGGTCGCCGGCGGCCTGGGCACAGGCCCACCAGCGGCTGGGCGAATTGCGGATCCTCGGCTTGGTCGAGGAAGGCGAGCGCTACACCCTCCCGCGCCTCGTCGCGGCGACCCTCACCGACCTGGACGATGATGAGCTCGATGAGGAAGATCTGCAAGACGATGAGCTGGACGCGCTCTTCGGCTTCGATTCGGAAGAGCCCAAGCGGGAAAAGCGTGCCGAACCCTATGCGGGCAAGGTGCTGCAGCTGAAGCTGGGCCTGAAAGAGGCCAAGCCGCCGATCTGGCGCCGGGTGCTGGTGCCCTTGGATCTGCACCTGGGCGACCTGCACGACATCATCCAGGCAAGCTTCGACTGGTACGACGGGCATCTGCACGAGTTCCGCTCGGGCGGATATGGCGGCACCAGCTACGGGCCCGATATCGAGCATATGGAGTATGACGAAGACGAGTCAGGTGTCCTGATTTCCGAACTGCTCAAAGCCGAAAAGGACCGGCTGGACTACGCCTATGATTTCGGTGATGGCTGGGAGATCCGCATCGAGGTGGAAAAGGTGCTCGATTCCGAGGCCGGGGCGCTGCCGCGCTGCACCGGAGGCCGCCGCATGGCACCGCTCGAAGACAGCGGCGGCACCTGGGGCTGGTCGGAAAAAGTCGCCGCCATCGGCGACCCCGCCCATCCAGAGCACGGGGAAGTCATGGAATGGCTCGGAGATATGGGCCTCGATGAGATCGATCCGGCCGCCTTCAGCATGCAGCAGATCAACGAAGCACTAGACCAGGAGTTCTAGCCAAAGGTCGCTCAGCCGCACAAGCTTTGGCTAGCCTTGCGGTTGGTCGTTTTGACCGGAGCCTTTTCGGCGCCCTCGATCTCAAGATAGTCCTGGCCGAGGAGCAGCTGGACGCCTTCTATTGGCGCCTTGACGGGACGAAGATCCAGGTCAAGTTCCTTGGCCAAGGCCTTGGCCGTCTGCCGCGCTTCCTGGGTGTCGGCGGCCAGCAGCCGCGTTGCCGCCTGGGGAGCTTCGGCGGTATCAATTTCGGAGACTGAGAAGCCCTGCGCGGTTGCTTTGGCGGCGAACTGCGATGCCAGCTGATTCACTCGCGCGCCGTTGGTGATTTGCACGGCAGTCTCGCGCGAGCTGGCCGCTGGTGCCGCTTCAGCTTTCGAGCTCTCTTCATCGCCTAGATTTACCGGGGTGTCTGCGCTCAACCGCTCGAAGATCGTGGACGCCTCGGGGGCGGGGACAACACGGTTGCGGTTCTGCGGGGCCGGCTGCCAAGGCATGGTCATAAAGGTGATTTCCCCGGTGGGCACCGCTTGGATTCGGGTGGCCAGCGAGGCAAGCTGAGCCAGGGAGCTGAGTCCCGGATCAACGGTCATCGATGAGGTGACCGCATCCAGGAAGGAATAAAGCCGGTCCGGCCGGGTGAGCGTTTCACGGCTCGTGGCCCGTTGGGCGACGGCCGACATCACCATCTGCTGATGGCCCAGGCGGGCGATATCGCTGCCGTCCCCGACGGCATGCCGGGTGCGGGCCAAGGCCAGTGCGTCTTCTCCCTTGACTATTTGATTGCCCGCCGGGAGATCCAGGTTCGCCTTGGGGTCCTGCATCTGATCGGCCAGGCACACGTCGATGCCGTCGAGCGCGTCAACGATGGAAATGAAGCCCTCGAAATTGACTTCGATGAAGTGGTCGAGATCCACGCCGGTCAGGGATTCAACGGCGGCTACCGAGCAGGCGGGACCGTAGTTCAGTGCCGAATTGATCATCCCGTGGCCGCCTGTGTAATGCCCGTGGCCGGTATCCGCGCAGGCGGGAATCTCGAGCAATGTATCGCGCGGGATCTGCACCGCGTCGATGCGCTCATTGCCGGCGGCCAGATGAACGAGCACCATGGAATCGCTGCGCGCCGATCCGTTGTCCTTGCCGAATTCCGTTGAGCTAAAGGTCCGGCTGTCCGACCCCAGCAGGAGGATGTTCATGCCCCGGCTGGAATCGGGTACCCGCTGCTCCGTGGCGCGCATCGCGGCGGTGGAGATATTTCCCTGAAGCCGGAACCAGGCCGCTCCGACACCGACGACCAGTGCCAGGACCAGCGCCGCGGCGATGATGCGAAAATTGCGCTTGCGTCGCGAAGAATTTTTCCTGGTGGGCGTTGCGGGCCGCTGATGGGTCATAGCTCAGGTCTCCTGCGAAAGTCAGGCGGGAATATCTACACCAGCCGACCATGCAAGAGATGGATCGCACCAATAGCCAAAGTGTGCGGACCCATGCATTTTCCCTATGTATCTGCCCGCCACCCGGACTTTCCGCGGGAGCGCAGATTCCGCGAGATCTGCGTCTCACAGGTGATCCAGGAACTCCTCCAGGGCGGGGTTCTTGAACGAGTCCTTCCGGAAGATTGCTCCGATGGGCCGTCCGGCATCGGCGGCTAGCGGAACCTGCAGTCCGCCGAAGACTTCGGCGGTGCTGGCCAGCACCTGGGGAACCATGGTGATGCCGCCAACGGCGATGCTCAGCTGGACCAGGGCGTCGCGCTGCGTGGTGGTGATGATGCGTGGCGCGGTGACGCCGAGGTTTCGGTAGACCTCATCGGTGATCAGCCTGGTGGAGGTCCCCTGCGGCAAGGTGACCAGCGTGAGCCCGCCGAGCAGTTCGGCGTCCAACGCGGTGCGCACCGCGTGGGCCAAATCGGTGGAAAGAACCGCCGTGAACCTCTGCTTGCGCACGAAGCGCGCCTGAAGGTCGGCGGGGATGCGCTCGTCCACGCCGAATGCGAGATCTGCGCGTCCCAGGCGTACCGAGTCGATCAGCTGTTCGTGATCCTCGACGCTGACGATTTCGATTTGGATCCCGGGATGATTGCGGTGGAACGGGCCGAGATATTCCGGAAGGACTCCGGCAATGAGCCCGAATCCAGAGACCGGGTTGAAGAAGCCAGCGCATCGATCGAGGAGATCTCGCGCAGGGCTCGCCGCCCGGCCGGGATGATGCTCCGCCCGGCTTCGGTGAGCAGCATGTTCCGCCCCGCGGCCCGGAAGACCGGCATGCCCAGGGTCTGCTCCAACGCTCGAATTCTGTGTGACAGCGAAGGCTGGGAAATTCCAAGGATATCCGCCGCGGCGGTGAAAGATCCATAGTCCACCACGGTGATAACGGCCGCAATCTGAGCTAGGGAAATATTGCTGGAGTTGAGGTGAGTGGCCATGAATCGGAGGTCCCTTTGAACTATGACTGCATCTGGCGTGATTGCAGGGAAACGCTAGCATGCTCCGGGGCTCCACCGAGCTCCAACACCTGCCTGCGGCATTATCTGGGGGAAGGCGCAGGAGCGTTGGCGGTGCCTGTGGTGGAGGCGCGGATGACCAGCTTCGGGGTGAAGGCAAACTGCTCGCGGACCGCATTTTCGTCCGCTTCGGCTTCGCGCAACAGGACATCGACCGCGGTGCGCCCGATTTCTTCGGCCGGCTGGCGCACGGTGGTGATCGGGACGACGGCCGACTCGGCGAACGCTATATTGTCGTATCCGACCAGCGCAATGTCCTCTGGAACCTTCAGCTTCCCGGACATCACGAACGCCTGCAGGATGCCTAAAGCCAGTAGATCGTTGGCGGCAAAAACACCGTCCGGGCGTTGCCCGGGCGTCATGGCCAAGATGCGTTCTCCGGCGGCGCGGCCTTCGATGACGCTCAGCTGCTTGGTAGGCAGATATTCGAGGGCTGCATCCGAAGTGCCGGCAATGACCGATTGCGCGCCTTCCAGACGATGCCGGACCTGTTCAATGCTTTGCGGACCGCCGACAAAGGCAATGCGCTTTCGTCCCAGCTCGACGAGGTGCTGGACGGCGATTCGGCCGCCCTCTACGTCGTTGACGGAGACCGAAGAGAAGCTGCGGTCTCCGCTTCCGCGGTCCACCAAGACCACCGGGGTCCCGGATTCGCGGATGCGCCAAAGCCGGCTCAGGTCGCTGTGCATGGGGGAGATGAGCACTCCGGCGACGCGCTGCTGATCAAAAAGGTCAAGCAGCTGCTGTTCGGTGGTCAGCGAGCTATCGCTGGCGCCCATCAGCACCGTGTAGCCGTTTTCCAGGGCCCGGTGCTGGGCTCCCTGGGTGACGTCCATGAAGAACGGGTTTCGGGCATCGAGGATCACCAGCCCGAAGCTGCGGCTGTGCCCGGCCCGCAGCTGGCGGGCGGCGTCATTGCGCACGAATCCGAGCTTGTCGATGGCCTCGGTGACCTTGCGAACCGTCGCCGGTGCGACGACCTCTGGGCGGTTGAGTACATTGGAGACCGTTCCGACCGAAACACCTGCCGCGCGAGCGACTTCCTTCACGCTTACCGACACGTAGTTTCCCGCCTTTGCCCCGATGGTCTTCTCCCGAGTATATCGCGCGGCGCCCGCTCGGCTTGCCATGCGGTACAGGATTGAATGGATTCAATTAATTTTGGCAGATTTCTGGATTCTGCTTGAACTTGAGCCATGTTCTGGTCTAAAGTCGGTCAAGTTCGGTGATTGAAACGATTCATTAAGGGTCGATCATCACCGACTCAGCGTCACAAGCATTCAACGAAGAGGGCAACGCATGAACAGGGTTTGTTTTCAGCTGCAGGTCAAGCCGGACCGGCTCGCCGAATACGCCGAACGCCACGCCGCCGTCTGGCCAGAGATGCTGCGGGCAATCAACGACGCGGGACGCCGCAACTACTCGCTCTTTCTCCGTGCCGATGGCCTGCTGATCGGCTACTACGAAACCGCCGACGACGCAGCCGCCCAGGCCGCACTGGATGCGGATCCACGCACCTCGGCCTGGGAGGCGCAGATGTCCGAGTTCTTCATCTCCCTCCACGGACGCCCCGATCAGGGCGCGCCGCGCCTGAGCGAGGTATTCAACCTCGAAGACCAGCTGGCCCAGCTCTAAACGGCGACACCGGCAACCCAATTCCACCACCGCAGAAGGAGAGATCCATGGGCGCTAAGCTGACCCCCGAGATCCTGACCACCCTTGAACGATTGGCCATCGAAGTCCCTTCCTGGGCCTACGGCAACTCCGGCACCCGCTTTAAGGTGTTCGGCACCCCGGGCACCCCACGCGACGCCTATGAGAAGATCGCCGACGCCGCGCAGGTCAACCGCCTGACCGGACTGGCTCCGGCCGTGGCCCTGCACATTCCGTGGGATAAGGTGGCGGACTTCGGCTCGCTGCGCACTCACGCGAACGACCTCGGGGTGGAACTGGGAACCATCAACTCCAACACCTTCCAGGACGACGAATACAAGTTCGGTGCGCTGACCCACGAAGATCCAAAGGTCCGCCGGAAGGCCATCGACCACCACATCGAGTGCGTAGACGTCATGGACGCCACCGGCTCCCAGGACCTGAAAATCTGGCTGGCCGAGGGCTCGAACTACCCGGGTCAGGCAGATATGCGCGGACGTCAGGACCGGCTTTCGGACTCGCTGTCCGAAATCTACGCCCGGCTGAGCGGCGAGCAGCGCCTGGTGCTCGAGTACAAGTTCTTCGAGCCCTCCTTCTATCACACCGATGTTCCGGACTGGGGCACCTCCTACGCCCAGGTGGCCGCGCTCGGCGAGCGGGCGTTGGTCTGCCTGGATACCGGGCACCACGCCCCGGGCACCAACATCGAGTTCATCGTGATGCAGCTGCTGCGCCTGGGCAAGCTCGGCTCCTTCGACTTCAACTCGCGCTTCTACGCGGATGACGACCTGATCGTCGGCTCCGCCGACCCGTACCAGCTCTTCCGCATCATGGCCGAGGTGGCCCGCGGCGGCGGACTGGATATCGATACCCCGATCACCTTCATGCTCGATCAGTGCCACAACGTGGAAAACAAGATCCTCGGCCAGATCCGCAGCGTGCTGAACGTGCAGGAAATGACCGCCCGCGCGCTGCTCATCGACCGGGTCGCCTTAACCGAGGCGCAGCTCTCCGGCGATGTGCTGGCCGCCAACGACCTTTTCATGAACGCGTTCTACACCGATATCCGCAGCGAACTCGCAAACTGGCGTGAATCGCGTGGCCTGCCTGCGGACCCGATGGAAGCCTTCCGCGCCTCGGATTACCAGAGCCGCATCGAAGCCGAACGCGCCGGCGGCGTGCAGGCAGGGTGGGGTGCCTGATGGCAACGGCACTGGCGAAAAAGCGCGGCATCAGCGGCTGGAAAGCCACCATTGCGGTGGCCATGAGCAACTACATCGAAGCCGGGGCAATTATTGCCCTGGCCACCAGCCTGACCCTCTGGCAGGGTGCCTTCGGATTTGATGACGGCATGGTCGGGGTCATCGCGGCGATCTCCGCCAACGCCTTCGGCGCCGCGGTGGGTGCGCTGATCGGCGGCCCATTGTGCGACCGGCTAGGACGCAAATTCATCTACACCTACGACCTGATCGTGTTCATGGTCGGTGCGCTGATGATTACCTTCGCCGCCAGCACCGTGCTGCTGATTATCGGCGTGATCCTCATGGGCATCGCCGTGGGCGCCGGAGTTCCGGCTTCCTGGACCTACATTGCCGAGGAGGCTCCGCAGGAGTCGCGCGCAGCGCACGTGGGAACCGCGCAGCTGGCCTGGTCTTTCGGCCCGGCGGTCGGCTTTGCCCTGGCCATCATGGTGGCACCGCTAGGGGTGAATGGGTCCCGGCTGATCTTCTTCCACCTGTTCATCGTCGCCGCGATCACCTGGTGGGTGCGCCGCGGGCTTCCCGAATCCACCCGGTGGAAGCAGCAGCGCGCGGAGGAAATCGCCTCCGGAGCCAAGATCTCCTTCTTCTCCGGCATCAAGGGGCTGCTGGCCGAACGCAAGAACTGGTCGGCGCTGTTCTTCCTGCTCGGGGTGTACGGACTATGGAATACCGTGGCCGGCCAGGCCGGTATCTTCCAGCCACGCGTGTACGCGGCGGCCGGCGTCGAGTCGGCCACGCAGCAGAACCTGCTGCAGGTTCTGGTCTGGGTGCTCACCGCGGCCGCCACCTACTTCGGCTTCATGAAGTACGGGGACCGGGTCTCACGCCGCTGGCTGTACTTTGGCGGAGCCGCCCTGGGCGTTGTCGCCTGGGTGGTGCTGATCTTCGCCCCTCCGGGAGCCTTCTCCCTGCTGTTCTTCGCCTGCGCCTGGGGCATCTCCGCCGGTTTGGGAGCCCAAGCCTTCTACGGCCTATGGACCGCGGAACTCTTCGCCACCAAATACCGCGCCAGCGCACAGGGCGTGCTGTTCATGCTCGCCCGGGTCCTGGTCGGCTTGCTGTCCCTGGTCTTCCCGGTCCTGCTCTCCGGCATCGGGCTGGAAAAGCTCGGCCTGCTGATCATCGGCCTGCTGGTAGTTGCCCTGCTGATCGGCACCATCTGGGCGCCGGAAACCCGCGGCAAGTCCCTCGAAGAAATCGAAGCCCAGCGCTACGGCACCAAGATCAACGCCTAATACGACTCAAGGATTGAACACAGACATGTCGAGAGAAACCATGACCATCAGCACCGCAGAACAGCTCATCAGCCGTTCAAACCGCCTCGGTGCGGAAAAGAAGAACACCAACTATGCCGGCGGCAACACCTCGGCCAAGGGCTTCGAGCCCGACCCGGTCACCGGAGAACAGATTGAGCTGCTCTGGGTCAAGGGATCGGGCGGAGACCTAGGCACCCTGACCGAGAAGGGCCTGTCGACCCTGCGGCTGGACCGGATGCGCTCGTTGGCCAACGTCTACCCGGGTGTGGACCGCGAAGATGAGATGGTGGCGGCTTTTGACTACTGCCTACACGGCAAGGGCGGAGCCGCACCCTCTATCGATACCGCCATGCACGGCCTGGTGGACGCGCCCCATGTGGACCACCTGCACCCGGATTCCGGCATCGCCATCGCCACCGCCAAGGATGGAAAGGAGCTGACCGCGCAGATCTTCGGCGGCAAGGTGCTCTGGGTGGACTGGCGCCGCCCGGGCTTCCAGCTGGGACTGGATATCGCCGCAATCAAGGATGAAAACCCGAACGCCGTCGGCTGCATCCTCGGCGGACACGGCATCACCGCGTGGGGCGAGACCTCCGAGGAATGCGAAGCCAACTCGTTGTGGATCATCGACACCGCCGCGGACTACATCAGCGAACACGGCAAGGCCCAGCCATTCGGGGCCCAGCTGCCCGGCTTCGAAGCACTGCCGGAAACCGAACGCCTAGCGCGCGCCGCCGCCCTGGCACCGACCCTTCGCGGTCTGGCCTCGAGAGACAAGCCGATGATTGGCCACTTCACCGACGACGAGCGAGTCCTTGATTTCCTGGCGAGCGAAAAACTAGCCGAACTTGCCGCACTGGGCACCTCCTGCCCGGATCACTTCCTGCGCACCAAGATCAAGCCAATGGTGCTGGATCTTCCGGCCACCGCTACCCTTCAGGAGCAGCTGGCCCGATTGGCCGAATTACACGTGGAATACCGTGCCGACTACCAGGCCTACTACGACGCCCACAAGGATGAAAGCTCCCCGGCCATCCGCGGCGCCGACCCGCTGATCGTGCTGATCCCCGGTGTTGGCATGTTCTCCTACGGTGCAAATAAGCAGACCGCCCGCGTGGCCGGTGAGTTCTACCTGAACGCCATCAATGTGATGCGTGGCGCCGAAGCACTGTCAACCTACACGCCGATCTCCGACGCGGAGAAGTTCCGCATCGAGTACTGGGCGCTGGAAGAAGCCAAGCTGGCTCGCATGCCTAAGCCGAAGAGCCATGCCGGGCGCATCGCCCTGGTTACCGGCGCCGCGTCGGGCATCGGCAAGGCGATCGCTACCCGGCTGGCCGCCGAAGGTGCTTGCGTGGTCATTGCCGATCTGGATTTGGCCAAGGCGCAGGCCGCGGCCGCGGAATTGGGCAATGCCGATGTGGCCGTCGGAGTCGCCGCAAATGTGGCCGATGGCGCGGCCGTCCAGGCGGCCATGGACGCCGCGGTGCTCGCCTTCGGCGGTATCGACCTGGTGGTGAACAACGCCGGACTGTCGCTGTCCAAGAAGCTGCTGGAAACCACCGAAGCGGACTGGGACCTGCAGCACGACGTGATGGCCAAGGGCTCCTTCCTGGTGTCCAAGGCGGCGGCCCAGGTGCTGATCGACCAGCGCATGGGCGGAGACATCATTTACATCTCCTCCAAGAACTCCGTCTTCGCCGGCCCGAACAACATCGCCTACTCGGCCACCAAGGCCGACCAGGCCCATCAGGTGCGCCTGCTGGCCGTGGAACTCGGCGAACACGGGGTCCGCGTGAACGGGATCAACCCCGACGGAGTGGTGCGCGGCTCGGGCATCTTCGCCTCGGGCTGGGGCGCCAACCGCGCCGCCACCTACGGGGTAGACGAGGAAGACCTCGGCCAGTTCTACGCGAACCGCACCATCCTCAAACGCGAAGTGGTCCCGGAGAACGTGGCGGATGCCGTGTACGTGCTCACCGGTCCGGAGCTGACCCGCACCACCGGCCTGCACATCCCGGTCGACTCGGGCGTTGCGGCGGCCTTCCTGCGATGAGTTCGAGTTTGGGCACCGCACCTGTTGCGGCCATCGATTTGGGCGCCACCAGCGGCCGAGTAATGCTCGGCCAGCTGGTGGACGGCAAGGTTGAACTGAGCCTGGTGCATCGCTTCGCCAACGGCGCGGTTGCGTTGTCCACCCTGGAAGACGGGGCGGACAGCTCGGCATTGGCCTGGGACATCGACCAGCTGTGGGAAGAAATTCGCCACGGGTTGGCAATGGCCTTCGCCCAGAGGCCCGACATAGCCTCCATTGGCGTGGACTCGTGGGCTGTGGATTACTCCTTGCTGCAGCAGGGGGAGCGATTAGGGCAGGTGCGCCATTACCGGGATCCGCGCAATGAGCTCGCCGTCCCGGCGCTGGAGGCCAGCTTTGACCGCAAGGAATTGTTTGCCCGCAACGGTTTGCAGTTCCTGCCTTTTAATACGGTGTATCAACTGGAAGCCGAACGGCACGAATCCCGGCTGGCCCAGGCCGATACGCTGCTTTTGATCCCGGACTACATCAACTATTTGTTGACGGGAATGGCGCGCAGCGAGTGGACCAATGTGTCCACCACCGGGCTATTGAACCTGGAATCCGGGACGTGGGACGCGGAACTGAGCGAGCATTTGCAGATCTCCAACTTGCTCGCTCCTTTGATTCGCCCGGGTGAAGTTGTCGGAACCTTGCGCGGATCGCTGGCTCAGGAGCTCGGTGCCCAGGGGGAGGTCCGGGTGCTCGCCGTGGCCTCGCACGACACGGCAAGCGCCGTGGCGGCCACCCCGTTGACGAGCGCGCAGTCGGCCTATATCTCGTGCGGCACCTGGGGATTGGTGGGGGTTGAACTTCAATCACCGGTGCTGGAGCCACGGGCCCAAGAATCGGGTTTCACCAACGAGCTGGGCCTCGACGGAACCGTCAGATTCCTGAAGAATGTGAGCGGAACTTTTCTGCTCAGCGAGGCAATACGAGCATGGAATGAGCAGGCCGAAAGCGACGGCAGCGGCAGCGTGACGCTGGAGCAGCTCTTGGCGCAGGCCGAGCAGTTGGAGGTCCCCGCAACGCTCATCGACCCGCAGGCCGATAGCTTCCTTGCCCCGGGGGCAATGCCCGAAAGGATCAGCCACGCGGTCATCGAGGCCGGAGGCGAGAGGCCGGAATCGCGGGCAGAGCTCATTCGAATCGTGGTGGAGTCCCTCGCCGAGAGCTTCGCGAGCCAGTCGTTCAAGGCCGCCGAGCTTGGCGGGTTTGTGCCTGACGCAATTCATCTTGTCGGCGGTGGTTCGCAGGGAAGTTTGCTCTGCCAGCGCACCGCCGATCGCGCGGGAGTTCCGGTCATCGCCGGACCGGTGGAATGCACGGCTCTGGGCAATGTGCTGGTGCAATTGCGTGCCTTGGAATCCCGGCCTTGGCCTCCGGGGGAGATTCGTGAGCTGGTACGAAAATCTGTTGATTGGGTGAGCTACCAGCCGAGGCTGGCAAAAAACTTGGTGTGAGATCCGTGTGGGCATCCCACACCAGCGCTGTTCATAGCCAATGAAAAGCGCCAAGACCTAGTGAACGAAGATCTTCTTCATTCGCTAGGTCTTGCTATTTAATGCTCTGCGAGCCGAAATTGGCGCAGACGAAGGCAGCTACGAATTCGGCGGCTGCCAATGGCGAGTGTCTTGACCGTGTCTAGTGGCCGCGCTGCACGAATACGACGGTATCTTCCAAGGTGGCCGGATTGCCGTCGGGGTCGGTGACCTCGCGTTCGACAATTTCGGCTCGCAGGATTGTCCACGCGCCCGAATCCAGGCTCAGCGATTCCAGCTCAGAATCCGGGGTGGGGAATTTATGCTGAGCCATTTGTTCGTTGGAGGCCCAGGAGGGTGCCGCGGCGTGCGAAACCGCCAGCAAATGCCCGCCCGGGGCTACGAGCGAAGCGGCCTTCTGCATGATTTCCGCCCGCGGAATTTCGAAGGGGGCTTGGAAAAAGCTCAGTGTCACCAGGTCAAAACGGTCTTCGCTGTCCCAGGTGGTGAGATCCTCCGCGATGAAGCTGGCGTCTTTCTCGCTGAGCCCCTGCTCCTTCGCCGCGGAGCGTGCGCGTTCCACCGCGGTCGCAGAAATATCGACACCGGTGGCTTGCCATCCCTTGTTCGCCAGCCAAATGGCGTCGGCGCCCTCGCCGCAACCGAAGTCCAGAGACCTGCCCGCGGGAAGATCTGCCGCGATCTCGGCAAGCATTTTGTTGACGTTCCCGGACCAGATCCGTTCGGACTGTCCGTAGTGGCTCTCCCAAAAGGCCACCGCGTCCGGTGCTGTGGTGTGGTGGTGTTCGTGCATTGAGTCCCCGCTTAGCGATCATTGAAAGTAATGCCTTCAGCCTAAGGTGATTCCGCGGTGCTGGCATCTAGATTTGCCTCACGCGCAAATTTTGGGATTGCGATCGATGAAATTCACCCGCGGTGAGCCAAAGATCGAGATAATTGGCACCCCGGGGGGACACGGGACGAATGAGTGCGCGCCGGGCTCAACCCGTAGGCTTTAACAAAACGAATCCGCACAAGAACCAAGGACATTTCATGGCCAGCAAAAAGAAGCAGGGCAAGAAGAACTCGGGCGCAGGAAACCCCGCAAAAGCAGCACAGCGCGGCCGCAGCGTCTTCAAAGTTCAGGCAGAAATTTCGGTAGATGCAATGCGCGAGGACTACGCCGCGTGGATCACCGAAACCGTGCCGGCCTTCGGCACCGCGGAAGCCGCGCAGATCGCAGAGATCCAGCTGGGCGTGGTGCGCTCGGTCGGCGCCCAATATGCCGAACTGGCCCGCAGCTCGAACCTGCGCGATATCGATCCGGAGCTCTTCGGACAGGTATTCGCCGAATTCCTGGTGAACCTGCCGGAGGGCCTCGAAGCCGAGCCGATATTCACCGCCTGGCTGGACTACTTCTCCTTCCTCACTAGCCGTGGGACATGGGAAGGCGGGGAAGAAAACCTCACCGAACTGCGTGAACTGCTCGACGACGCGCTGAAGGGTTTCGCCGAGGAAGACGCGGAACTGTGCGCACTGCTGCGCGGCACCGAACTGTACGCCAAGGTCAAGGCCTTCTCCGAAGCTCTGGGAGACGGCGTGGACATCAGCGCATTCAGCGAAGCCGGCAATGAGGCGCGGGTGCGCGTGATGAACTCGGTCGGTGTGGACGCGGCGACGGTGAAGGTCGACGAGCCAGCCCCGGATGTGTTCGCCCACGTCTGGAACGCCGCCATCCTCTCAGTCGTTGATCCTTCCGGCGGCAAGATCGTCCGCGACGAAGAAGCCTTCGCGCACTTTGTCGAAGGCGAAGAATCCGAGAGCGCGCAGCTGCTCTTCGAAATGGGCGTCGGCTGCGTGCAGAGCCACCTGATCCCCAACGATGCCTTCACCGAACGCGACGAAGCATTCTTCCTGGTGCTGCGGAATCTGCTGGTCACCGCCGTCACCGGCCGCGAGGCGGACTTCGAAGGGCTACGCCGCAATTGCGGACCGAAGAACTTCGACGCGGTCCTTCCCGAAGCTCGGGAGGCATTGGCTTCGCTAGCTGCTTTCGGGCTGCTTCAGGTCAAGGGCGAAGAGTACGGCGTTGACGAGCGACTGCTTCCGGTCATTTCTGCCGGGCTGAGCGAAGCGGAAAGCCTGATCGAAGAATCGGAATAGGCTTGCCGGCTAGTCCGGGGGGAACCCTCCGCTCTGGCGAAAGCAATCTTGATGAGCTGACGCAGGATCTCCAAGTCGATATCCTCCAGCTTTTTCACGTAAACACAGCCTGCTCCCTCGGTGTATTTTCCTAGCCGGGGGAGCAGCTGGCCGTCTTCGCGGTGCTCACGTGGTCGCCGGTTCGGGCGCTTGGAATATGGAAGAGATCTTGCGGTATTGCTTGCTGCCCATGGCCAGCAAGGCCGCAACCACCATGATTAGCCCCGCGCCGAGGAAGATGAGCGCGATACCTCGTGCATCACCCTGGCCTACAAGCCAGCCGAGGCTCGCATCGCCCTCTTCGGTTTTCATGAATGGAATGATCAGGTACTGGGCCACCGGGGCAATCATGAATGCGGTGATGGGTGCTGCCGCGGCCTCCATCATCTGCGCAAACCCGAAGACCCGCCCCTGGCGCCGGAAGGGTACGACTTTCTGGATCACGGTCTGCTCGGAGGCTTCAACCGCCGGGATCAGGATCATGTACAGCCAGATTCCCAGAATATAGAGCCAGGTCCATTCTCGAATGGTGAAGAGCGCACCGAGCATGCCCATCACCACCACGGCCAGCAAAAGGGTTCGAATCGGGTTCTTGCCCAGACCGAACTTGGCGATGAGCAGACCGCCAATGATGAACCCCGTCGAAGCTAGGCCAAAGACGATGCCCCAGGCTTCTACGCTCATGATCGTCAGCCCGTAGGGATCCATCAGCGCCATGTAGACCCCGCCGATGAAGTTGTTGAACATGGAGAATATGATCAGGGCGAACAGGCCAGGGATGGCCAGAACGGTGGTGAATCCGAGTTTGAGGTCGGTCCGCTTGGTATGCCCCGGTTCCACCTCGGGTGCTTCTTCGGGCAGCGAAACCGTCAGCAAATGTATGAGCGTCACCACGACCAGGACCAACGCCAGGGTGAGCGTCCACCCCATGCCCAGCAGGCCAATGGACAACCCGCTGAACACGCTGGTGACGATGAAAGCGATGCCCTGAACCGTACCGACCAGCCCATTGGCGTTGGCGTGGCGTTCCACGGGAATCAGCAGGGTTACGGTGGTCGACAAGGCGATGCCACGCATCTGCTCCACCACGGCGCCGATGAGAATGACTCCGCAGAACAACCAGAATTGCCAGCCGCCGATATTCAGAATGGATTCGGTGGGCAGCCACAGGTAGATCAACGCTGCCAAAGTGAACATGAGCGCGGTGAACACTGCAGAGAATACGAACACCGACTTCTTCTTGTGGTTGTCCACGATGGTTCCGAACACCATGGAGAACAGCGCAATCAGCAGCATGAAGGTACCGCCGATGATTCCGGTGGCCATCACGTTTTCGGTTTCGAGGTAGACCCAGAACGTCAGCGCAAACCACAAGTAGCTCGTGGTGAGGTTTGCTACCGCCGTGTTGACGAGGATATGCATGAAGGATCGTTGCCCGTCGCGTGGAACCCCTGGGTTCGGTGCGATCGAGTCTAGTTCACGATCCGGAGGTACATCGGTCATCGGAAGGGTCCCATGTTCATATGGTGCGCCAGTGTGTAGTAGTGAAAAGAATACTGACAACTACCGACAATGTCAGCGGGCCCGATAGGTAGCAACAGAACTTGTTGGCTCACTTGTCTTCGCGCAGATTATTATTCGGCAGGTCACATCCGGGAAATCAGGCTGTCATCGGATGTTGCAAGGCTATGAATATGGAAATCATCTTCAGGCACGTTAGCGCCTCCGATCCGGCCGTGGAATTATCGATCTCTGAGCATTTGCGTGAGATGAGCCCGACCGCGCCGCCGGAAAGCCGCCACGCGCTGAACAGCACACAGCTCGGGGAAAACCACATGACGATATTTGCCGGCTATCTCGGAGGCCAGATCGCAGCCTTGGGGGCGTTGCGGAACCTGGACAAGTCGAGAGCCGAGTTGAAAAGCATGCGCACCGCAGCGGCGCACCGCGGCAGGGGTTTAGGCCGAGCGATGCTGGAACGTTTGATCGGGCACGCCCGTGCGACCGGCATCAGCGATCTCTATTTGGAGACGGGAACACACGATCATTTCATTCCGGCACGCCAACTATATGCCTCGGCCGGGTTCACCGTTTGCGAACCGTTCGGTTCCTATGCCGAGGACCCGCACAGCGTCTTCATGCATCGTCGGCTCGACTGAATCGGGCGCTGCGCGCCTTAGGCGCCGAGTTTCCCGCCCAAGCGTTCGCGCATTCTCAGGCTTGCCTCGTTGAGGCCCAGTACCTGAACCTGCTTACCGTACTTCTCGTATTTATCCGTCACCGAATCCAGCGCTGCGATCGTGGAGGCGTCCCACAGATGGGAGGCGGACATGTCGATGATGATTCGTTGCGGATCACCGGCGTAGTCGAACTGGGTGTATAGGTCGTTGGAGGAAGCGAAGAACAATTCGCCGTCGACGGTGTAGATGGCCGCTTGGCCGTCCTCCACCCCGGTGACACTGCGTTTGACCGTCACGAAATGCGCTACCCGGTTGGCGAAGAGCACCACTGCGGTGAGCACGCCCAGGCCCACACCGATGGCCAGGTTGTTGGTGGCCACGGTGAAGACCACTGTGACAACCATGACCGCGGTTTCGCTCTTGGGCATCATCTTCAGCGTGCTCGGACGGATGCTGTGCCAATTGAACGTCGTGAACGACACGAAAATCATGATCGCGACAAGCGCCGCCATCGGAATCTGCGCCACGATGTCGCCGAAGAGTACCGCAAGCAAGAGCATGAACACGCCGGCAAACATGGTGGAGATGCGGGTACGCCCGCCGGAGGCCTTCACCCCGATCATGGTTTGGCCGATCATGGCGCAGCCGCAGATTCCACCAAAGAATCCGGTCACGATATTGGCGGTCCCCTGACCCCAGGATTCCCGGGTCTTGCTCGACGGGGTGTCGGTGATGTCATCTACGAGTTTGGCCGTCAGCAGCGATTCCAGTAGGCCAACGAATGCGACTGCCAACGCATAGGGCGCGATCACCTTCAAGGTCTCCACGGTGTAGGGAACCTGCGGGATGATGAAGAAGGGCAGCGAATCGGGCAGCTCTCCCTTATCTCCCACCGTAGGCACGGCGACCTTGGCGAACACGGTGATCAGGGTCAGCACCACGATTGCGACCAGCGGGGCGGGAACCGCCTTGGTGATCTTGGGGAAGAAATAGACTATGCCGAGCCCGAGCAGCACCAGCGGGTAAACGACCCACGGTACAGCCGTCAGCTCGGGCATCTGTGAGAGAAAAATCAGAATGGCCAAAGCATTGACGAAGCCGAGCATTACCTGTCTGGGGATGAACCGCATCAGCTTCGCCACACCTAGCAGGGCGAGGACGACTTGAAAGATTCCGGCGAGAATGACCGCGGCAAAGAGATAGTCCACCCCATGGCTGCGCACCAGGGGAGCGACCACTAGGGCCACCGCGCCGGCAGCCGCGGAAATCATCGCAGGACGGCCTCCGGTAAAAGCGATCACGATCGACATCGTGAACGAGGCGAAGATGCCGATTCTGGGGTCCACACCGGCAATGATCGAGAAGGCGATAACCTCCGGGATCAATGCTAGGGAGACTACTAACCCGGCCAGAAGCTCGGTTTTCAGAAGTCTCGGGGACTTCAGCGTGCGCCATACGGACTGGCGTTCTAGCGGAGTCAGGTCGGTGGCCACGATCGCCATAGGGGCTCCATTCAGTTAGACATCCCCGAATCGAAAATGCTGAGGGGACCTGACAGAATTATCTCATTTACCGAAGCCTCAGCGAGCGCCGAGTGCATGATGCGTACTACATGTCTTAGCCGAGCAGTCCAAACACTATTTTCGATTGGGGTCTCGGAGGATACCCCGAACTACGCTGGCTCTGTGGATGACGTTTTAAGTTCTGTTGGCGATCGGTGTGGGGTTTTCAACCCGGGAAGCCGGTGCGCCCTGTGGTGTGGGCGTGACGGCCATGGACGGCGCCCAACTGCCACCACCGTTTTCTCACGGAACCTCTCGCCGCTCGAGGGCGCCCGGCTTAACCAAGAATTCCCGCCGGCTAAGCCGGCGGGAATTCTAACGATCATCACTCGCACCTTCAATGAGGTAACTCCAGCCTAAGAGTCGACTCTGTGCTGGGGCTGAGTAATTCCGCGAGATAACCCGACAATCCAAGATCGGCCCGCTGACGAGGATTATCTTGTCGATTAACAAGAGCATCCCGCCGGTTGCCCGGCGGGATGCTCCCGATCATCACTCGCACCTTCAATGAGGTAACTCCACTCTAAGACAGGACTCTATGCTGGAGCTTTGGGTGGGCTCCGTATTCAAGCAACGGGTAGGTGGCACGCGATTTATCCCGGCACCGGATCCGCAAGAATTACGGATCCGTCTGGTGGCAGAAGAAGAGGTATCAGGTGAATGAGCTGGATGTTGGGTATTGGCGATCTCCGGCAAACACGGAATCTTGAGTTGGAAGGTCCCGTAGTACCGCTCGGTAGCTGATGCCGAAACGGCGGAAAGGTTTGCCGATCATTCCGTCGACAAATTTCGGGCCTTCGTCTGAACCGTCGGGCTCGGGCCGTCCGGTGAGTTGAACGGTTAAAAGTGAAAAGCTCCCGATGGATACAATCCATCGGGAGCTTTACGATCATCACTCGCACCTTCAATGAGGTACTTATAACTTTAAGCGCGCTTTCTGTGCAGGCACTTTGGCTGCGCTTCGGGTTTCCCGGTTCTAGAGCGTGCCGGGTCCAACGGGTATCTCTTCTCCGACATATACCTTGCCACCGCTTTCAAGGAACTGCCGGCTCTTCTCGGCCATCCCGGCCAATGCAGCCTGTGCCTCGGCGGATCCGTATTCATCCCGAATGTCTTGGGAGATCCGCATGGAGCAGAATTTCGGGCCACACATTGAGCAGAAGTGCGCGGTCTTCGCTGGTTCCGCCGGCAACGTCTCGTCGTGGTATTCCTGAGCGGTGACGGGGTCCAGTGAAAGGGAGAACTGGTCATTCCAGCGGAATTCGAAGCGCGCCTTGCTCAGCGCATCATCCCGCGCCGTGGCGCCCGGGTGGCCCTTGGCGAGATCCGCCGCGTGCGCCGCAATCTTATAGGTGATCACCCCGGTCTTCACATCATCCCGGTTGGGCAGGCCCAGGTGCTCTTTGGGCGTGACGTAGCAGAGCATCGCGGTGCCATAGCGGGCGATTTCGGTCGCGCCGATTGCGCTGGTGATGTGGTCATATCCCGGAGCGATATCGGTGACCAGCGGGCCGAGCGTGTAGAACGGCGCCCCGTCGCAAAGCTCCTGCTGGCGTTCCACATTCTCGCGCACCAGATGGAAAGGGATATGCCCGGGGCCTTCGACCATCACCTGAACATCATATTTCCAGGCACGCTTGGTCAACTCCGCCAAGGTATCCAGCTCGGCGAACTGGGCCGCATCATTCGCGTCCGCGATGGAGCCTGGACGCAGCCCGTCGCCCAGGGAGAATGCGACATCGTAGCGGGAGAAAATCTCGCAGAGTTCGTCGAAGTGGGTGTAAAGGAAATTCTCCTGATGATGCGCAAGGCACCAGCCGGCCATAATCGACCCGCCGCGGGAGACCATTCCGGTGACCCGGTTGGCGGTCAGCGGGATGTAGCGCAGCAGCACACCTGCATGAATGGTCATGTAGTCCACGCCCTGCTCGCACTGTTCGATGACCGTGTCGCGGAAGATCTCCCAGGTCAGTTCGTTCGCTTCGCCGTTGACCTTCTCTAGTGCTTGGTAGATCGGGACGGTGCCGATGGGGACCGGCGAGTTGCGGATGATCCATTCACGGGTGGTGTGGATATCGTCGCCGGTGGAAAGGTCCATCACCGTGTCGGCACCCCATTTGGTGGCCCACTGGAGTTTGGAGACTTCCTCGGCGATCGAGCTGGTCACCGCCGAGTTGCCGATGTTCGCGTTGATTTTTACCAAGAAGGCCTTGCCGATGATCATCGGTTCGGATTCCGGATGGTTGATATTCAGCGGAAGGATTGCCCGGCCGGCCGCTAGCTCGCTGCGCACCAGCTCGACGTCGCATTCTTCGCGCAGGGCCACATAGCGCATTTCCGGGGTGATGACCCCCTGCCGTGCGTAATGCATCTGGGTGACCCGCGTCCCGGGGGCCGAACGCAACGGTGGTGCCGAGCGCCCGGCCCATTCGGCGCTCGCCGTGCCGCGGCGGACCGCGGATCTGCCGTCGTCGTGCAGGTTGCGTTCGCGCCCTGCATAGTTTTCGACATCTCCACGCTCACGAATCCACGACTCTCGAAATGGTCTCAGCCCGGTGGTCGGGTCGCTTCCCGGGCCGCTGGTGCGGTACACCTGCAGCGGTTCGTTCGGCTCGCCGTTGGGGGCATCTGCCAGCTGGATCTGCGTGACGGGAACCGAAATTCCCGCAGACTCACGGTAGGCAAGGGTGTGGGCAGGGTGCTGTTCAAATTGTTCCACTGTGGGAAACTCACTTCCTTCGCCGGCATTACCCGGACAGGTTCAACGGTCGCGGACGGCGCTAGCCCGATCTCAGCCCCTGCGAGGGCACCCGTGTGGTCTCAAACAAGGTATCACGACTGGCAACGTGGTCTTGCAAGGAAGACGAGAAACTTTAAAGTGAAAGGCTCCCGTTGGGCAATATCCAACGGGAGCCTTACGATCATCACTCGCACCTTCAAGGAGGTGTCTACGACATTACCCGGGGTTTCTATGTCAAAGCTGAGCATAAACTCGGCAATTCCGAAGAGTCGGGGCGACTACTTGTTCAGGCTGAGTTCCTGCGATGCGTCGACTTCGATCGCGGGCTTCTTCCCGGCGTTAGGAATGCAGGCCGCCAAGATGGCCGCGACCACGGAAATGCCAGCTCCAAGTATCAGCGCCATGCGGAATCCGGATTCTGACGGTAGTGAAGCTCCGCCGAAATCGGTGGTCATCTGGGCCAGTACCAGGCCGATGACCGCGGCGCCTGTGGTGGTACCCAGTGAACGCATCAGCGTGTTAAAGCCATTGGCCGCAGCCGTTTCGCTGCGGGGGACTGCGCCCATGATGATCGCCGGCATGGCGCCGTAGGCCAGTGCCACGCCACCGTTGATGACGAGGCTGGTGAGCATCAGGCTCCACGCGCTACTCATGCCCAGCAGGGTCAGTCCGTAGCCGACGGCGATGACCGAAACGCCAAGTACCAGCGTGAACTTCGGGCCTCGTGCGTCGGAAAGCCGCCCGCCGACAGGGGAGAGCACCAGCATCATCAGGCCGCCTGGAGCCATCCAGAGGCCGGCTGCGAGAATCGACTGGCCCAAGCCATAGCCGGTCTGCGACGGCAATTGCAGGATCTGTGGCATGACCAGCATGCTGGCGTACATTCCGAAGCCGACGAAGATTGAGGCGATATTTGTCAGCAGCACGCGCGGAATAACAGCGGTGCGCAGGTCAACGAGTGGATCCTTGGTCCGTGTTTCCCAAATGCCCCAGAGCAGCAGCGTGAGGGCGGCGATTCCGAACAGGCCCAGCGTCAGCGGTGCCGCCCAGCCCCAAGAGGAGCCCTTGGAGACGGCAAGCATGAGCGAGATCAGGCCAATGCCCAGCCCAATGGCTCCCAGCCAGTCGAAGCGCTGTCCGGCGGCTCCTGCTGGCAGGGCAGGGATGAGTTTCCAGATGGCGATGACTACCAGCAGCGTGACTACCGCGCTGCCGTAGAACAGGGCGCGCCAGTTGGCGAAATCAATGACGGCGGCTGAGATCGGCATGCCAATTGCACCTCCGACGCCCAGCGTGGCGCTGACCGTGGCGATGGCCGAAGACAGGCGTTCCTTCGGAACCAGGTCACGGAGCATGGCGATGCCCAGTGGCACAATGCCCGAGCCAAGGCCCTGCAGCGCGCGGCCGACGATCATGACCTCCACCGTGGGGGCCATGGCGCACACGATGGAACCGAGGATCAGTGGCAGCGCCAGGATGAGCAGCATGCGCCGTTTGCCAAAGAGGTCGCCCAAGCGCCCGGAAATTGGTACTGCCACCGCGGCTGCAAGTAGCGTGGCGGTGATGATCCACGCGGTGTTTGACGCTGAGGTGCCAAAGATGCTGGGAAGCTGCGGGATCAGCGGCGTGACCATGGTCTGGGTGATCGACGACGCGATGCCCGCGGAGGCGAGAACGGCGACGGCTAGACCTGAGCCGGGAATCCCGGCAGAGGTGGGTTTGGACACGAGAGCCTCTCAGAATGAATGTGTAAGATACATAAAATGTTCATAATACATGTTCGGGTATGATCGAATGAGTAGAAGTGGAGAATTAGGTACATGAAACGCCGCACAGCAGATATCGAGTATGAGCAAACGCTGCTCAGCCGCTACACCATCGCGCAGCGCCGAAGCGGTGATGGCTTGGATCGCAGCGTCTATCTGCTGATGAGCCGCATCGAAGTCCAGGGGCCGATGTCGATCGGTGAAATGAGCACGGTTTTTCTCCTCGACGCCTCGACCCTGCAACGTCAAACCACCACCGCTGTGCGGGACGGCTATCTCGAACGAATCCTCGATCCGGCGGGCAGTGTTGCGCGAAAGTTTGCCTTGACCGAACTGGGGCAGCAGCGGCTCACGGAGGTTCGCGAGCATTCGGTCAGCGCAATCGACCGCATTACCTCGGATTGGCCGGCCGAAGAAGTCAACAAATTCGCAGAACTTCTGCATAAGTTCAACGCGTCAATCGAGGACTACCGCGAACAGCAGGGCGGTAAGTAGTCGGCTACGCGTCAAGGGTGCGTAATGCATATAAATCAGCTCGCTGGTGCTCAAAAGTATGTATGCCTGCCTATATTCCCGGGATTCAAGAGCACCTAATGTTGAGTCCATGACACAGCGCACGCCAGCCGCGGCCCAACCACTAAATGTGGCAATCGTTCCGGACTCCTTCAAAGGCAGCGCCCGGGCCAGCGAAGTCGCGGACGCGATCGCCGCAGGGGTGAATGCGGCTGCTACCTCTGTGGCCCGTACGGTATCGATCACCGCCGTTCCCTTTGCCGATGGCGGCGAGGGAACCCTCGATGCGTTGATCGACGCTTGGGGAACCGAAGCGAAGGTCGTTGAAACAACCGATGCGCTGGGCAGGACCGTCAACTCGCGTTTCGGGTTGTCTGCAGATGGAACGACCGCCGTGATCGAGGCGGCGGAAGCCGCGGGATTGCCCCAGGTCAGTGACGTACCGCGGCAACCACTTCAAGCCACCACTTTTGGGCTGGGCCCACTTGTCATTCAAGCCTTGGAGCTTGGAGTGCAGCGAATCATTCTTTGTCTTGGTGGCTCGGCCACCACCGATGGCGGAGCTGGATTGCTCGCAGCTCTGGGTGCGAAGTTCCTCGATGCTCAGGGCAAAGAATTGGCTGCGGGCGGTGGTGCGCTGAACGACCTGGCGAGCATCGATATCTCCGGTCTGGATTCGCGAGCTTCTCGAGTCAAATGGCAGATCGCCTGCGATGTCACCAATCCGTTGCTGGGAGAAAACGGGGCCGCCGCGGTTTTCGGACCGCAAAAGGGCGCCTCGCCCCAGGAAGTGGAAGCACTGAATGCGGGACTGGCTCGGCTCGCTGACACCTTGGAAACCGCGTCCGGTCGAAAGCTGCGCGAGCAGCCCGGCATGGGAGCCGCCGGCGGCTTGGCGCTCTGCCTTGGATCTTACTGCGAGGTTGAGCTCGTGCCCGGGTGGGAACTGGTAGCGCAGGCTTTGAACGCGCACCAGATTCTTGCCGACGCGCAGCTGGTCTTTACCGGTGAGGGGCGCCTGGATTCGCAATCCCTGCAGGGCAAGGTGGTCAGCGGGGTGCTGCAAGCTGCGCGCAGAGATGCAGACATTATCGTGATCGCCGGATCGGTAGACCTTGCCGAGGAGCTGCTCGCCGAGTCGGGAATTCTCGCAGCCTATTCGATA
Source organism: Glutamicibacter sp. 363 (assembly GCF_052379505.1). Taxonomy (NCBI): domain Bacteria; kingdom Bacillati; phylum Actinomycetota; class Actinomycetes; order Micrococcales; family Micrococcaceae; genus Glutamicibacter; species Glutamicibacter sp. 363. The sequence goes on along the minus strand of NZ_JBQSYR010000030.1, from coordinate 1,787 downwards.
GCACAGGGCCCGGCCGATCTCGGTGAGCTTTCATCGCAGGCTTTGGAGCTCATCCGGCGCACCGCATATCAGGTGGCGCGCACTTACCTGCATTAAAGTAGGCGCCTATTCGGGCGCTTGCCGGATCGGCGCTGAGCAATCCGGCATTCATGATCACGCGCACCGGCTCCTCGTAATATTTGCCACTGTCCGCATGGCTCCCCGCGTAGTTCGGCAGAAGACCCGAATGATTACACACCTGAGTTGAATCCTTCACACCAAGATTTTCACACCAAATTGGGCGAGTGGCCGTGGTGTGCCGCTGCAGACGGACCCGACACAAACGCCTCGGTCCGGATCCAGCCCTATGGGCGTTGCGCAGGACCAGACGCCCGTGACGTGAAACGCGATGTTGAACAGGAGCATGCAGAGATTCTTGCTTCGGCCCTGGATCGCGATGCGCGATGGGCTGGTGAACTGTTGTGTAACGGCGCGGCGAGGCTCCCCTGTTCTCCGCACGAACCGTCCGCTTCCTGAACGCGTAGTTCAGGACGTAGCTGGTTGCGTAGGAGGGGAAGTCTAGGGCGAACAATCTGGGTCGGCCCGGAAATCGTGGTGTGTATGGAGCCAGGAACCGTGAAATTCAGCTGTTTTTGAGGCCAATCTTTCGAGTCTGAGATGCCGAGTTGGGGGAGTGGCGTAGCTTCAGAAGCGAGTCGCTCAGGGTGGGCGCGCGGATGAATAATCTTTTGAATTGCTCCGAGCAGGCGACCGGGCGGACAGCCGGGAATATCTAGCCTGCATCGTAGCTTGGCACCAGTATGGCAATCAATGACAAATCGGTACAGAGTGAACAACGCACAGCGCTCGTGGTTGGAGCGACGGGCATCGCAGGATCTGCACTTGTGGAGACCCTCGCCACCGCAGGATGGTCAGTTATTGCCTTGTCCCGCAGGCCGGGGGCTGATCGCGACGGAGTGCGCTGGCTTTCCGCGGACCTGACTTCGGCTGAATCAGTGGCGGCCGTTCTCGCTCCTGAACATCCGACGCACGTCTTCTTCACCGCTTGGTCGCGGCAGGACTCTGAGGAAGAGAACATCACTGTCAACGCAGGCATGTTGCGAGTTCTCTTGGCCGCGCTGCGGGACAAGCCGGTTGCCCATGTGGCTCTGATGACGGGGCTAAAGCACTACCTTGGCCCTTTCGAAGCCTACGCCGCCGGCGAGATGCCGGATACTCCGTTCCATGAAGAAGAACCGCGGCTGCCCGTTCGGAACTTCTACTACGCGCAAGAAGACGAGTTGTTCGCCGCGGCCGCCGAGCAGGGGTTCACCTGGTCCGTGCACCGCGCGCACACCGTCATTGGGCATGCTGTGGGAAACGCAATGAATATGGGGCTCACGCTCGCCACGCAAGCAACGCTGTGCAAGGAAACGGGAGAACCGTTCGTCTTCCCGGGCTCAGAAATGCAATGGAACGGGCTGACTGACATGACAGACGCCGGTCTGCTTGCAGAGCATATGCTCTGGGCTTCGACGACCCCTGCTGCTGCCAATGAGGCCTTTAATATCGTCAATGGCGATGTCTTTCGGTGGCGCTGGATGTGGCCGAAGCTCGCCGCGCACTTTGGAGTTGAATGGGAAGGCTACCAACAGGCGCCTCGGCCTCTCGAGCAGGCCATGAGCGGCCGGGAAAGGCAGTGGAGCGAGTTGGCGCTGAAGCACGGGTTGGCGGAACAAAAGCTGGGTCGCATGGCTTCGTGGTGGCACACCGACGGTGACCTAGCCCGGGTATTTCATGACGAAGGC
>NZ_JBQSYR010000029.1:0-48282 GCF_052379505.1 Glutamicibacter sp. 363 | reverse complement strand
ATCTGGACGACACCGCATCTGAAGTTGTATAGCCTAGAAATAATGTGAAAGTGACTGATCTCTACATTGATGAGGCTTACTTTTAGATTCGATTCTGGACACGCGCCCATTCCGTAAGCCGAACCTTTGAGGAATGAGCAACAGCCAACGAGCATGTCGCTCCAATAAGAGGATGTCAACGCAATCAGTTTCTCGCATCTAGATTTCGATGTAGTTCTTCCAGTCTCTTCGGTTTCGTATCTTTGAGCAGTGACCACTAAAGCGAGTTACGAGGACACTCTGCGTCGGCTTCCGCTACTGCATATAGCAACGTGATCTAGTCCTCTCTCGAAGACCGCGACTGTTGACAGGCGGGAACTACTTTTCCGGAAACTGGGGGATGGGGGCTGAGGATCCGAATGGTTCACACGAAATCTGAGCTACACAGCTTTCATGCGGGCGACGTTCTCCTGCACCACTGCCTTGAAATCGCCACCGGATGCCGCAAAGGTGTTGCGCTGCAATTGGTATTCAGCGCCGCGCTCGATGAGTCGAATGATTCCCTGAAGTTCATCGGAACAACCAAGCTGCTCAGCAACCGGCGCCAGACGCTTCACTTCGGCGCGCAGGTGGTCGGTCACCAGCATCTCGTCGCCCTGGGCGTTGAGGATGATGATGGCGTCCAAGCCGTAGCGGGCGGCACGCCATTTGTTCTCCACCCGGAACCAGGCCGGCATGACAGGGACCTTGTATCCGGCTTCGATTGCCAGCGACATATCGTGCACCAGGCACTGGGTCAGCGCGGTAATTGCGGTAATGTCGTCCAAGGAGCTCAGTCCGTCGCAGATGCGCATTTCCACGGTGCCAAAGCGCGGCACCGGGCGGACATCCCACCGGATTTCCGAAACGTCATCGATCACGCCGGTATGAAGCATGTCCGCCACGTGGGATTCGTATTCGGACCAGGAATTGAAGTGGAAGGGGATTCCGGCGGCAGGCAGCTGCTGGAACATCAGCGAACGCTGCGAAGCGTAACCGGTGTCCTCGCCTCCCCAGTAGGGGCTTGAGGCGCTGAGGGCTTGGAAATGCGGCTGGTAGTTGATCAGTCCGTCGGTGATCGGCAGCGCCTTGTCGCGGCTGTCCAGCCCAACGTGCACGTGTACCCCGTAGATCACCATCTGGCGTCCCCACCACTGGGTGCGGTCAATCAGCTTGGCGTAGCGATCCTTATCGGTGACCGGCTGTGAGATCGGCGCGGCGAAGGGGTGGGAACCGGCGGAATACAGGTCCACCCCGTGCTTCGCAGCCACCTCATTGAGCATGCGCACATTGGTGCGTAGCTCTTCGGCCGCTTCTGCGACGGTGTTGTGCACCCCGGTGACCACCTCAACGGTGTTCATCAGCAGTTCGGGCTTCACCGTGGGATGCTCATCCTCGTGGCCCAGTCCGGTATCCTCCTTGAGCTGATCAAGGATTTTTTCGGCCACCGAGCACAAGTCCGCGCTTTCGCGATTGACCAAGGCGATTTCCCATTCAACACCAATGGTGGACTGGGATGAGTTGGCGAACTCGATTTTCTGCACGGCGCTCCTCTTGCTGACGTCTCGGACGGAAGGCTCCGGAGCCGAATAAAACTAGACGGTTAAACCATCGAATTATTCGAAGGCCTTCCATGCTTATTGTAGTTTTTGCGCCACCCCGGCCAAGACATTCATCCGGTGGGACGTGCATCACTATAGATTAGTGCGGTTCTACCTCGACGGCCACACGATTCTGGCCGATGCGGGCAAGAATGAGCGTTGCATGCTTCTTCGCCGACTTCGGGGCACCGGCCAGCAGGATGCGGCGCAGCTCCTCGGGGAGCACGTCCACTCCGCGTTTTTTGATATCCAAGCTGCCAATGCCGTTGGCCTTCACCCAGGACTTCAGCTTCTTCACGTTGTAGTCGTGGACCTCCAGCACCTTGAACCCGCGGGCGAATGGGGTCTGCAGCTGCTCGGCATGCGTGAAGTACGCGATGTGCTCGTCCAGCAGGTGTCCGCCGGTGGAGTCGAGCAGTGTGGAAATCAGGTGCGAACGAATCACCGCACCGTCGGGTTCGTAGAGGTGCGCCTCGAGTTCGCCCACCGGAGCCAGCGGATCCTGCTCCACGGTGAGCTCGCTGGTCAGCTCATGAGCGCCGGTCTTGTCGATGACCAGTGCCGCGCGGGACACCTCCGGGCGTTTCAGCTTGCCGAACCACAACCCGGCTTCGATCACCGAACCATGATCGGAAATCCACACAGCTTCGGCGCCGGCCGGAATCGCTTCGTGCGGCAGGCCCGGGCCGAGCTTCACTCCGACGTCCAGTCCGGAGTCCACGAGCTTCTCCACTAAGGACAGGGGAGGGGAGAAGGCCTCCGGGTCGAAGAGTCGGCGGGTGCTGCCGGTGGCGTCGGTGCGTCGGGCCGGGTCCAGCCATACGCCATCGATGCCGGTGAGGTCCGCGGTTTCGGCGCTGCCGTGCACTACGCGGGCATTTTCGAAGGGCATCAAGTTCAAGGTGGTAGCCGCGGCGGTGGTTTCATCCTGTTCCACGGCAGTGACCTGCAGTCCGGCGCTGGCCAAGGCGATCGAGTCGGCACCGATGCCGCAGCCCAGGTCGGCTACGTGGGTGCTGCCAGCTTGGACGAAGCGGCGGGCGTGCAGCCCGGCGATGGTCAGGCGGGTGGCCTGCTCAAGCCCGGCGGGGGTGAAGATGAGGGTATCGGCAAAGGGGCCGAACTTGACCCGACCGCGGAAGCGCAGCTCGGCTTGGGATATCACCGCACGCACCACCTGGGCGTCATGACCTTCCTTGCGCAGTTTTTCGTTCAAGGACCACGCGGCATCCTTGGTTGCCGCCATGGACGGATCGACGGTCGCCAAAAGAGCCCACCCCTCGGGGGAGAGGAGAGCCGCGAACTGGTCATTGAGTGTTGAATCATTTGAAGCCTGGGCCATGGAACAAGCCTATCGTCATCCGGCACCCTTCCCGGCGTTCGGGATTACGAGGCTTCGGGGGACCTACTACTGACTCAATGTGACAAATGCGCGTCATATTGAAAGGGTTTGTTCCGAGCTATCAAGCCCTATGAAATGTCGCGGTAGGCGCTTCAGTCCAAGGATTTTGCGGGCACGTCCGTGAAAAAGCCGGCGCAGGTGGCTGATAACTAGAGTAAGTATTACTAACTCTTGTATAGGTCAAGGCCAAGCAAAGCATGCTTCTTGAATGGGGCACCTTTCATCTCGTCCATCATGCCAACAGCCATGCTTTAGTCTTCTCCAGCCCGCGAGGCGAAGCGGCGTGGGCCTGCAGCCGCGAAGGCGGCGCCATGGTGAGCGGGGGAGGCGCTCGCTAGTCCCGCCCCTGCTGTGGCGCACGTCGCATCAACCCCGCCTTCTCGTGTTGTATGTCACCTGTGAACAAACTTAGGCAAAGCACGAGTCAACCCGCAGTGGTGCAGCGTGGCACCGCGGCGGAGAATCCAGCAACGGGAACAGATCCGGCCGAGCACCAGCTCAAGCGCGGGCTGAGCGGCCGCCACCTGCAGATGATCGCTATTGGCGGCTCCATTGGCACCGGGCTTTTCGTGGCCTCCGGAGGCACCATCGCCCAAGCGGGCCCGGGCGGCGCACTGCTGGCCTACGCCGCGGTAGGCCTCATGGTCTACCTGCTGATGCAGTCGCTGGGGGAGATGACCGCCAAGATCCCGGTGGCCGGATCCTTCCAGACCTTCGCGACCCGCTTCGTCTCGCCCTCCTTCGGCTTTGCCATCGGCTGGAACTACTGGTTCAACTGGGCCATCACCGTCGCGGCCGAATTGGTGGCCGCCGGCATCGTCATGAGCTTCTGGCTCCCCGATGTACCGGGCTGGATCTGGGCCGGGGCCTTCCTGGTGGCACTCACCGCGCTGAACGCCTTGTCTTCCAAGGCCTTCGGCGAAGGCGAATTCTGGCTGGCCATGATCAAGGTGGTCACCGTCGTCGCCTTCCTGGCCGCCGGCATCCTGATGATCTTCGGGGTGCTAGGCGCGCAAACCGATCCGCTGGCCAATTGGCGCGAAGGCAAGGACGTCTTCCACGGCGGCTGGCTGTCCATCGTCTCGGTCTTCATGATTGCAGGGTTCTCCTTCCAGGGCACCGAGCTGGTGGGCGTCGCCGCCGGCGAGGCCAAGGATCCGCGCCGCGAAGTGCCCAAGGCCATCCGCCGGGTGTTCTGGCGCATCATGCTCTTCTATATCGGTGCCATCTTCGTCATTGGCTGCCTGATCCCCTTCGCCGATCCCAGCCTGCTGGCCAGCGGCGAAGCCGATGTGGCTTCCTCGCCGTTCACCCTGGTCTTCGAACGCGCCGGTATCGCCTTTGCCGCCGCCGCCATGAACGCGGTCATCCTCACCGCCATCCTCTCCGCGGGAAACTCGGGGCTCTACGCCTCGACCCGCATGCTCTACTCCATGGCCCACGACGGCAAGGCGCCCAAGGTCTTCGGACGCACCAACTCCCGCGGGGTGCCGATCATGGCCTTGCTGGCCACCTCGGCGGTGGGCCTCTTCGGGTTCCTGACCGCGCTGGTGGGCCAGGGCGCCGCGTACACCTGGTTGCTGAACGTCTCCGGGCTATGCGGGTTCATCGTCTGGGTGGGAATCGCGATCTCGCATTACCGCTTCCGCCGGGGTTATCTGGCGCAGGGTTATAGCGTGAGGGACCTGCCCTATCTCGCGCCGCTGTTCCCGCTGGGACCCATCGTGGCCTTCGTGATGCTCATTGCGGTGATTGTCGGGCAGAACTACCAGGCGGTGATGGCCGGGCATGGGCTGGAAGTGCTTTCGGCCTATATCGGCCTGCCGCTGTTCCTGGGGCTGTGGCTGGTGCACCGGATGGTCACCAAGTCCAAGGTGGTCAAGCTTTCCGAGATGGATCTCTCCGCCCCGGAGGACATCGAGGAGTCGGCCGCAGTGCGCTCTGGGCGAACCAGTGTGACGAACACGGTCAATCGTTAGCACTCACCTTGACCGAGTGCTAATCCACGGCCTAAAGTCATCTGTGGGTGTCAACTTGAAAGAGACGTTTGTCCCTTTTGAAATGACACACCGCCTGACTGGATCACACCAACTGGCACCGCGACGACGGTTGGTCCAATGCCATAGGGCGAAACCCTACATTCATTGGTTCATACACGAAAAGGAGAGACCATGTCTGTCTCCATCAAGCCACTCGAAGACCGCATCGTCATCAAGCAGGTCGAGGCCGTAACCACCACCGCTTCCGGTCTGGTCATCCCTGACTCCGCCAAGGAAAAGCCACAGGAAGGCACCGTTGTTGCAGTAGGCCTCGGCCGCGTTGACGACAACGGCAACCGCATTCCGCTGGACGTTGCCGAAGGCGACGTGGTGCTGTACTCGAAGTACGGCGGAACCGAGGTCAAGGTCGGCAACGAAGAGTACCTGGTGCTCTCGGCTCGCGACGTCCTGGCTGTCGTCGTAAAGTAACGCCAACCTCGTAGTTCTCCGGTCCCAACCCCTTGGCGTGTTTACGCATGCGGGGTTCGGGGCCGAACTGCGACCGATGCTATTTCAGGAGTTAATGCATGGCTAAGCAGCTAGCATTCAACGAGGAAGCGCGACGCGCCCTCGAAGCGGGCATCGATAAGCTCGCAAACACGGTGAAGGTCACCCTCGGCCCACGCGGCCGCAATGTGGTGCTCGCCAAGAGCTGGGGCGCCCCGACCATCACCAACGACGGTGTCACCATTGCGCGTGAGATCGATCTGGAAGACCCATATGAGAACCTTGGCGCGCAGCTGGCCAAGGAAGTCGCCACCAAGACCAACGATGTGGCCGGCGACGGCACCACCACCGCGACCGTGCTGGCACAGGCACTGGTCAAGGAAGGTCTGAAGAACGTAGCGGCCGGCGCCGCACCGGGCGATATCCGCAAGGGCATCGAACTGGCGGTGGAGATTGTCGCCGAACGCCTGAAGGCCAACGCCGTGGCGGTCGAAGACAAGGTCGCCAACGTGGCAGCCATCTCGGCACAGGATGAGGAAATCGGCGCACTGCTCGCCGAGGCCTTCAAGACCGTGGGCACCGACGGTGTGATCACCATCGAAGAGTCCTCGACCACCGCCACCGAACTGGTCCTCACCGAGGGCATGCAGTTCGACAAGGGCTACCTGTCCCCGCAGTTCATCACCGACCAGGAACGCCAGGAAGTTGTCCTGGAAGACGCCGTCGTGCTGATCAACCCGGGCAAGATCTCCACCGTGGCAGAATTCCTGCCGCTGCTGGAAAAGGTGCTGGAGACCAAGAAGCCACTGCTGATCATCGCCGAGGACGTCGAGGGCGAAGCCCTGTCCACGCTGGTGGTCAACAAGCTGCGCGGCCTGCTGAACGTGGTAGCCGTCAAGGCTCCGGGCTTCGGCGACCGCCGCAAGGCCATGATGCAGGATCTGGCGATCCTCACCGGCGCCCAGGTGGTCTCGGCCGAACTCGGCCTGCAGCTGGACCAGGTCGGCACCGAGGTTCTCGGTTCCGCCCGCCGCGTGACCATCACCAAGGATTCGACCACCATCGTTGATGGCGCCGGAACCGAGGAAGATGTCGCCGAGCGCGTAGCCCAGCTGCGCGCAGAGCACGCCCGCACTGACTCCGAATGGGACCGCGAAAAGCTGGCCGAACGCCTGGCCAAGCTCTCCGGCGGCATCGGTGTCATCAAGGTCGGCGCCTCCACCGAGGTCGAGCTCAAGGAACGCAAGCACCGCATCGAGGACGCCGTGTCCTCCACCCGCGCGGCGCTCGAAGAGGGCATCGTCGCCGGTGGCGGTACCGCACTGGTTGACGCGCTCTCGGCCCTGGACGAAGACGCCCGCGTCGCCTCGGCGACCGGCGATCTGGCAGCCGGCGTGGGCATTGTGCGCCGCGCCCTGGTTCAGCCGCTGTTCTGGATCGCTACCAACGCCGGATTCGACGGCGCGGTAGTAGCCTCCAAGGTGGCCGAAACCGGCCCGAACGAGGGCTTCAACGCCAAGACCGGCGTCTACGAGAACCTGCTCAACGCAGGGGTCATCGACCCGGTCAAGGTCACCCGTTCGGCGCTGCTCAACGCGGCCTCGATCGCTGCCCTGGTGCTGACCACCGAAACCTTGGTTGCCGAGAAGGCTCCCGAGGAAGAGGCTCACGCCCACTAGCAGTACCAATAAGCCGCCGCTTCCCCCTAAAGACGTCAGTCTTGCGGGGGAGGCGGCGGCTTTTTGCCGTCTTCAGGTGACAAGCGTCAACATTGACAGTAATAATGAGCGCGCTCATAATTGATTTGAATCAGTTAATCGGCTATGGCCAACCGTCTTGCACCAGGAGAGCACGCATGCGCGCATTCATTATCGAGAAATACAAGGGCACCCTGCGGGAAGCCGAGGTCCCGGAACCCGGGGTGGGGGAGCATGATGTGCTCATCGACATCGCGGCGGCCGGCGCAAACCAGCTGGATGAGAAGATCCGCACCGGTCAGCTCAAGGCGTTCCTGCCCTACAAGCTGCCGCTGGTCCTCGGCCACGATGTGGCCGGCACCGTCATCGGCGTCGGGGCGGGCGTCCAAGGCTTTGCCCGCGGAGACCGGGTCTATGCTCGGCCGCGCGATCACCGGATCGGTGGCTTTGCCCAACGCATCGCCGTGGACGAGGCAGATGTTGCGCTGGCGCCGAAGTCGATCGATGAGGCGCAGGCCGCATCGCTTCCCCTGGTGGCCCTCACCGCCTGGCAGGCGCTGGTCGAGCGGGGGAACCTGCAGCCGGGGCACAAGGTCCTCATCCATGCCGGCGCCGGCGGCGTGGGCACCATCGCCATCCAGCTGGCAAAGCACCTCGGCGCCCACGTGGTCACCACTGCCTCCGCGAAGAACGCCGAGTTCCTGCGTGCCCTCGGCGCGGACCAGGTGATCGATTACCGGACCGAAGACTTCGCAGCGGAGCTGTCGAATTTCGACCTGGTGCTGGACAGCCTGGGTGGTGAGAACCTCTCCAGGTCGTTGACGATTCTTCGCGCCGGCGGCAAGGCCATTGGAATTACCGGTCCGCCCACCCCGGAATTTGCCGCCGAGAGCGGCTTGAGCCCGGTCGTGGGGCTGGTGACCCGTGCGCTCAGCTCAAAAATCCGCCGGCAAGCCAAGAGGCTGGGCGTGAAATACGAGTTCCTCTTCATGGAGCCCAGCGGAAGCCAACTGCGCCGCATCACCGAGCTGGTGGACTCCGGTGCCATCAAGCCGGTAGTCGGCAAGACCTTTGGCTTTGCTCAAGTCCCCGAAGCCCTTAGTGCCATGGTCGAAGGCGGCCTGCGGGGAAAAGTGGTCATCACCGTGCCCTAGCGGAACGCACCCATGCTCCCGTTCCGCCTGTGCTCCGCCGGCTAGCCCGGAAGGATGGCGTCGATCTGGGCGCGCAGGCCCTCGGCTAGCTGCGCGCTGGAGATCTCCGGGTCGATAGCCGAAGCCATGGCCACGAACTGGACCGAGGAGATGACTCGCGCCAGCGTTGCCGCTTTCCCAGCGTCCAGGCTCCGATGCGCGACCAGGATGTCGGCGATGGCCTGCTCGGTGCGCCCCACGATGGTCAACGCTTCGCCATGATGCGGTTCGGTTGGATCGCCGAAGAGCATTTCGCGCAGGTAGGTGCGCCCATTCTCGATCTGCACCCGGTTGCACTCGATCACCGGCAGCAGCAGCGCCATGATCGCGTCGAGCGCATTCGAGGCCGCGGCGGCCGCAGTGTTGCCCTGCTCCAGGGAGTTTGCGTAGCGGTGGTTCTGCACGAGCAATAGCAGCTCGCCCTTCGTCCTGGCATAGAGGAAGAGGGTGCCGGTGCCGATGTCCGCCGCGTCGGCGATCTGCTGGGTGGTGACCTCATCAACACCGCGGGCGGCAAATAGCTCGCTGGCCGCGGCGATGATCCGTTCAAGCTTTGCCTGCTTGTTGCGTTCACGCCGCCCTGGCGGCGGGGGAGTCGGTGGCATCGGGCAATCTCCTGGAGCAAAGGTGAATAGAATCAATCATGAGTCTAGTCAATATCGTGCGAGCGCGGTTTCGGCCGCTCAGCGCTTCACCGCCGCGGGGCGAGGCGCGCCCACTGTGACAGAAACAGTTCGCCCCGGCCCGAGGGGTAAATTCCGCACGTCATCCCGGTTTGCCCGATAGTCTTATCCGGCTCTGGTGCGCTCGCACAGCTCGCGTTATGCGCAAAAGGAGCTGCCCTTGGTAGAATCTTTGGTTGTCCGGTGCCGATCACTGCCATCTTGGACAATTGCCCACCAATCGACGAGGAAAGCGGCACCGCGTGTCATCAGCGATCCCCAGCCCACGGAGCACCGTGCCGCGCACGGAATTCCGTGCCGATCTGCAGGGCCTGCGCGCGCTCGCCGTGCTGCTGGTGATGTGCTATCACATCTGGTTCCAACGGGTCTCCGGCGGCGTGGACATCTTCCTGATGCTCTCGGCCTTCTTCCTCACCGGCTCGCTGGCGCGCAAGCTCCAGGGAGGGGACAAGCCCTCGGTGCTCGGCCACTGGCTGCACCGCTTCTCCCGGCTGCTGCCGCAGGCGGCGCTGATCATCATCGCCACCGTGCTCACCGCCTGGCTGGTGCTTCCCGGAACCCGCTGGCTGGCGCTCATCCAGGAAGCCTTCTCCTCCCTGTTCTTCATCCAGAACTGGACGCTGGCCACCGCCGAGGTGGACTACTACGCCTTCAACACCTCCGCCGCCTCCCCGCTGCAGCACTTCTGGTCCCTTTCGGTCCAAGGCCAGATCTTCCTGCTCTGGCCGCTGCTGCTCATCGGCGCCGCGTTCATCTGGCGGCGCTGCTTCTCCCGGCACAGCTTCGCGAAGATCGCGGCCATCATGTTCGCCGCCATCTTCGCCGGCTCGCTGGGCTACTCCATCTACCTCACCGCGGCCGATCAGCAGCTGGCCTACTTCCACACCGGCACCCGGCTCTGGGAGTTCGCGCTCGGCTCGCTGCTGGCCCTGGGCCTGCCAGCCCTCTCCCGGCTGCCCGAGGCGCTGCGCCGGATCGGCGGCTGGGCCGGACTGGTGATCATCATCGGCTGCGGCGCGCTGCTCGACGTGCAGGGCCAATTTCCCGGCTTCCTCGCGCTGGTGCCCACCCTGGGTGCCGCCCTGCTGGTCATCGCCCCGGGTACCGCACGTCGGATCAACCCCGCCGGCTGGCTGGGCAACGCGGCGCTGGTGAAGCTCGGCGAACTGTCCTACGGCATGTACCTGTGGCACTGGCCGCTGCTGGTCTTCTACCTGCACCTGGCCCCGGTGGACCATGCCTCGCCGCTGGCCGGGGCGCTGCTGATTCTCGGCTCCATCGCGCTGTCGGCGGCGAGCACCCGCTGGGTGGAGAAACCGCTGCTGGCCGTGCAGCGCGCCGGCGCCCTGCCGGTGCTGCGCTTCCTGGGCCAGCCAAAGCTGGTCAGCCAGGCGCTGGTGATCGTGGTGGCCCTCTCGGTGGCCTCCGTGCCGATCGCCGCCTGGGAATCAAATGTCGAAAAGCGCCGCGCGCAGGCCGCCGCGCAGGCCCCGGAGGAGAACCCCGGGGCGATGGCCACCGACACCTGGGACCCGTCCCCGGCCGCGCTCACCCTGCCGCTGCGCACCGAACTGGACACCGAATGGCAGACCCCGGGTGAGAACTGCAGCGGTGCACACACCCCCGAGGATCCTGCGATCCTGTTCTGCAACCAGGGTGGGGATCCGGCGGCCAAGCCCGATCTGGTGCTGCTCGGCGACTCCCATGTGCAGCACTGGTCCGAGGCCGCCGCGCGCACCGTCGAAGAGGCCGGCGGCAGCTGGGTGATGATCTACCAGCCGGGCTGCCGCTACGGCTCCACCGATAACCTGGATGACCCCGAATGCGCCGCCTTCCTGCCCGCGGCCCGTGACTACGTGGAGGCGCTGGCCCCGGAAATGGTGCTCACCGTGGCCACGCGCACCGCAACCTGGACCGACGACGCCGGGCGCAGCGCCGGAGCCCAAGAGATCATGGCCGATGACTACGCCGGCGCCATCGAGCCCTTCGTGCAGGCCGGCAGCCAGGTGATCGCGATGCGCGACACCCCGCGCTATGAATATTCCATCCCCGAATGCGTGGACCGCAACCGGGCCGCGCCCGAGGCCTGCGACGCCCCGGCCACCGACAAGCTGGCTGAGGTGAACCCGGTGGACCGGTTCCTTCAGACCCACGATTACGGCTCCCGGGTGGTCTCGCTGGATCTGACCGAGCTGCTCTGCCCGGCGGGCACCTGCAAGGCGGTGATCGGCAACGTGCTGGTGTACCTGGACGATTCGCATTTGTCCAAGACTTTTGTGACCAGCGCCGCCGATCGCTTCGCCGCCTCCTTCACGCGGGCCACTGGCTGGAACAAGGAATAAAAAACCGGCCCTGTGACGTTAGCTTAGACACAGATCTCCGACGGGAATCGTCAGCACCCCAAAAGGGATCTACCATTTAAGCAACCTCCGCTTTCGCTCCGAAAGGTTCTTACGTGACTGAGTTCAACCCCTTTGCCTTTGAAGGACTCACCTACGACGACGTCTTGTTGTTGCCTGGCCCCACGGATGTGATCCCCTCCGACGCGGACACCACCACCCGCTTCACCAAGCGCATCAACATCCAGACCCCGATCAGCTCGGCGGCGATGGACACCGTAACCGAGGCTTCCATGGCAATCGCGTTGGCTCGCCAGGGCGGCATCGGCGTGATCCACCGCAACCTGTCCATCGAGAACCAGGCCAAGCAGGTGGACCAGGTCAAGCGCAGCGAGTCGGGCATGATCACCGACCCGGTCACCGTGCACCCCGGCGCCACTCTGGCCGAATGGGACGACCTCTGCGCCCAGTACCGCGTCTCGGGCCTTCCGGTCATCGATGAGAACCGCAAGCTGCTGGGCATCATCACCAACCGTGACACCCGCTTCGTGCCGCGCGAGAACTACATGACCACCAAGGTCTACGAGGTGATGACCGGCATGCCGCTGGTCACCGCCAAGGAGGGCGTCGCCCGGGATACCGTGATCGAGCTGCTCTCCAAGAACCGCATCGAGAAGCTTCCGCTGGTCGACGACTCCGGTGTGCTCACCGGGCTGATCACGGTCAAGGACTTCGACAAGGCCGAGCAGTACCCGCTGGCCACCAAGGACGAGGACGGCCGGCTGCGCGTCGCCGCCGCCGTGGGCTTCTTCGGCGAAGGCTACGAGCGGGCGATGACGCTGATCGAGGCCGGCGTGGACGCGCTGGTGGTTGACACCGCCAACGGACACTCCCAGGGCGTGCTGGACATGATCGCCCGGCTGAAGAAGGATCCGGCCGCCGCGCATGTGGACGTCATCGGCGGCCAGGCCGCCACCCGCGAGGGCGCCCAGGCGCTGATCGACGCGGGCGCCGACGCCATCAAGGTGGGCGTGGGCCCGGGCTCGATCTGCACCACCCGCATCGTCGCCGGCGTGGGCGTGCCCCAGGTCACCGCCATCTACGAGGCCGCCAAGGCCGCCATCCCGGCCGGCGTGCCGCTGATCGCCGACGGCGGCCTGCAGCACTCCGGCGACATCGGCAAGGCGCTGGTCGCCGGCGCCGACTCGGTGATGCTCGGCTCGCTGCTGGCCGGCACCGCCGAATCCCCGGGCGACCTGGTCTTCATGGGCGGCAAGCAGTTCAAGGCCTACCGCGGCATGGGTTCGATGGGCGCGATGGAAACCCGCGGCAAGAACACCTCCTACTCCAAGGACCGCTACTTCCAGGCCGACGCACCCTCCAACGAGAAGCTGATCCCCGAGGGCATCGAGGGCCAGGTTCCATACCGCGGCCCGCTCTCCGCGGTGGTCCACCAGCTCGCCGGCGGCCTGCGCCAGACGATGTTCTACGTGGGAGGGCGCACCATCCCCGAGCTGAAGGCCCGCGGCAAGTTCGTGCGCATCACCTCGGCCGGGCTGAAGGAATCGCACCCGCACGACATCATGATGACCGTCGAGGCGCCGAACTACCGTTCACGCTAAAGCAGCCAGGCCCAGCGCCCCGGACCTTCCCCAGCGGAAGGACCGGGGCGCTTTGCCATGTTCACGGGGGCGCCGCAGGGTTTAAACTAAAGAGCACAGGAGAGTCGCACCCCGCGCGAGCTCGGGGACCTGCACGTCTCTCGCGGCTGCCAAGGAGCAAGTGATGAACAGCATCGAGCCATCCTTCGACCGGTACACCAGCGGCACCCTGCGCGATCGGGTCTTCGCCGCGCTGCGCAGCGCGGGAGTGGATCCGCAGGCCTTCAAGCCGGCTCAGTTGCGCGAGGCGGACCATTTCCACACCGGCGGGTTGCAGGCGACCAGCTTCGTGGCGAATTCCCTCGGACTCGGCGCGGGAACCCGGGTGCTCGACGTGGGCGCCGGCCTGGGCGGGCCGGCGCGCTGCTTCGCCATGCGCGGCGCCCTGGTCACCGGGGTGGACATCACCGCCGAATTTGTGGACCTCGCCCGGGAGCTGGACGCGAACTGCGCGCTGGATCGATCTATCACCATGCTGCGGCGCCCGGGGCACGACACCGGGTTGGCCGACGCCAGCTTCGACGCGGCGGTGCTGATGCACGTGGGCATGAACCTGGCCGACAAGCCTTCGGTCTTCGCGGAGGTCTGGCGGCTGCTGCGCCCCGGGGCGGTCTTCGGCATCTACGACCTGATGGGCACCAACAACCTGCCCTACCCGATGCCGTGGGCCGAGCGGGCCGAGGCCTCCTTCGTGGAATCCGCCGCGGACTACGCCGGCGCGCTGAAGGACGCCGGGTTTGCGATCACCGGGCAGGTCGAGCGCACCGTGGAGGTGCTCGAGGTCCTGGAGCAGATGCGCGGGGCGCTGGCGGCGGGAACCGACCCGCTGGCCACCCCGCTGGTCCTGCGCGAGGACGGCCCACTGGCCGTGGCGAACCTGAGCGCGGCGATCACCTCCCGGCAGCTGGTCCCGCTGCTGATGCTCGCAAGCAAGCCGGCATAGCGCCCGGTTTTTCCCGCGCGGAAGCTTATCCACAGTCCGCGCTCCGCAAGCCCACCCCCTGTTTGTTCGCGGGCATACTCGAACCCATGAACACCACCGCCCTCGGGGACACCCTCAGCCAGCTGGACCGGAAGCTCACCGAGCTCACCGGCCCGGGCTTGTCCCCGAGCCTGGCGGGCACCGACCTGCGGGCCCTATTCACCGGCACGACGCAGCTGCTCGCCACCCTGCGCGAACACCTGGCCGGCACCGAGGACCCGCGCCTGGCCCTGGAACTGGCCACCGCCGGACAAGCACTGGCCGATGAAGCCGCCCGGATGCGCGTGGCCGCCGCGGACCGCATCGCGGCCACCAACGCCCACACCCTCCACACGGACGAACTCGACGCGCTGCGCACCGCCGGAGCCGACACCACCCGGGAAGCGCGCCGCTGCGCCGGGCGGGCCAGCTTCCTGGACCCCGCCGCCCTCTTAGCGTCCTGGCTCCACCTGCCCTATGCCGAAGCGGCCGGCCTCGTCCAGGACGCGAGCGACCTCATTGGCCGCCGGGACCCGGCAGGAAACCTGCTCCCGCCGCGCTTCACCCATCTCTCGGAGCTGTTCACCGCCCCGGACCCCGCCCGCACCCCGGTGCTGCACCCGGCCCTCGTGCAGGAGACCAGCCGCAAGCTGGCCAAACGCGAACCGAAAGACCTGACCTTCGAAGGCACCGGCACCGAGCCGACACTCCTGCACACGGACGGGCGGGCGGTGGAAGAACACGCCGCCGAGGTGCTGCGCGGGGCGCAGAGCGTGAAAGAAGCCGAGAAGCACGTGACGCAGCTGATCAACAACGCCGCCACCACGCCGGGCACCGCCACAAAGGCCTCGCTTCGGCGCGGGTTGCATGCGTTGCCGGTGCGCAATGCGCTCAGCCGGGAGTTCCTTTTGCGGGTGAGCACGCTGGAGGGCGAGGTGCTCGATTCGTTGATCGCGCAGGCCAATAATCCGCGCACCCGGGTGGGGCAGGCGGTGCGCACGAACCCCGGGGACCCTGCACCGTCCCACGACGAAGCAGAAGCATCCGGCGCCACCGAGTCG
The DNA here is from genome assembly GCF_052379505.1 of Glutamicibacter sp. 363. Classification (NCBI taxonomy): domain Bacteria; kingdom Bacillati; phylum Actinomycetota; class Actinomycetes; order Micrococcales; family Micrococcaceae; genus Glutamicibacter; species Glutamicibacter sp. 363. The sequence continues at coordinate 33,180 of NZ_JBQSYR010000029.1, read as the reverse complement.
ACCGGCAGCGCACAGAACGGCACCGACGAGGCTGAAGACGCTGCGTCTGACGTTCCCGCACCGGAATCCACCACCGAATCAAGCACCTCCGGTTCTGGTCTCCCGGATTTCCTTCCCGAAGGCGTGGGCAACGAAGCACGCTGGGACCCCGAAGAGACCGAAACCATCGCGACCGTACCCGAACGGGCATTGAACGCACTGCTGGACATCCTCACCACCACTGGTGGAGGCGGGCGGCGGATCCGGCCGGAGGTGATCGTGCATCTGAAGCTCGAAAACCTCCAAGACCTGGCTGCCGGGGATGCGCGCACCGCGCACGGGGTGCATCTGCCGCCCGGCGAGCTGAGACGGCTCTTGTGCCAGGCCGAGATCATTCCGGCGGTGTTCAACTCGAAGAGCGAACTGCTCGATTATGGCCGGGCCCAACGCATCGTGCCGGAGAAGCTCAAGCGGGCGGTGCTGGCCCGCGATGGCGGGTGCATTGTGCCCGGCTGCACCGAGCCGCCGGAGAAGGTGGAGTTCCACCATATTGATCCGTGGTGGCTGGGCGGGCAGACGAAGCTGGGCAATCTGGGGGCTTTGTGCCGTGGTGCGCATATGGATGCCGATGCGGGGCGGATCCAGGTGGTGCTGGTGGATGGGTTGCCGCATGTGATTTTGCCGAAGCATGTTGATCCGGAGCAGCAGCCGCGGCGTAATACGTATTGGGACTAGCCACCGGTTAGCGGGAGAACTCCGTCCACCGCGCGGGGCACGCCACCGCAGGGAGCCAAGGGGGAACGCCAAGGCCTGCGCGTCCAGTGGATGAAAGCGGCAGCCGTGCCCACGTAGAATGAAGGCACGGCGGCACCCACCGGTGCGCGGGAGCTACCCGCCTGCGCGTATCCGTGAACGAAGGACATTATCTTGGCACAACCCGCGAATCTGAAGAAGCTCGCCCGCGAACGCATGGAACGTACCGGGGAGAGCTATACGACCGCGCGCAAGAACATCCTGACAGACAAACCCGAAGGCCCCAAGGCCGTGCGCGCCGCGGCCGCCCGGAACTACGCCAAGGAAGCACGGGATGCCAGGGCGGCAGAGAAAACCGGCAAGAAGCCCAAGCCGGCCCCTGCGCCAGCCCCGTCACCGTCACCGGCGGAGGAGCTTCCCGAATACCCGGCTCCGACCGACGTTGTGCAGTACGACGCGGGCCTCTGGCATCGGGTGCTCACCCAGGCCGGAGTGACCAATCCCGCCACCGGCGAACCGATGAGCGAGGCCCTGCTGGCCGGTCTGGCCGGAGGCATCGGCTTCATGGTCTTCACCTTCGAGTACGAAGAGGTGACCACCGCAACCATCGTCACCCGCGCACACCCCGAGCCGTACACGCAGAACCTGCTCACCCGCAGCGGGGCGAAGGTCAACGAACGCACCACCGGTTCGGCGCAGCGCGCCGCCGAATACCTGGACCACGCGCTGGACGCCGGACGTGCGGTAGTCGTGCGCGTGGCAGTCGGTGCCCTGCCCTGGATCGAATCCAGCGAGGTCGATGAGGCCGAAACCATCGACCTGGCCATCGTCGGCGAACACGAGGATGACCTGCTCGTCGACGACGGATCGGGCTCGCTGATGCCGATCAGCCCGAGCGATCTGGCCGCCGCCCGCGCCAAGCGCAAGAAGGAAAAGCATTGGCAGGCGTGGATTCCTTCGCGCCGTTCGCCCAAGCTTGAAACGCTCACCGCGAATGTGCTCGAGGCGATCACCGAAACCAACGGCCGGCTGCTGGGCACCGCCGAGCTGAAGGGGATCCCGGTGCATTTCGCCAACCGCTTCGGCATCGCCGGCATGCACACCTGGGCCGAACGGCTGCGCGACACCAGCACCAAGAAGGGCTGGACGCAGATCTTCGCCGATCCGCAGCGCTTGAGCGCGGGGCTGGCCCAGCTGCACGGCTTCATGACCGACACCCGCTTCGGCGGCTTCGGCGGCCTGCGCGGGCTCTACGCGGACTTCCTCGACGAATGCGCGGAACTACCCGGCTTGGAACCGCTGGCAGAACACGCCGCGGATTACGCGCAGCTCAGCGCCGACTGGATCGACCTGAGCGAAATGATCGATCCGGACGTGGATCCCGAAGTCCGCAGCGAGCTCTTCGAGCGCATGGCCGATCAGATGGAGCGCATCGCGCAGGCCGAGGAACGCGCCGCCACCGCCCTGGCGGGCACTCTGGCCACGCTGAATCCGGCCGGCTAAGGCGGATCGCGGTGAGCTTGCTCACCGATTTTTCCCGGAATCACGCCCCGTACCTGTATTGGTGCGGGGCGTGCCGCGTGAGATAAAGCGGGAATCTGCGCGGAACTTGGTAACCTTGTCTGGTGAGTAACGAGATTGAGATCGGCCGTGGCAAGCGGGCCACGAAGGCATATTCCCTGGACGACGTAGCGATCGTACCGAATCGCCGCACCCGTGATCCCAAGGACGTTTCGGTGTCCTGGCAGATCGACGCCTTCCAGTTCGACACCCCCATCCTGGGCGCACCGATGGATTCGGTGACCTCCCCGGCCACCGCCATCGCGTTGGGCAAGCTCGGCGGTCTGGGCGTGCTGAACCTCGAAGGGTTGTGGACGCGGTACGAACACCCCGAATCGGTGCTCGCCGAAATCGCGGGACTGAAGTCCGAGGCATCGGTCCGCAACGATTCGAAGATCACCGCGAAGCTCCAGGAGCTCTACGCGGCACCGATCCAGCCCGAGCTGATCAGCTCGCGCATCTCCGAGATCCGCGAGGCCGGCGTGGTCGTGGCGGGCTCGCTGACCCCGCAGCGCACCCAAGAGCACTACAAGACCGTGCTCGATGCCGGCGTGGACATCTTCGTCATCCGCGGCACCACGGTCTCTGCCGAGCACGTCTCGCAGACCACCGAACCCCTGAACCTCAAGCAGTTCATCTACGAGCTCGACGTCCCGGTCATCGTCGGCGGCGCGGCTGGCTACACCCCGGCCATGCACCTGATGCGTACCGGCGCGGCCGGCGTGCTGGTCGGCTTCGGCGGCGGCGCCTCCTCGACCACCCGGCGCACCTTGGGCATCCACGCCCCGATGGCCACCGCCATCGCCGATGTGGCAGCGGCCCGCCGCGACTACATCGAAGAGACCGGCGGACGCTACGTGCACGTGATCGCCGACGGCGGCCTGGGCAACTCCGGTGACATCGTCAAGGCGGTCGCCATGGGCGCCGACGCGGTGATGCTCGGTACCGCCCTGGCGCGTGCCGAAGAAGCTCCCGGGGCAGGATTCCACTGGGGCATGGAGGCCGTGCACGAGGCCAGCCCGCGTGGCGACCGCGCGCAGATCGGCACCGTCGGCAGCCTGGAGAACGTGCTCTTCGGCCCGTCCCACGAGACCAACGGCACCTCCAACCTGGTCGGTGCGCTGCGCCGCTCGATGGCCACCACCGGCTACTCGACGCTCAAGGAATTCCAGCGCGTCGACGTGGTCCTCTCGCCGTATGAGTCCGACCGCTTCTAAATCACTTCACCGCAGTCCCGTCACGCCGATCCCCGGTGCGGCGGGACTGCGGCGTTTAACGCGCCTTCAACGAACGGGGATGCCGGATGGTTCCCAAAGTGCGCAAGCTATCGGGTTAGGCCAATCTCACCCCGTGCCCAGTGGAACTTCTACAAGCAATCGAAGTACCGTTGGAGTGTGCTGAAAACCGCTCTCAAACCCAAATGGATCGCCGCATTGCTCGGTGCGCTGCTCGTGGCCACCGGATTTGTGGCCCTCTCGGGCTGGCAATTCGGGGCCTCCTCCACCGAACCGGCCGTCAAAATCGACGAAACCGAGGTCCCGGTCCCGCTGACCGAGCACTACACCCCGGGTGTGGAGATGCTAGGCACCAAATCGGATCAGATCGTCACCCTCTCCGGCGAATTCCTGCCCGGCACCGACGTGCTGGTCGAGGGCCGCGTGGACGATGACCGCCTTGGCAGCTGGGTGGTAGCGGCCTTCGCCGTAGACGGCGCACCGGACGGCGAGGCGATGGCCGTGGTCCGCGGCTGGCAGCCGGAAACCGGCACCCCGTCCGCGGCCCCCGAGGGCACGGTGGAGATCACCGGGCGCCTGCTGCCGCCCGAAGGCCCGGAGCTGAACCACGATGTGCGCAACCCGGCGCTGGCCACCCTGTCCACCGCGCAGCTGGCCAACATCTGGGACCAGGACCTGTACTCCGGGTTCGTCACCGCACATGCACTGAGCGTCGACGGCCAGCCGGCCGCCCAGCCGGGCATCGACGCGATCTACGTCGGTCCGCAGCCCCAGGAGCCGCAGATCAACTGGCTGAACGTCTTCTACGGCATCGAATGGGTCGTCTTCGCCGGCTTCGCCTTCTTCCTCTGGTACCGGCTGGTGCGCGATGACTACCAGCGCGGCATGGACGATATCGCCGAAGCCGCCGCGCAGAGTGCCGCCCGCGAGAAGCACCTAGAGAACTAGCCCCCACCTCCCACCTTCGGAAAGGACTCCTTGCAGATGTCCAGCACCACTCCCGCCGCCCGCCCCCGCAAATTCGGTGGCACCCCGGCCCAGATCCGCTCGGCCGCCATCTTCTACAAGGTGTTCGCCTACGCCACCGGCGTGATGCTGCTGCTGCTGGTGGCGGAAATGATCTTCAAGTACTTCTGGCAGCTGGAGCTGTTTGTCGGCGGCGAATTGCTGGGCGGCACCGCCAACACCATTTCGATGCTCAACCGCGCCGAAATCAGCGGGGGAGTGAACATCTCGCTGGGCATCCTGATCGTGCACGGCTGGATGTACGTGGTCTACCTGTTCGCCGACTTCCGCCTCTGGTCGCTGATGCGCTGGCCATTTAGCCGCTTCATCACCATCGCCCTGGGCGGGGTGATCCCGTTGCTCTCCTTCTTCACCGAACGCACGGTGCACGCCGAGGTGGACGCCGAGCTGGCTGCCCACCCCAAGGCCGCCAAACGCTACTAGGCCCCGCAGCATCCCCGCCACGCATCATCGTGGCGGGGATTTTTGCTTTCCGCGCCCGATGCATCCGCACCACCTCATGCTCCGGGTGACGCTGATGACACGTCATGCGCTATTTCGCGCCCGGTGAACCGCGTAGACTAGAGCTTGTGACTACTGCTCCCCTCACCCCAGAACATAAGCCGGTTCTGGTCGTCGACTACGGGGCCCAATACGCGCAGCTCATCGCTCGCCGCGTACGTGAGGCCCGTGTGTACTCGGAGATCGTTCCGCACACCCTGTCCACCGAAGCCATCCTGGCCAAGAACCCTGCAGCGATCATCCTCTCCGGTGGTCCCTCCAGCGTTTACGCCGAGGGTGCGCCGAGTGTTGGTGCAGACCTCTTCGAAGCCGGTATCCCGGTCCTCGGCATTTGCTATGGCTTCCAGGCCATGGCAAACGCTCTGGGCGGCACCGTCGCGGAGACCGGCCTGCGCGAATACGGTTCGACCCAAACGACTTTCAACGGCGATGCCCGTTCGCTGCTCGCCGGTGCCGAAAAGGCACCGAACGTGTGGATGAGCCACGGCGACTCCGTCTCCGAGGCACCTGCAGGCTTCGAGGTGCTCGCCACCACGGCAGGGGCCCCGGTCGCCGCCTTCGCCAACGAGGCCAAGCGCCTCTACGGCGTGCAGTGGCACCCAGAGGTCAAGCACTGCGAGTTCGGCCAGGACATCCTGGAGAACTTCCTCTACAACGGTGCGGGCCTGAAGGCCGACTGGACCGCCGGCAATATTGCCGAGGAGCAGATCGAGCACATCCGCACCCAGGTCGGCGACGGTAAGGCCATCTGCGGCCTGTCCGGCGGCGTTGACTCGGCCGTGGCCGCAGCCCTCGTGCAGCGCGCCATCGGCGAGAACCTCACCTGCGTTTTCGTCAACCACGGTCTGCTGCGCGAAGGCGAAGCCGAACAGGTGGAGAAGGACTTCGTCGCCGCCACCGGCGCGAAGCTCTACATCGCCGACGAACGCGAACGCTTCTTGACCGCGCTGGACGGGGTCACCGACCCGGAGACCAAGCGCAAGATCATCGGCCGCGAATTCATCCGTGCCTTCGAGGCCGCGGAGATCGCGATCCTGAAGCAGGAAGCGGGCAAGGGCGAACCGGTCAAGTTCCTCGTCCAGGGCACGCTGTACCCGGACGTCGTCGAATCCGGCGGCGGCGAAGGTGCCTCCAACATCAAGAGCCACCACAACGTCGGCGGCCTGCCCGAGGACCTGGACTTCGAGCTTGTCGAGCCGCTGCGCACCCTGTTCAAGGACGAGGTCCGCGCCGTGGGCCGCGAGCTCGGCCTGCCCGAGGAAATCGTGGGACGCCAGCCGTTCCCCGGCCCGGGACTGGGCATCCGCATTATCGGTTCGGTCAACGAGGAACGCCTGACGCTATTGCGCAAGGCCGACGCCATCGCCCGCGCCGAGCTGACCGCAGCCGGCCTGGACGAGGAAGTCTGGCAGATGCCGGTCGTCCTGCTAGCCGACGTGCGCTCGGTGGGTGTCCAGGGCGATCACCGCACCTACGGCCACCCGATCGTGCTGCGCCCGGTCTCCTCCGAGGATGCGATGACCGCAGACTGGTCGCGCCTGCCGTACGACCTGCTCTCGAAGATCTCGAACCGCATCACCAACGAGGTGGACGGGGTCAACCGCGTGGTACTGGATGTTACCTCCAAGCCACCGGGAACCATCGAGTGGGAGTAATCCCACAGCACTAGCTGGCACGGGTCCGCCCGTGGCCGCCAAGCGGAACCGCCTCACCTGCAGCGCCCCTCTAGGGGACCTTCGGTGAGGTCCGGTTCCGCTTGCCGGGTTTAAAACGTGTTTCGCGCCCCGGTTCTCACCGGTGCGTGCACTACGTTAGGAAGGAGGCGCGCTGTCATTGTGGCGCGCCGTGATGGTCGGTTCAGTGAAGGGAATAACTGTCGTGACTAGTGGCCAAAATGCTGCTGCCGAGCGCGTCGCCACCTGGGTGAAATCCCTGGGCCAGAGTGCCGGCGCCGACACCACCTTGCGATTTGCGCCGTCGATGTCGAACAGCATCGACATCACTCACGCAAATCCATCGGGTTTGGCCCAGTTTCTTGCAGGTCGGCGCACCCGCCTGTCCACCTTGCTGCATGATGCGGAGCAGTTTGCCGCCGCGCGGCGCACCGCACGGGCGCTGAGCGCCAAAACCTCCGAGCTCTGGGAAGAGCGCGGCATCGACGTGGGCTACCTAGCCGCCGGTGTCGCCAATTGGCGTGCCGTGCACGAGGGCAAAAGCGAACCGGTATCCGCCCCGATCATGCTCGGCCGGATCACCCTGACCAAGCACCTGGACCACGACGACTACGACGTGCAGCTGGTAGGCCGCGCGGAGATATCCCCGGCCTTCGTGCGGCAATTCGAGTCCGACCACGAAGCCCGCATCGACGTGGACGCGGTGGACGCCGCGGCCTACTCCATCGCCCGCTTCGACCCGGTCCGCGGCATGGACGCACTGCGCCAGCAGCTCTCCGAGGTCCCCGGCGTGGTCATCGGCCACCGCCTGCTGGTCTCCACCTTCTCCGATCTGATCGACCCTGCGGACCCGGCGAAGCTCACCGGCTCGCACCCGGTGATCGAGGCGCTGATCCGCGCCGAGGACAACGCCGGCGAGCCCGCCGAAGCCGAGCCAACCGCGCCAGCCAAGGCCTCGGCGGACGCGGACTCCGAGACGCCAACCGAGGCGGAACCCGAAGGCAAAACCGAAGAGCCGGCCGGCTCGCGGCTGCGCCGCGTCGCCAGCCTGATCAAGGACTCCTCCAAAACCCGGCGCTCCGGCGAGCCAAGTGCTCCGGCACCGGGCGGCGCCACCCGCAAGGTGCACACCGGAACCAGCGTGCTGGCCAAGAACAGCGACGAACGCGATCCGGCCGAAGAGCTCTACCTGCTGGACGCCGACGAATCCCAGGCGCGCATGCTGGACTACATCTCCTCGGGTGAATCGGTGAGCATCAACGCCGCCGCCGGCACCGGGGCCACGCAGACCGCGCTGAACGCCGCCGGCCTGCTCGCCGCCCAGGGCAAGCGCGTGCTGGTTGTCGCCGAGCAGCGTTCGGCCGCTGAGGAATTCGTGCGCCGCTTCAACGAGCAGCTCGACGCCGGCAGCCTGCTGCTGGAACCCAATGAGGACCCCGAGGCGCTGCGCAACCTGCTGATCCGCGCGATCCTGCGCAACGAGCGCGCCACCGAACCGCAGCTGGGCAGCCTGCTGGAAAAGCTGCGCGCAAGCCGCAATTCCTTGCACGAGCACGTCAAGTCGCTGCATTCGGTGCGCAGCCGCTGGGGCTGCTCGCCCTACCAGGCGATGCAGGAGCTGGCCCGGCTCACCTCGCTGGATCCGGCCCCGTCCACCACCGTGCGGCTCAAACGCTCGGTGCTCGACTCCATGGGCCAGCGCGGCCACGTCGCCGCGCAGCTCAAGCGCGCCGCGCAGCTGGGCGCCTTCTCCAAATCGCACACCACCAGCCCCTGGTTCGGCGCGCCGCTGCGCAACCAGGAGGCCACCGAGCAGGCGCTCACCCTGGCCGGCGGGCTGGGCCGGGACCTGCCGATCCTGCACGAGCACATGCAGAAGATCGCCGCGCAGTCGCAGATCCGCCTGGAGGACAGCTACGACAAGTGGGGGGACCAGCTGCAGCTACTGGTCGCCGTGCGCGGTTCGCTGGACAAGTTCGAGGCGGACATCTTCGAAGGCGAGATCGACGATTTGATCGCCGCCACCGCCTCCAGCGCCTGGCGCCGCGAGCACGGGGTGGAGATGGGGTCCATCGTCCGCTCCCGGCTGCGCAAGATCGCCAAGGAATACGTGCGCCCCGGCATGCATGTCTCCGATCTGCAGGCGGCCCTGCAGGCGGTCTCCGTCCAGCGCGACGCCTGGCGGATCTACGCCACCAGCCAGCGGAACCCCGCGGTTCCCGGCGGGCTGCTGGATGTGGAGGCCGGATACCATGACGCCGGCGCGCGGATCGACAAGCTCGCCGCGGTGCTGCCGGCCCAGCTCGGTGCGCGGCTGCGCGAAATGCCGATCGCCACGCTGCTGGATACCATCGCCGCGCTGGTGGACCGCAAGGAAGACCTGGCCGAGCTGCCCGAACGCACGCTGATCGCCGAGCAGCTCTCCGAGGGCGGGCTGTCGGATCTGCTGGCCGACTTCGCCGAACGGGAAATCGACGCGGATGCGGTGGACGCCGAGCTCGAGCTCGCCTGGTGGCAGTCGGCGCTGGAGGCGATGATCTCCGGGGACGACTTCCTCGCGATGAACGACGGCGCGAAGCTGGAGAAGATCGAGGCGGACTTCCGGCTGGCCGACGGGGCGCATATCGCCTCGGGCCCCTCCCGGATCCGCTGGGCGCTGGCACGCAATTGGAAGGCCTCGCTGGCCGACCACCGGGCCGCCTCCAAGGCGCTGCGCGGCATCCTGAAGGACGGCACGCCCACCGTCGCCGGCCTGCTCGACTTCGGTCCGGCGCTGGTCAACTCGCTGACCCCGGTGTTCGTTTCGGCTCCGCTGCTGCTGGGCAGCGCGCTGCCGGCAGACACCGAATTCGATGCGGTGATCCTGCTGGAGGCCAACTACCTGACGCTGCGCGAGGTGCTCGATGCGGTGCGCCGCTCCAAGCAGGTCATCGCGATCGGCGACGAGATGCTCGGCGGCCCGAAGACCTTCGAGGTGTCGGTGGACCCCACCGCGCGGCTGAAGGAACGCAAGCCCGGGCTCTCCGCGCTCACCGCACTGAACCGCGTGCTGGTCACCGGCACCCTGTCCACCGTGTACCGCGGCATCGACGAGGGGCTGGTCGAGCAGCTCTCGAACACCTACTACGATTCGGCCATCTCGCGCCTGCCCGTGGCCGTGACGATCACCGGAAGCAGCCCGCTGCTCACCGGGGTGTACGTGCCCGATGCCACCGGGACGCTGTCCAGCAGCGAGGAGGGCGTGCAGACCACCGCCGCGGAGGTCGCCAAGGTCGTGGACCTGGTCTTCGCGCACTTCGCCGCGCACTCCACCGAGTCGCTCGCGGTGATCGCCTCGAACCGGGCCCACGCCGCGGCCATCGCCGAGGCGATCCGCGTGCAGCTGCCCAACCACAAATACGCAATGAACGCCCTGCGCTCCAAGGTTGAACCCTTCGTGGTGACCACCATGGACCGGCTGATCGGGGTGCGCCGCGACGCGGTCATCTTCGCCTGGGGCTTCGGGCGGACCCCGCACGGCAAGACGCTGCACGAATTCGGTGCGCTCTCCCGCCCCGGCGGCGAGCAGCTGTTCGTGTCCGCGATGACCCGTTCGCGCAAGCGGATGACCCTGGTCTCCGGGCTGCTGCCGGCCGATGTGGATCTGGACCGGGTGTACCGCGGGGCGCGGCAGTTCTTCGAGCTCTTCGGCCGCGTGCAGGCCGGGGATTCCGGAGTCAGCTCCATGCGCAGCCCGCGTTTCGACGCACTCGTCTCCGATCTGGCCCGGCGCCTGCGCGAACGCGGTGCGATCGTGTCCGAGGACTACCGCGGGGTGCTCGATCTTTCGGCCCACGCACTGGATATGGACGGCGCCGGCGGCGTACGCCCGCTGGCCGTGGTCTACGACGGCACCGAGCACTATGCCGGGCTGACCGTGCGCGAACGCAGCCGGCTGCGTCCGGAATTCTTCGAGAACCACGGCTGGCGCTACGTGCCGCTGTGGACCATCGACGTGTTCACCGACCCGGCCTCGGTCACCGACCGGCTGGCCCGGAGCCTGGAGCTGCGTCCGGCCGCGTCCGCGGCGACGCACACCGGGCCGCGCACCCGGGTGCCGATGGCCCCGCCGGTCTCCGCCAGCTCCGTCACCGCCGACCCGCCGGCCGCGAAGAAGCCGGCGGCCAAACCGGCGGAGCAGCCAGCGCCGAAACCGGCGGCCGCGCAGCCCGCCGAGGAGGCGGTGCCGACCCCCGCGCCGATCCCGGCGCGCGCGGAAGGCGCGGAGTCGAAGCCCGACGGTAAATGAGCAAGCAAGCAGGGCGCACTCCGCCGGCGGGCGGCAAGCCCGCCGGCCGGGTGAAGCGTCCGCGCGTTATCGCCCCTCCCCAGCAGCTGAGCGTCAAGGCCGAACTGACCGGCAGCTATGCGCCGGTGCCCGCCGGCGAATCGGTGGATCGCGCGCTGGCCGCAAGCCGGGACGGTTCTACCGAGAACGCCGAGCAACCAAAGAACCCGCTGGCCGAGCTGCGCGCCAAGGACGATGACCCGCGGATGTGGGGAGAGCCGGCCGAGGACCTGGCCGAAGCGATGAAGCGGGACAAGCCGCCGCACTGGGGCTAGTTCACCAGCACCGCGGACACCTTGCCGCGCGAGACCGCCCCGGCCAGCTCATCGGAGCTGGCATTGGCGGCGGCGACCACGATGATCCCTTCGCCGGGCGTGCCGGCGGCGCTGAACATGCCCAGCTCGCCGCCGCTGTCGCCGCCGGGTACCCAGAGCACCGGCACCGCGCGGGCGATGGTGCGCGAACTGATCTGCTGCTCGAACCCGTCCCCGGTGGTCAAGACGATATCCACCAGTTGGCCCGGATTAATCAGGGTCACCGTCGCCGGATCGCTGAGCCGGATGGGCACCGCGACGGTCCCGGCGGCGGCACCGGTGAGCAGATTCGGTCCGACCAGCAGGTGCTCGCGCAGCACCGTGCCCGCGGGGACCGCCACCGCCAGGCGTTGGCCGAGCACCGCGGCCGGCTCGGTGATCACCTGCCGGTCATCGGGAGCCAGCGGAACGCTTTGCACCTCGATCTGCTGCGCGCTCACCGTGCGCCCGGCGGCGATATCCGCCAGCGCGACCACCACCTGGCGCTGGGCCAGCTGCCCGGTGGCCAGCACGTTCAGCGCCGCGGCCAAGGCCAGCAGGGTGAAGGCCAGCGCCAGCGGTTTGCGGTAGCGGCGGAACAGCTCGCTGCGGCTGCGCGCCGCACGGATCCGGGGCCGCGGAATCACCGGGGTGCGGCGTGGGGATAAATTGCTCATGCCCCCAGCAAAACCCCGCCCGGCACGCTCGCCGCGCGGCCGGCGGCGAACTGTGGGCAACCGGCTAGGGGTCGATGGTGTGCACCAGCTCCGGGGTGATCACCAGGTCCACCGGGCGGTCGTGCGCGTCGACCGGGAAATGTCCGGCGGGCACGTATTCGTCCGCGTAGACCAGTGCGGCGATCCGCGTGGCCTTGTCCGCGACCTGCGGCAGGAAGCGGTCGTAGTAGCCGCCGCCCTGGCCCAGGCGCAGACCCTGCTCGTCGACCAGCAGTGCGGGGATGAACAGCGTGTGCACCGTGTCGAAGAGCCGCGCGCCGTGGCGTTCGCCCACCGGCTCGCGCACCGGGGCCCGCGCGCTGTCCACCAGCTGCACCTCGGGAGTCCAATGCGCCCAGCGCAGCTGGTATTCCGGTTCGCACACCGGCAGGTACACCTCGATGCCCGCCTGCACCAGCCGGGGCAGCAGCACCGAGGTGTCCGGTTCATCGGGCATGGACAGGTAGAGCCCGACCCGGGTGACGGTTCCGGTGGAAGAATCCAGGTAATCGAGCACGCGCGCGGCGAGCTGTTCGGCCAGCAGCGCCGAGCTGTTCGCGGAGATCTTCCGGCGGGCTGCCCGCACGGCGGCGCGCCGGGCCTGCTTGCTCTCGCCCGCTGGTGGGGAAGTGGCTGCATTCATGGTCTTACTCTACGCGCCACCCGGACCGTGGGTCATAAAAGTGCAGGTGAGCTCCGCGGGGATACGATATGTGCATGCTGAGTTTTCTGCGCGGAAAAGCCGCGTTGCCCGAGTTGTCCTCCTCGCGTTTGCTGCTTCGCGAGCTGCTGCTGCGCGATCAGGAGCAATGGCTTGCCCTGCGCTCGGCGAACGCGGGCTGGCTCAAGCCCTGGGACCCGACGAACCCCTTGGGACCGCCGGAGCCGATGAGCTTCCGGCAGCTGCTCGTCGCCAAGCGGGCGGCGGCGCGCGAGGGCACCGGGTACTCCTGGATTATGACGCTGCCGCAGCTGCACCGGGGGAACCCGCCGATCATCGGGCAGATTTCGGTCAGCGGCATCCAGTACGGGGCGGCGCGCTCCGCCTCGCTGGGCTATTGGATCGACGGCGCCCATGCGGGCTACGGGTTGGTCCCGGAGGCCTGCGCGCTGGTGATCGACCACTGCTTCCAACAGCTGGCGCTGCACCGGGTGGAGATCAACATCCGCCCGGAGAACACCCCGAGCCTGCGCGTGGTGGATAAGCTGGGCTTCCGCGATGAGGGGCTGCGCAAGGGGTTCTTGCATATCGACGGGCAATGGCGCGATCATCGAACATTTGCACTAAACCGCGAGGAGCTGCGCGGCAGCATGCTAGAACGCATCTACGAATAAAGCGGTGCGTCCGTTGGCCGAACCCCCGCTGCGGGCGCAGAAGTGCCCATCACTTGCGAATTCTTGCGGACACACCGAGAAAATTGCCCGTGGTTGCCTCCGGCGTTGCATAGTGTTGACCGAGGAAGCTAACTATTCGGCTTCCACCTGATCTGACCGTTCAAACGGTGTTGGAGGACCCCCATGGCTGGCACGTCACAGAGCGAAACGCGAGCGCAGTCTGCCGCGAGCGGACTGAAGATCCGTGTGCGCTATGGGCGGTTGGCGGTGGCGGTGCTCGGCCTGTTGGCGGTGCTCGCCACGCTTCTCGGCCTCGTGCTGGCGCCCTTCACCGCGCTGAGCTTCTCCGCCGTGGGCATCTTCTTCGCCATCGCCCTGGGTTCGGTGGCCACGCTGCGTGCCCTGGCGGTGCGTGATCGCAACCGCAAGCTGCTGGCGCATCTGCAGGCCACCCGCGAGCAGGCCCTGCAGACCCCGGCCTTCGCCGACGAGGCGAACCAGGTCATCTCCCGCAAGGCAGCCGAGGATGAGGTTTTCGACGCCCGCCCGGGTTCCGCCCGCCGCGCCCCGGCAATCACCGCCGAGGAACTGCGTGCCGAAGCGGTGCGCGTGGCCCGCGGGGACGGCGGCGTGAAGCAGCCGGCCACCTGGGAGCCGACCAAGGTGCCTAAGCCGACCTACGTGGAGGTGCGCGAGGCGACGCAGCGCGAAATCGTCGCCCGGGTGCGTCCCGAGCCGATCCCGGTCTCCGAGCCGCTGCGCCCCACCAAGCACATCAGCCTCAAGGCCGCCGAGGGCGCCAAGCGCCTGGCCGCCGAGGTCTCCGCCGAGGAACGCGCCTCGATCGCCAGCGTCGTGGCCAAAACCGAAGCCCCAGCGCCGGCGCCGGTGGAAAAGCCGGTCGAAGCCCCGGTGCCAGCGGCCAAGCCGAAACTGAATCTGGACGCCGTCATGCAGCGCCGCCGCGCCTAGCACACCGTACGAGGAAGGCCCGCATCGACAAGGATGCGGGCCTTCTGTCTTGCCCAGAGGCTTTGGCTCCGGCGGGCCTAGAGTTCGCCGAAGGGCAGCGGACCGCGGTTTCCCAGCTGGTGGTCGAAGACGAGCGTGGTTTCGGTGTGCCCGACCGATTCGTCGGTGGCCAGGTTGTCCAGCACCCAGTCGCGCAGCGCCTCGGTGGAGCCGACGGCGATATGCAGCAGGTAGTCGGTGCCGCCGGAGACGTGGAACATCGAGAGCACCTCGGGCAATTGCGGGATGCGCTGGCGGAAGGTGTCGATCTTCTCCCGGTCGTGGGCGCGCAGCTTGACCGAGATCAGCGCCTGCACGGTGCGCCCCACCGCGGCCAGCGAAACCTCCGCGTGGTAGCCGGTGAGGATGCCGCGGTCCACCAGCGAGCGGGTGCGCAGCAAGGCGGTGGACGGGGCGATGCCCGCGCGCTGCGCGAGCGTCGCATTGGAGATGCGGGCATTGCTGACCAGCTCGTCGATGATGATTCGATCGATCTCGTCCAGATCGGTGCCGAAGGGAGACTCTGCGTGCGATGACATAAGAATATTTCACCATACCCGCCGCCGTTCGTTGAAATGTTTGGCAGTTTTCTGCTTCGCCTTCGGCTCGGATCCCGCCGCCGGCGGCGCCCGGCCGATATATTGGAGCCTATGACACGACGCTCCGAAACCACCGGTGAACCCTTCGACACCCGCCTGGCGGCCTACGCCCTGGTGGAGCACGAGTCCAAGGTGCTGCTCACGCTGTGGGACATGCGTCATCGCGATGCCAGATTCACCCCGCGCTGGTCCTTGCCCGGGGGAGGGGTGGACCTGGGCGAACAGGCCACCGACGGGGTCGTCCGCGAGGTCTACGAGGAGACCGGCTACCACGTGGGCCAGCTCTCCCTGCTCGATGTCAGTACCGGCATCATCCCCGCCGCGAAGCGCTACTCCGGGGATGGGCACCCGATGCAGACGGTGGCGGTGACCTACCGGGCGCGGCTGCTCGGCGGGGCATTGCGCCACGAGCAGGACGGCTCCACCAGCGAAGCGGCCTGGTTCACCCGGGAGGAAATCCTGGGGCTGAACCGGATCGAACGAGTGGACAGCATCCTGCGTTTGACCTCGCCCGGCGTGCGCTAGCGCAAAAGCAAGACCCGCTGGCCTAGAATTCAGGGGAGATGAATTTAGCTAAAATCACCACCGCCGGCGCGCTGGCCCTCGCCGCGACGCTGACGCTGTCCGCCTGCACGAGCCAGTCCCCGGAGCCGGTCGAAGAATCCAAGGGGATCGAGCTCTCCCTGTCCGCCGGGACGGACCCCACCCAGCGCGCGCTGGGAAAGATCTATGCCGAGGCGCTGCGTGCGGCCGGCTACCAGGTCACCGAGCTCCAGCCGAGCACGGATCCCTACCAGCAGGTGCTCGACGGCAACGCCGACGTGGCCCTCGCCGAGTCCACCGCAGCCGAGCTGCGGGCGGCCACCGCCGGAACCGCGGCGCGCAGCCTGGCCGCCAGCGGCACCAATGGCTCCGCGGTCCTGGTGATGAGCGCCGCCGAGGCCAAGCACCACTCGGTGGATTCGGTGCCCAGCCTCGCCGCCGCCTGCCCGGAGCTGAGCTTCATCGGCGCCCAGCCGGCCAGCGACCCGCTAGTGGAAGCCCTGGAAGATGCCGGATGCGCCAAGCCCGAGGTGAAGACCGTGGCCGCGGAGCAGCTGCCCGGACAGCTGCGCGCCTCGCTCGATCGGGTGCTGGTGCTCTCGGCCGCCGATGCGATCATCGGCGATGAGGGTTTCTACATCGTCCCGGGCAGCGCGGAGATCTTCGCGGACGCGCCGCTGGTGCCGCTGGCCGGTGCGGACCTCGACGAGCCGGCGCAAAACGTCGTGGACCAGGTCAGCGAGCAGCTGGACCAGGAGGCGCTGATCGGCATCAACCGGATGGTCACCGGGGCCGACGCGCTGGACCCGGAAACCGCCGCCACCCGGTTCAAGCTGCTGAACAACTAACCTAGGCGGGTGTTCATGCGCCGACAAGAAGGCGCGCTCCCCGCCCCAATCATGAGAAAGTGTACCCATGGCAGAATTCAAGCAATCCTCGAAGCTCCACAACGTGCTCTACGACATTCGCGGGCCACTGCTTGAGCACGCCCAGCGGATGGAATCCGAGGGGCACCGCATCCTGAAGCTGAACATCGGCAACCCGGCGCCCTTCGGCTTCGAGGCGCCCGACGCGGTGCTGGTGGACATGATCCGCAACCTGCCCAACGCGCAGGGCTACTCGGACTCCCGCGGCATCCTCTCGGCGCGCACCGCCGTCTCGCAGTACTACCAGACCCGCGGTATCCAGACCATCGGGGTGGACGACGTCTACCTGGGCAACGGGGTCTCCGAGCTGATCACGCTGTCGCTGAACGCGCTGCTGAACAACGGCGACGAGGTGCTGATCCCGGCGCCGGACTACCCGTTGTGGACCGCCTCGGTCTCGCTGGCCGGCGGCACCCCGGTGCACTACCTGAACACCGAGGAGGAGGGCTGGCTGCCGGATTTGGCGGATATGGAGGCGAAGATCACCGATCGCACCAAGGGCATCGTGGTCATCAATCCGAACAACCCCACCGGCGCGGTCTACCCGAAGCAGACCCTGGAGGGGATCCTGGAGCTGGCCCGCAAGCACAACCTGATCGTCTTCTCCGATGAGATCTACGAGAAGATCCTCTACGACGATGCGGTGCACATCAACACCGCGGCGCTGGCCGACGACGTGCTGGTGCTGACCTTCTCCGGGCTGTCCAAGGCCTACCGGGTCTGCGGCTTCCGCTCCGGCTGGATGGCCATCTCCGGGCCCAAGCACCAGGCGAAGGACTACGTAGAGGGCATCAACCTGCTCACCAACATGCGCCTGTGCGCCAATGTGCCCGGGCAGCACGCAATCCAGACCGCGCTGGGCGGCTACCAGTCCATCGATGACCTGATCCTGCCCGGCGGCCGGCTGCGCGAACAGCGCGACGCCGCCTACGACCTGCTCCAGGCCATCCCCGGGGTGAGCGTGCAGAAGGCCAAGGGCGCGCTGTACATGTTCCCGAAGCTGGACCCCGAGGTCTACCCGATGCACGACGACGAGAAGTTCGCCCTGGAGCTGCTCAAGGCGCAGAAGATCCTGATCACCCAGGGCACCGCGTTCAACTGGCCGGCCCCGGACCACTTCCGCCTGGTCACCCTGCCGGCGGTGCGCGATCTGAAAGACGCGGTGGGCCGCATCTCGGCTTTCCTCGAGGATTGGCGCGCCCGGGCCTAGGCCTAGGCCTAGGCCTAGGCCTGGGCGCTAAGCTGAAGCGATGAGCGAATATCCACAGAATCTGCTGGCCCGGCTTCGCGTGGTCGGCGAGGTCGACCTGTCCCAGCGCGCCACCGGCGAACCCGACTGGTGGCCGAAGGACGCCCCACGCAGCAAGCGCAAGGCGGCCAAGCGGCTGGAGGCCATCGCCGCGGAGCTCACCGAGCTGCAGGAGCGGCTTTTCGCCTCCGCGCTGCACGGTCAGCTGCGCGACTCGCTGCTGCTGGTGCTGCAGGGCATGGACACCGCGGGCAAGGGCGGGATCGTGCGCCACGTGATGGGCCTGTTCGACCCGCAGGGCGTGGACCACCACGCGTTCAAGGCACCCACCGACGAAGAGCAGGCCCACGATTTCTTGTGGCGCGTTCAGCAGCGGCTGCCCGGGCCCGGGATCATCGGCGTCTTCGACCGCTCGCACTATGAGGACGTGCTGATCCACCGGGTGCAGAAGCTCAGCAGCACTCAGCAGATCGAGGCGCGCTACCCGAAGATCGTCGACTTCGAGCACGCCCTGCACGAACGCGGAATCCACCTGCACAAGGTGATGCTGCATATCGGCCCCGCGGAGCAGTACGCGCGGCTGAGCGAACGGCTGGATCGCGAAGACAAGCACTGGAAGTATTCCCCGGCCGATGTCGAGGACCGGCTGCTCTTCGCCGAATACCAGCGCGCCTACGAGCTGGCCATCGAACGCACCGCGACGGTGGATGCGCCCTGGTATGTGATCCCGGCGGATCAGAAATGGCGGGCGCGGCTCTGCGTGGCGGAGCTGCTGCTGCACACCCTGCGGGAGATCGACCCGCTCTGGCCGAAGGCCGACTTCGACGTCGCCGCCGAACGCAAGCGCCTGGACGCGACCAAGTAGGAGCTCAGCCGACGGAATGCACCGCGAAGGCGGTGAGGAAACCGGCGGTGGCGATCAACCCGGTGAAGTCGTGCTCCACGGCCCAGGCTTCGGGGATCATGGTATCGGCCACCATGGTCAGGATGCCTCCGGCGGCCAGCGCGATCGCGAAGGCGGTCTACCCCGGATCGGTAAGCGAAAGCAGGGCGAACCCGGCCCAGGAGGCCACCCCGGCGACCAGCGTCACCGAGCCCCAGAGCAGGAAGATGCCGCCGGCCTTCTAGCCCGCCTGCTTCTGCTGCGCCGTGCTGGCCAGCGCTTCGGGAATGTTGGAGATGAAGATGGCGACGAGCATCGCCGGATTCACCGCGCCTCCGGCGACCAGCCCGACACCCAGAGCCACCGATTCGGGGATGCCGTCGATCAACGCCCCGACGGCCAGCGCATTGCCCGAGGCCGAGGCGGAACCCGGGGCGCGGGAGCGCTTGGCCACGATCCGGTTCGCGAAGAAGTAGAGCAGCGCGCCGCAGATCAGCCCGAGCGCGGTGACCAGCAGCCCGCCGGTGGCGTAGGACTCGGCGACCAGCTCGAAGGCCAGCGCGCAGATCAGCACGCCCGCGCCGAAGGCCATGATCCCGGCCACGGCAGCCCGCGGTAGTTTCAGCCACCAGCCCGCCGCGGCGCCCAATAAAAGCGAGGCCCCGGAAACCAGACCCCAGATCAGTGCCCACCATGCCATGCTCATAATGCCCAGCGTAGCCAAGATACTGGCCGCTGGGCAGGCAAGAGCGGACTAGTCGGCCGAGTTTTCCACCCGGCGGCGGGCCTGGTCCAGGCGTTCGGAGACGCCGTTGAGCCAATTCTCGCAGTGCGCGGCCAACGCTTCGCCGCGCTCCCACAGCGCCAGCGAGGCTTCCAGCGGCACTCCGCCGGTCTCCAGCTGATTGACCACCGCCATCAGCTCCTCACGGGCCTGCTCATAGGAGAGCTGTGCGATATCTTCGGGGATTTGCTCGGTCATGGTCATTCCTTAAAGTGCTTCGGTGGCCGGTGCGGCCGGGAAAATTTCGTCGACGGTGGCGCTCAGCTTGCCGGCGGCCACGCGGATGCGCAGGCCCTGGCCGGGATGCAGCTCCTCGGCGGTGCGCACCACCGTGCCATCGGCAAGCTGGGTGACCGAATAGCCGCGGTCCAGGGTCTGCTGCGGGGAGAGCGCACGCATCTGCGCGCGCAGATGGCCCAGCTCGTCCCCGGCGCGTTGCACCCGGTGGCGGATCAGCGCCATCGAGCGTTCCCGCCAGCGCCCCAGATCCTCGGCGCGCGCGTCGATCATGGCCTGCGGATTGGCCAGCACCGGGCGCTGGCGCAGCGCCGTGATGGTCTGCGCCTCGCGCTGCAGCAGGTTGTTGATCGCCCGGTCCAGGCGTTGGCGCGAGAGCTCGATGCCGGCGAACTCCTCGTTCAAATCCGGGACGATGCGCTTCGCGGCGTCCGTCGGCGTCGAGGCGCGCAGATCGGCCACATCGTCCAGGATGGGCCGGTCCGCCTCGTGCCCGATGGCCGAAACCACCGGGGTGGTGGCGGCGAAGACGTCGCGGATGAGTTCTTCGTTGGAAAAGGGCAGCAGGTCCTCCAGGGCGCCGCCGCCGCGGGCGATCACGATGACCTCGACGTCCGGGTCGGCGTCCAGCTCGGACAACGCGGCACGCACCTGGGCGACCGCGTCGTTTCCCTGCACCGCGGTGTTGATGATCCGAAAGCGCACCGCAGGCCAGCGCAGCGTCGCGTTGCGCACCACGTCCTTCTCGGCGTCCGAATCGCGGCCGGTGATCAGCCCGATGGTGCGCGGCAGCACCGGCAGCGGCAGCTTATGCTCCATCGCGAACAAGCCCTCGGCGCCCAGGGCCTGGCGCAGGCGTTCGAGCCGCGCGAGCAGTTCGCCCAGGCCCACCGGGCGCAGGTCGGTGGCGTTCAGCGAGAGCCGCCCGGTTTTCGCATACAGGCTCGGCTTGACCCGGGCGACCACGCGTGCGCCGACCTCCGGGGTGGATTCCAGCTTGCGCATCACCGAGGACCAGACGGTCACCGAGAAGGAGTTGTCCGCGTCCACATCGCGCAGCGTCAGATAGCCGTGGCCATTGCGCACATTCGCTTCGAGCAGCTGGCCCTCCACCCAGGTGACCGGGGAGTTCTCGATGTGGATCTTCAGTTTTTCGGTCAGTATGCGCAGCGGCCACGGGTTTTCGGCACTGGTCTCCGCGGCCGTTGCCGGCATGGTGCGCGGCGCTTCTGGTGGCATGGGTCCTCTCCTGCATAACCGGGGCCCGTCCGTGATTAAACGTGCCGGTGGCTCATGAGAGACTATCGCACAATGCCGACGATTTGCCGGATTGCAGGGTGCCCGCCGGGGTGCGCGAGCGGCGGTGCCAGGGTCACAATCCGGGCAAAAAATGACGGATTTTCATGCCGCGCAGGCGGTGCGCGGCGCGTTTTTCAACGATTGGGATAATCCTGCCTCAAGCCGTTGTCCGCCTTCGGGCGGGGGAGGACACTGAGCGGTAATTGGGGAAAATTACATAGAGAGATGCAGGATCATGCGGTGGCCATTGGGGAAGAAAAATCTTGTTCGTTCGTCCACCGCGACCTGTTTGGCCTTGGGATTACTGGTGGGCATGGCGCCTCTGGCCGCCGCGGCGGCAGCCCCCGCGAGCGCGGCCATCGCTGTGGCCGCGGAGCTGTCCATCGACCTGCCGGCCAAGGTACGCACCACCGACAACCTCAATCTGCGCACCGGCCCGTCCACCGCCTATCGGATCCTGGTCTCGATCCCCAAAGGCACCGCGGTCCCGGTCTCCGGGCGCGCCTCCAACGGGTGGTACAAGGTCAGCTACGCAGGGCATACCGGCTACGTCAGCGGATCCTACGTAGTCGCCGCCACGGTGCGCACCCTGGACAGCCTGAATCTGCGCAGCGGAGCGTCCACCTCGTACAGGATTCTGGTGACCATTCCGCGCGGGAGCACGATCCCGGCCTATGCACGCGCGGGCAACGGATGGTACAAAGTCAGTTATGCCGGGCGCACCGGCTGGGTCAGCGGTAGCTATGTCACGACCTATCCGAAGCCGCCGGCGGCCCCGCAGTCCACCGGCCCGAATCGGACCAGCCGGGTGGTGCTGACCTTCGACGACTGCCCGAGCAGCCTGAGCTCCTTCAACTCGGTCATTTCCTATGCGGCGACCAACAACATCGGCCTGGTGCTCGCTCCGACCGGTAATTGCCTCGGCTCCTACAAATCGCGCTACGGCGTGGACCTCGCGGCGCTGGCCCGGGCCAAGGGGCAATGGGTCATCAACCATTCGATCAGCCATCCGGACCTGCGTCCGCTGTCCTGCCTGCAGGCCGGCGCCCAATTGAGCGGCAGCGGAGTGCATACGAACTTCGGCCGGCCACCCTACGGCGCCATCGATGCCAGCGTGCGCTGCGGCTACGACAGCCGCGGCATGGGAATCTGGACCTGGACGCGGGACACGCGGGACTGGGAGGCGAAATCCAAGTCGATCACCGTGGCTCGGGCCGGCGCGGCAGTCCCCGGGGACACGGTGCTGATGCATATGCAATGGTACGGATTCTCACCCGATGCGCTGAAGCAGATCAAGGCCAAGCTGGCGCAGCGCGGGGTGAACGTGTGCCGTGCCTATCACGGGACCGATGGCGTCGGCGCCGTGGTGCGCACCCCGGTCAGGCTGCCGAGTTCCCTGCCTTGCTAGCAGCGATTACGGCCACGGAGGCAGATCTCACAGCCCGTTAAGGGTGGCGCGCATCATATGAGCATGCGCTAACTTGCGCCGGGTTCGTAGACTAGAGATATGGCTACTTCCACTTCTGTCCCGGTCTCGTTGCCGATCCCTCGGATTCCGCGTATTCGCCGCACTCCCGAGCAGATCGCCGCAGCCTCCTCGCAGGTCACCGAACGCAAGGTGCTGCTCGCCGCCCCGCGCGGCTACTGCGCCGGCGTGGACCGCGCGGTCATCGCGGTGGAGAAGGCCCTGGAGCACTACGGGGCCCCGGTGTACGTGCGCAAGCAGATCGTGCACAACGTGCATGTGGTCTCCGAACTCGAATCCCGCGGCGCGATCTTCGTCGAAGAGAACGAAGAGGTGCCCACCGGCGCGCTGGTGGTGTTCTCCGCCCACGGCGTCTCCCCGGCGGTGGTGCAGTCCGCCGAGGACCGCGGCCTGCGCACCATCGACGCGACCTGCCCGCTGGTCACCAAGGTGCACCGCGAGGCCGTGCGCTTTGCGAAAAACGACTACGAAATCCTGCTGATCGGCCACGAAGGCCACGAAGAGGTCGAGGGCACCTACGGCGAAGCGCCGGAGGTCACCACCATCGTGAACAACCCCGAAGAGGCCGACACCGTGCAGGTGAAGGACCCGGACAAGCTCATCTGGCTCTCGCAGACCACGCTGAGCGTGGACGAGACCATGGAGATCGTGCGCCGGCTGCGCAAGCGCTTCCCGAACCTGCAGGATCCGCCCAGCGATGACATCTGCTACGCGACCACCAACCGGCAGGCGGCGATCAAGGAGATCG
The DNA here is from genome assembly GCF_052379505.1 of Glutamicibacter sp. 363. Taxonomy (NCBI): domain Bacteria; kingdom Bacillati; phylum Actinomycetota; class Actinomycetes; order Micrococcales; family Micrococcaceae; genus Glutamicibacter; species Glutamicibacter sp. 363. The sequence continues at coordinate 10,017 of NZ_JBQSYR010000029.1, read as the reverse complement.
CCCCGAGCTCGGAGCTGGTGATCGTGGTCGGTTCGGCCAACTCCTCGAACTCGGTGCGCCTGGTCGAGGTTGCGCTGGATCACGGGGCGAAGGCGGCCTACCGGGTGGACTTCGCCAACGAGGTGGACGAGACCTGGTTCGAGGGCGTGTCCAGCATCGGGGTCACCTCCGGCGCCTCGGTGCCCGATGTGCTCGTCCAGGAGGTGCTGGCCCTGCTCGCCGACTACGGTTTCACCGACGTCGCGGAGGTCACCACCGCCCAGGAGGACATCATCTTCTCGCTGCCCAAGGAAATCCGCGGCAAGCTCAAGGAATCCGGCGACGACGCCCGGGCCCTGGGCGGACGGCGCTCCTCAGAAACCCGCTAAGCACTTCATTTCCCGCATCTCCTAAGCAAAGGTAGAATTTCCTCCCGTGGCTCTTACTATCGGAATCGTCGGACTGCCCAACGTCGGCAAGTCCACCATGTTCAACGCGCTGACCCGTGCCCAGGTACTGGCGGCCAACTACCCGTTCGCGACCATCGAACCCAATGTGGGCGTCGTCCCGCTGCCGGACGCGCGGCTGAAGGTGCTCTCCGGAATCTTCGGTTCCGAGCGCATCCTGCCGGCCACCGTGTCCTTCGTGGACATCGCCGGCATCGTCAAGGGCGCCTCGGAGGGTGAAGGCCTGGGCAATAAGTTCCTCGCCACCATCCGTGAAGCCGACGCGATCTGCCAGGTCACCCGCGCGTTCGTCAACGACGACGTGATCCACGTGAACGGCAAGGTCGACCCGGCCTCGGATATCGAGACGATCGCCACCGAGCTGATCCTCGCCGATATGCAGACCATCGAGAACCAGCTGCCGCGCCTGGAGAAGGAGCTGCGCACAAAGAAGATCGAGAAGTCCTTCGTGGACGCGGTGCTCAACGCGCAGAAGATCCTCGAAGAGGGCAAGACCCTGTACTCCGCGGCCAAGACCGACGGGGTGGACCTCGAAGAGCTCGCCCCGATGCAGCTGATGACCACCAAGCCATTCATCTACGTGTTCAACACCGATGAAGCCGGACTGGCCGACACCGAGATGCAGGCCAAGCTTTCGGCGCTGGTCGCGCCGGCCGAGGCGATCTTCCTGGATGCGCAGTTCGAGGCCGAACTCGCCGAGCTGGAAGAAGACGAAGCCGAAGAGATGATGGAAGATGCGGGCATCGTCGAGTCGGGCCTGGGCAAGCTGGCTCGCGTCGGCTTCGACACCCTGGGACTGCAGACCTACCTGACCGCAGGCCCGAAGGAAACCCGCGCCTGGACCATCAACAAGGGCGCCACCGCTCCCGAGGCCGCCGGCGTCATCCACACCGACTTCCAGCGCGGCTTCATCAAGGCCGAGGTTGTGGGCTTCGAGGACCTGGTCGAGGTCGGCTCGATCGCCAACGCCAAGTCCGCGGGCAAGGCGCGCATCGAAGGCAAGGAATACATCATGAAGGACGGCGACGTGGTGGAATTTAGGTTCAACGTATAAAAATGCCGCCTGAATAGGGTTTTCGTCTCTTCTGCCTCAAGCCGAGGAATTTGCCGGAGTTCCGATCTAGCGTGCGCAACCAGGCGAGTAAGTGCCTCAACCGCTTAGGTCGTTGGCATTCCGCGGTATCCAGTAGGCGTGACCCACACATGAGCGGTAACCACTTGTCGCCCGCTGTCTCGGGCGTTACGCAGAGACGGTACGTTGTCTGGATGGATATGCCCCCAAAGCACATCGTTAGTGTTCGCCGGCACTTGTCGCGTCAGCCGCTGTAAGGCGGCGATGCCCACACGTTGTCCGCGATGTGCTGAATTGAGGGCGATCTCCTGCATGCAGAAGCCAGTGAATCCGTAGGAATCATCACGCTCTGCGGCCACAATGCCCGCTGAGGTGCCACCCACGCGAATCTCGAAAAGTAGCCCTTCTTCCGCGGCATCCTCAAGCGACTCTGCGTCAGCCGGCACGGCCCACTGGCCCAGTTGCGGCCGTGATGGCTTTAGTGCTTCGTAGATTGCCGCGACGCGTTCTGCTGCTTCTTCCGGAGCGCAAGCAACGAGAGTCACATCGTCGTAGCGGTCGGCCAGAGGCTGCTCGCGCATCTCGGCTACGGGGCGTGCCACGATCAGCAGATCTGGCGTAGCTTGTCCAACATCCATACCCGAACCAGTGAGCGCTCGAAGTCGCTGTTCCGGGTCGGGTAGGTTGACGCGCATGCACAGCGGCGAGAAGGCGTCGAAGCTCGGCAAAACATCACCGAGAGCGGCAAATCCCAATGGTTCAGGCGGCAGTGATGTTGCGATTATGTCCACGAATGGCTTCTCAATGTCTCGCCCCCGGAACCGAATACCCGCGACGGCCCAATGTCCGTTCGGCAGTTCCACGCGTCTGTTCGCCCACGCGAGGGGGTCTTGGACGGGGAGCTGAACCATGTCCCGGATCTGGCCGCCCCACTCAGAATCTCCGACGAGGGCGAGGTTTGGCTCCAGCCATTCTGCTAGATTCGTCCGCCACTGTGGCGACCAGTTCTTGATCTGCGAGGAAGTCCATCGCTCGGCCGCTTCTAGTGCATGCGCATCAGGGGTAGTCATCCGGATGAGAATATCAGATATTGAGCATATAATCTGGCTGGTTCGCAGAGCGGCCAGGGAGCGTCTCGCCGTCTTGCGCAGCATCTAACTCGTGTCTGGCGGCAGAGGTTGGTATGTGCGGCGACGTGGTTGAGTATAGATTTAACGTTTAGTCGAGTTCCGGTTCAATCTCTCGATCGCATAGTTTCAAGCACTCAGTCGGCCGTGAAATAATGCTGGTGGGCGCGTAGGTCCGCGAGCAGATTCATCCGGGTTGGATGCGCGAGGGAAGGCTGAATTGTGAGTTGGAAGGGGCCGGCTGCACTTTTTGCGGCGTGGATAGTCCACGACATCGAGGAAGCGTTTGCGTTTCCTACTTCCTGCGATCGTCTCGTGGATCGCACTGGTATAGAACAGCTCAGGATCACGCCGCAGCAATCGTGGATCGCTGTGGGTCTGATGGGAATTCTGGTGGCGGTGGCGTGTGGCCGCGGCGTACGTTCTACCGGGAAGTCGGCGATCTATCGGGCAGTCGTTGCCGGGCTGGAAGCCCACGTCGTGACTCACCTCGGCGCTTCAGTCGCGCAGCGTGGTTACACCGCCGGTGTTGCGACGGTTTTGCCAATCATGCTTCCCGGGGCGCTCATAGCGCGTCGAGAGCTCCAGCGGGACGGGTGCGAGCTGCGGTTTCGTGACACGGTCAACGGCGTCGCATTGCTCCTGCCCGCCGCATTGGTATGCCAGGTAGGCGCACGACTGATCCGTCGGGTGTCCGCGGCCAAGAACTGACCGGAAAAGCAAGAAACGGCATGTCGTGTGAGGTTCGTATGTGCGGCGACCTGGTGGAGTTCCGGTTTAACGTCTAGCGTTATTGACGCCGGTCGTTATAGCCTGGTCTCGGATCGTTCGGCAGCAAGGACACCGAACGATTGTGGCGTCGTGAGCGAGTGCGCTCGATCGATCATCGGATCCATCGGGTCGCACTGCGCAAGCTTCGTCAGGTGGGATCGGCGGAGTCCATCGAGGATCTTCGGGTCCCGCCGGGCAACCGGCTCGAAGCGCTGAAGGGCGACCGCGCCGGGCAGCACAGCATCAGGATCAACGACGAGTGGCGGATCTGGTTCGTGCGGACCGACGCAGGACCGGAGGAGGTGGAGATCGTTGACTACCACTGAGAAGATTGCTCCGATCCACCCTGGGGAGGTCCTCATGGAGGACTTCATCGAGGGCTTCGGGATCACGCAGAACAAGCTCGCCGTGTCGATCGGCGTCCCGCCTCGGCGGATCAACGAGATCGTGCATGGCAAGCGGGGGATCACGGCGGACACCGCGCTCCGGCTCGGCAAGCTCTTCGGCACCACCGCACAGTTCTGGCTGAACCTGCAGACGCTCTACGGCCTCGACCTCGCAGAGGATCGCGCGGCTGAGCAGATCGACGCCATCGTGCCGCTGCAATCCGCATGACCTTCAGCGGGATGGACGCCGCTGAGGTAGTCCGAGTCGTTGGCTGGCTCGAGGAGCGATCAGTCGTCTACCAGGTCAACGGCGGATGGGCCGTTGACGCTCTGCACGGTTCCCAGACCAGATCGCATGGTGATCTGGATGTGTTCGTCGACTCGACGACGGTCGACGCCCTCATGGAATGGTTGCTCGGTCGCGGATACAGCATCGTGGAGGACTGGCGTCCGATCCGAGTTGAGCTGCGCGCCGGCGACAGGGCGGTCGACATCCATCCGATGGACGTGGACTGTGTCGGCGACGGGGTCCAGCAGGGCTTCGGTGAAGACTCGTTCGTCCACCGAGCGCGCGAGCGCGCGGTCGGAGTGATCGGAGATCGCTCGGTAGTTGTCGCGTGCGCCGCGCGACTCATGGCGCTGAGGCTCGGTTACGACCTCCGGCCGGAGGACCGCCACGATCTCGACGTGCTTGGGAGGTTGGTCGCCGACCACTCTTGAGGTCCGTGGCGGGCAGTTGACGCAGATGGTTGTCCGTGCCGGAACTCAGTGGAATTCCGCTTCAACGTCTGACGTGTTCCGGTCGTTGAGCCGGCCGCAGGCGAGACGAAACGTACTATGCTGGCCTCATGATTGACGAGTGGCGACGCGTGTACAGAGAGTCGACGATGGTGGGCTGGGACTTCTCGACCCTCGACGGGCAGCTTAGCGCCGACGAACCGTGGTGGGACTTCGAACAGGATTGCTTCTCCGCCATTGCTTCTGCACGGCGGATTGCGGACCTTGGGACCGGTGGCGGTGAGAGGCTGCTGGACCTGCTGGGCTCGGACGACATCACGGGCAAGAGCATCATCGCCACTGAGGGTTGGGAACCGAACGTCGCGGTAGCGCACCGCGCTCTTGCCTCGCGGGGCATCGCAGTTGTCAGGTACGACTCTGAGCAGGACACGCGGATGCCGTTTGCCGACAGCAGCTTCGATCTCGTGATGTCCCGCCATGAGTCGATTGATCCGCAGGAGATTGCACGGGTGCTGGCTCCCGGGGGTCGATTGTTGACGCAACAGGTCGACGGGCATGATGCGGAGGAGGTCCACGAATGGTTCGGTCAGCCGTTTGAGTATCCGCATGTGACTTCGCGTCGCTTCGTCGATGACATTGAGACGGCGGGCCTGAATGTTGACGTCGTGGACGATTGGCATGGAACGATGGAGTTCGAGAGCGTGACGGCGCTGGTCACGTATCTTGCCTTGACTCCTTGGGATGCGCCGAACTTCTCCGTATCTGAGCACGAGGCCCAGCTGTTGGCGCTGGACGAAGATCGCCCGATCAAGGTGACTCAGCGGCGTTTCCGCGTGTACGCGACGAAGCCGTAGGCCGATGAAGCTGGAGGGTTGGGCCGCACACCGTCAACGCTCACGCAGCGCGGCGGGGACTGAGTCAGATCGGATCGAGACGATCCACCCGGGAGAGATCCTGATGGAGGACTTCATCGAGGGTTTCGGGATCACGCAAAACAAGCTTGCGGTGTCGATCGGTGTGCCCCCGCGCCGGATCAATGAGATCGTGCACGGCAAGCGCGGGATCAGTGAGGACACAGCTATCCGGCTCGCGCGCTACTTCGGCACGTCCGAGGAGTTTTGGATGAACTTACAGTCGAACTATGAGCTGCGGCTCGAGCGTCGAGTGCTGTGCGACATGGTCGCGGCGATCACGCCACTGCGCTTGACGTGATGGACCGCACAGTGCTGCGCCCCGACGGCGTCTGGATCGCGGTCACCGACCTCGGTGGCGATGGCCCCACCGTCGTACTGTTGCACGGCCTCGCGGGGAGTTCACGCGAACTGTTGCCCACGGCGCATGCGCTACCGGGCTATCGTGTGCTGCTCGTAGACCAGCGGGGGCACGGCGCGAGCACGCGGCTTCCCGATGATCTGTCGCGCGATGCGTTCGTCGGAGACGTCGTCGCAGTGATTGAGGAACTCGTCCCTGGGCGGCGGGCGACGCTTGTCGGGCAGTCGATGGGAGCCCACACCGCGTTCCTTGTCGCGGCGGCGAGGCCAGACCTGGTCGAGGGGCTCGTGATGCTGGAAGGGCACGTGGCGGGCAACGGTGATCCGGGAGAGGCTGCCGGACTCGGCAGCTACTTCGAGTCCTGGCCGGTGCCGTTCGAAGACGAAGCTGCCGCGCGGGGGTTCCTCGGTGATGACGCGATCGTCAATGCTTGGGTGGCCGACCTTCTTCAGACCGATGATGGCCTGGTGCCGCGCTTCGATGCCTCGGTCATGCAGCGCACGATCGAGGCCGTCCATGAGCCGCGCTGGCAGGAGTGGGAGGCTCTGCAGGTTCCGACGCTCGCGGTCTTCGCAAAGCATGGGATGTTCAGCGATGCCGATAAGGACGAACTGGTCCGGCGCAGGCCCGAAACGGAGAGAGTAGATCTGGCCGACGGCAGCCATGACGCCCACCTTGACGCCTTCGACGAGTGGACCGATGTGCTCCATCACTGGCTGTCCCGCGATCAGACCGGGCCGTTGCGACCCAGCGGTCGCTGAGGTTGGTCCGTGCCGGAACTTGGTGGAGTTCCGCTTCAACGTCTAGTTCTTCTTGGCTCGAACGCCCTCGGTTTCTTTTGAAGCCGAGGGCGTTTTTGCGTCCAGACGATGGCCTGCTGCTTTGGGAGAGTTGCGGAACGAGATAGCAAGAGATGAAGTTGCAAGGCGCTAGTGACCGTCAGTAGCTGCTGAGCTTAACGCCGGTATCCCACCGTGCGGAGTTGGCTATCGTGGCGAACAGCATGTGTTCCGCATTGTGATCTGTAACGCTGCTAACTTGTTGATCTCCCTGTTGCGTCATGTCAATACCTCCGGGAACTTTGATACGTTGCTCCAGGTGAAAACCTCAGGTAAATAGGTTTCTCATTGCACTGCCTTCCTCGCTTCCGGGTGCACCACCGCACGCTGGTGGGGCGCGGCTGGATTGTCGTAGACCTTGGTGACCGTCGCATTCGTGTGTGGCTACCGGATCGTCTACGACGTCCATGACGATGTGCTCATAGTGTTGGTGTTGCAAATCGGTCACCGTTGAGAGACCTACAGATGATGTGAAGAGGCGTGCCGGTGGCGGCGGACCGAAGGTGGTTCTGCTTCACGGCTTGTCAGGAAGCTCCCGGGAGCTAATGCTGACTGGGAGGGCACTCCAGGAATGTCGGGTGCTGCTGGTTGATCAGCGTGGGCATGGCCGGAGTATGCGGAGGTCGGATGATCTGTCGCGCGCTGCATTCGTGGGAGACGTCGTTGAATTCCGGCACGGAATAACATCGCGACCTAAGGCAAGAAGTAGCACCCCGTGCGAAGCTCGCCGCGCTTAGCATCGTTGCGGTAGAGCGACTCACAGGCCTCAATATGGGTCGCCGTACCGAACTAAGAACACGATCGCAGACACAAATGAGTACACCAAAAATGTGAGACCGAGCCACGAGCAGGCGAGCCGACTTGTTTCATATTCGGCTCGCTTGAGCCGCGGAAACATTAGCACGAGACCAGCCACCTGGACGACAGACAAGGCGAGGTAAGACCAATCTTTAAATACCCACACCAGCGGTGCAAAATGTACGGCGACGCACAGTGCAATCCACCAGCCAAACCATCGATAACGGTCACGGACCTTCAAGAGGATTGCGCCACCACCGATGAACAGGCTCATCACGATGAAGGTAGCTCCAAAAACCCACCAGCCGCCATCGTCCAGCGCACTTGAAGTGTTCCAATTGCGCCCGACGACAACTCCGAAGGCGGCGGCGATGATCAGTCCAATCGCAGAACCGACCCATAGCGGCAGCCGAGATTTAGGTGCTGGGTCCTCATGTGCCATACCAAACCACACAGCCACCATAACCCCGAACAGGGCAATGGTGAATGCTTGATCTCGCATGAATTCGGTGATCAAAGGCTTTGTCCGCTCGTCTGTGCCTGGGCTTCGACTTCGTTGATTTCTAGGAGGTCGCCGTATGCCATGGATTGGTCTTCGGGTCAGCCTACCAGAGCAACGACGGTCTCCAGCAGGAGAGGTATGTCGGGCTTGAGCAGCGGAGGCAGCGCGGCAGCCCCTGCAAGCACACCGTCAGGCCGGCGCGCAGCATACGAAGTGCAGCGCGCTTCCAGCCCAAGGCAGCCGTTTCCGCGACGTATTTGCCCCCGCCGGAGCGTCGGCGGGTCACAGGAGCACCCCGCACGCCTTGTGCGCGGCGACGTCGAGCCAACCTCAGGTCAGCCCGTTCGAGGCCGTGGTGATTGCCAGCGCGGCGAGGTTGGACTTAATGGCGCCTGGTGACGTAACGCGGTTGAATTCCGATGCTGTGGCCTCTGCCTACTTGCATCCACTGGCGGACGCTGTCCAGGTGGGCCACATCCTGCGGGGCCCGGCGCACTGCGTCATCGCCCAGATGCAGCGGACAGTTGATCCCACCTCGAAGGCGGGTGCTGTAAGGCTCGTTCTCGATCTCGTTACACCACCGGTGATCGAGGTACGTTGAGATCCGCGTGAGAAGTGGAGCCTGCTCGGCGACTGCGCAAAACGAAGACCTCAAGCAGCGTACAAATAACAATCGTCGCCAAATTGACGACAAGAGAAGCAACCATTGGGTTGGTTACAGTCCAGCTGCCATCAAGACCAACCGCTATCGGAAGGGTGTTCATATACATGGGTATTCCCAAGAACTCAGAGCTTGAACCTACCGACCAAGCATTGCTATCGAGGCTATATATATTCCAGAAGACGATAATTTCGCAAGTGATCAAGCCTACGAACAATATTCCGAAGATCAGTAACTGTGTAGTCAGGCCACGCCCTAATCTAGCGATTCGGCACAAGACCCACACAAGTGTCACGAAAGCAGCCAAAGAGAGCAATTTACCTGCATATAGGAACGCTACGGAGGCAAGCTGCGCCTCGGCTTGATTCGAAGTCAGTGCATAGCCAGTGACAGTAGTTAGACCAATGGCCACGGTTCCCAGCAAAAGTGGGAGTACCTTGAGAGTGAACTTCTTGGCCGGAGACTGCGTAGACATGTGGAACAACAAATCGTGGTCCCGCACGATGTAGTTGAATAGGTGCATGGCTACATAAACAGCTGCCGCGCACGAGATCAGGATAACGGCGAAAACCCATGTTACCCCTGAGACGGGGTTGTTGGCCCAACGCTCGAATCCGAGAGCAAGTACAAGTAGCAGAAGCGAGAAGGCAAAGAAGTGCAAATGTTTACGTAGCTCAACCGTCCACTCACGCATTACGGATCACCTTCTTAAAAGTTTCTTCAAGCCCGCCGGAATTTTGAAGTACGTTGACTTTTTCGTGCATCAAGAGCTTACCGTCGTGGAGCACGAGACATTCATTGAATAGGCTTTCCAACCCTGTAATTAGGTGGGTGCTGATTACCACTGCAGCACCCGAAGGCCGATGGCGCTCAATGAGTTCTAAAACCAGATCTCGGGTCACCGGGTCGACTGCCGCCAATGGCTCATCAAACAAATACAAGTTGGACCGGCGCGCCAGCATCATGCCCAGTGACAGCTGTTCCATCATCCCTTTGGACAATTGGGAGAGCTTCAGCGATCGATCAAGTTTTAGGTCAGATAGGATCTCTTCGGCGATGTCGACAGAAAAATCACTATAGTACCGCTGCAGAAGTTCAGGACATTCTGATACACGAAGAAAGTCGTAAAGGTACGGTTTGTCTGGCAGAAACACGGGTCGATTAGAACCTGCAATGGATACAGAACCGTGCCCCATGCTCAGCATTCCTGCCATGGCTTTCAAGAGCGTGGTCTTACCAGCACCGTTTTGACCGAATAGCCCAACAATTCCTGAGGATTCCGTCAACTTAAACGAAATAGGCGAGAGGCTGAATCGTTTACCGCGCCGAACTACGACTTGATCTACCTCGAGTAGATTCATATTCCAATAATCTCCATGTACATACCGATTGTTATATGTAGCCC
>NZ_JBQSYR010000028.1:0-50421 GCF_052379505.1 Glutamicibacter sp. 363 | reverse complement strand
TTAGTTGTTCCCGTTGTTTCTCGGATAATGTGCTCCTTGCGTGAATAGAAAAGCTCCCCAGATGTTGGTTACTGATTTCTCAGTCCAACTTCTGGGGAGCAATTCAGAATGCCGAGGCAGGATCAATTTTCCAGGCAAAGTTTATGGCCTATATGCCAACTTTTACATAGGGGAACCCCCAATACGGGATCCTAGTGGATCTCCGCGATACATATACCGCTATCGTTTGGCTAATATCAGAGAAACCGTTTGTCGCGACAATAATGTCAGACTTGATAGTCAAAGGCACACCCATGGCGAGCGAATGTTCCTATAATTCGGTAATTATGTTCATAATTCGAGCCCCAATGACCGATTCTCGATAGTTAGTCGAAGTGAAAATTTGAGCATTCTTGGCAAATTCAATTCGGCGAGGTGAATTTTGGGAGAGCTCCCAAATGAAGTCAGCCATTTCTCCTGTAGAAGCATGGAGCCATTCTCTTGGGAACACTCGATCCGCGCCTGGGTAAAGAAGCCCCACCGGAGTTGTCCCGAGTGCTGCAGCATCAGGCAACGTGGAATGCATTGCTTCAAAATCGCTAACTGACAAGGCAAAACCTGTCTGTCGATACCAATCAGCCATGTCAGGCCCAAAGGGGTCAAAAGTCACATATGAAGACATTTGGCTTGACGCTCGCTCTAGCGACTTTTCATACCATTTCAGTTCCTCTGGCCGTCTTTTCATCCAAGGGTAATCGACAGGCAACTTACTACGAATTCTCAGGTTAAATCGACTGTCGCGTTCATGAAGAATTTCGACAATATCCAATGCACGGTCAATGCGCTTCAACTTAGGAATAATACCCACCAATCCCAAAGTGAACTTAGAGGCTTCAAGAGGCGGAGTGTCGTCTACCATTGGAACAGTATTCGGAACAACGACACATTTTTCTGGATCAAGACCATGATCGCGAATAGCTTGGGCCCGAATATGCGCAGAAACAAAAATGTACTTACTCACAGCTTCTTGTTTTACGCGCGACAAGAAGGCCACGAACAATTCTTGTGAATGAACTCGAACGAATAGCTTCTGATCGCTTCTTAAATTGTGTGAATACCAAACCGCATTCCCGAGTCCCCACTCACAAAACACAATGTTAGCCATCGACAAAAGTCTGCGGCTCTTTTCTTCATCGTGAGCGTTGTGTCCGGCCCACGCGTCCTTTGTTACTTTATAACCAGCGGCCTCGAGCTCCCGCTCTACGCCACCGACAAATTTGAAGTCATGTCCTGCAAATAGCACAGTACCCGTATGAGTTCGTGCGACCGTCGAATATTGCTTCACATCGTCAGTTGTTTTTGGCGAGAGCACAACAGTACGAAGTAGCTTTTCTGACGCGCTAGCGTAATGTTCGCTTCGCACCATTGCACCGCCCAGATACTTGGATTCCACCCTTTTCGGCTCATGCGTATCTTCAGGTCCATAAACGATTTGGTCGACCCCCTCATTGGACGCATAGCTCAGAAGATCAGAGAAGTAGTTCTCTTCGATTTCTTCGCTCGGGAATTCAACTATCCAGTCGTTTGGGGTAACGTTCTTATTTCCCGCGAGCTCGCCACCTAGGTAGCCAACTCCAGAATTTTTCAGTAACGTCATGGCCTTATCATCAGTTATTTCTCCGAGCACAGCCTGTGGCCGGACCGATTGTTTAAGAAGTTTAATGCAATCGTCCATCGTCCAACTGGTGCAAACGGAAATAAAGGACAGTTCAGGTCGAACCGCGCAGTTGACTCCGGCAGTCCGTAGCATAAGAGCTAAGACGTGTTTTGCCCTGTGAGCACTGTAAACTCGTCGTCGGGCCTCACGGATGCTAGGAGCGAAGAACTCAATTTCGTCTTTGCACTTTTTCCAGGCGCCAGCAATCACATCAGGATCATTAGAAACCACAATCGAATCACCAAAAAATCTACTGATGGCCTCATTTGCTGCAAGATGAAGTTGCGGTTTTCCAAGCATGCTACCGATGAGGACTTCCTCCGGCATGAAAGTAGGAGATTGACCAGTTGAAACGGACAACAAGAGGTTAGTTCCCTCTATACACGTCGCTACATTGTCGTGCTTCCATTGAACAGCACCATCCGCTAGATCTTCCGAAAGCGGATTGTTAGTGTTGAAACGTGGACCTCGACCATGTATTTGGATCGTGTGCATGTCAACGGCACGTTTCGCCTTCTCAAGTACCGCCGATACTTGCTTAACAGGCGCACTAAACCGCAAGCCAGCGTAGTCAAGCGTTGGATTCTTGTGAACAAAATTCTTCGAAGAATCATGCAAACGTTCATCAACCATGCCAGATATCGAGACAACGGAAAGATCCTGGTTTGACGCTGTCAGATACGCAGGTAGCAAATTGGAATCAGAAGTAGCTACTGATTTTACGCGTGCTGCATGTTTCAGGAACGTGGCCGGGTAGTACCCGTCCTGTGTATTCCAAAGAATCGTAGGTATATTGAGTGATTCGGCTTTATTAATTAGCTCATTCAAAGCCTCAGAGGCTTCCGCATCTGTGCCGGATACTGCTCCAGTCCAGTTTCCTCCGTTACCGTTCCATGCGGATTGGATCACTACAGCATCAAGTCTCTCACTTTCAAGTTCAGCCAACCACCTGTCACGCGATAGAGCAAACACGTTCAGATTACTTGATAAAAGCAACTCATAGTAGGAATCAGCAACGAGACCGATAGTGAGTTCATCTAGAAACGGACTCTTCTCTACCTGTGAGGCTCTGGACAAACGAGCAACTTCATACGCATTCCGAATGGTGCGTCCGATTTTCGCCCAATTGCGTTCGTCTACCGCCCAGAGACGACCAGCACGAGCCAATGATTCACGCTTCTCCGAGTCATTAATCAGGTTTTCTAGAACATCGGCAAAATCAAGTGCATCATCGCTCTTGAACAACGCAGCTCGTATTTGCCCAGGTCCTGCAATATCCCGGTGTGGCGCAACATCTGACAACACGACGGCGCGGCCAGCACCCATCGCTTCAAGCGGCTTCAACGGCGAAACTAGTTCCGTAACCGCCAAAGAATGCCTGGGGCATGCGACGATGCTAAAAGTACTTATCAAGCTAGGAATATCTTTTGACGGTAGCCTTCCAGCTAAGGTCACCACATCAAGCAAATCCATCTCAGTTGCCAAGTCTCGCAGACGCGGAAGATCGCGTCCATCGCCGGCTATGAAGACTTCAAATCCTACACCACGGGATTTCAGAATTGAAGCAGCCTCAATTAGGAGATCTAGGCCTTCATACTCAACGACACTCCCAGCAAAACCGATGACGGGAACTCGTGAACTAATATTTAGGGACTCTCCGTAAGTAATATTTCGCAATAACGGTGCGAATTCTTCTGTATCGACGGCGTTTGGCACGACCTCAATTAGATTCTCCGGAACACCGCGTCGGACAAGTTCGCTGGCCACTTGTTTTGTAATTGCAAGTACTCGATCCGCATTTGATGCGATGAAAGTTTCAAGCTCCACCTGATGGGCATATCGTTCGCTTGATTCCCAGCCAGGGTTTACTGACGCATGAGAAACCTCCCATAAACCACGTACCTCGTAGATGAAGGGGACACCTAATCGTCGCGCCGCTATAATGGCAGGCAACGCGGTCAAGTAATTTGATGCCGATTGAATTACGGACGGAGTGGCTCTCCGTGCTTCTTGGATCAGCGAATCTGCCGCGGTCAACAGGTACTGATCCAATGGATCATTGTGCAAATGCCCCTCAGGCAGTACTACGTAATCAACGCAGTCCACCCGAGTCACTTGACGTTTCCGCGTTGGCTTTTCAATATCGATAGAAGAATCCCAAGGGTATCCAGGCCTCCCAACAACAGTTACAGAAATTCCAGAAGATTTAAGACCATCTGCGATGCCCTTGGTACGTTTAGCGTAACCGTTCGAATTGTACGGAGGAGCCGCATGCACGCAATACATGACGCTGTCAGTTTTCTCTAAGTACGTCGCGCCGGACAATTTAGGAGCTAACTTGATGCCATTTTCGCGGATCCTTGATGTGCTTTGAATTTGTCGAGCAATCCTCTGTCCGCGGTTAGACATTTTCAAAACCAGGTCTTGATTCTCAGCAACGATCTGATTCGATGACTTTATTTCACCTGAAATGTTCCAAAGGTGGTCGATTAGGACTTCAAGATTCTCTGGCGTTCGAGAATTCGATAAGTTCGCCTGCAATTCTGGAAGCGAGGGCTTGCTTGAAGCTACAATTTTTGGAGTCGATTTTGATGGAACACTCTTCGCAGAAGAAATGCTTGCAGGCTTACGACTATTACCATTATCAGTACGTGGTTGGACGACAATACTTTGCTTAACAGAAGCATCAAGAACATCGATGCTATTCTTCAAGTTAACCCGTGTGCTCGTCAGAGCTTTTCGGAGAATCTCAGTCTCGCTTCGTAAGTGAGATGACTCTAAATTTAGAGCGTGAAGTTCCTTCTCCATGATTTTAACATATGAATATAATTCATCAGGCTTTGAAATAAATCCTGCGAGTTTCAGTTCGCGTTCAAGAGGATTTGTTCCGATAAAGATGGAGTCTTCTGCCTTGTTGACCTCTGTAATTGCCAAGATTGGTGCCACACGGGTATGAGCATCTTTCATTGCAATTTCAAGCCTTTTCGCCGAGGCTGAAATCGAATAATACTTTGCGGCTCGCCTACCTGCTTCGCGTGCCCGAACTAGTCTTTCTGGGTCAGTTGAAATTTTACTAATCGTATCCTCAATGGAAAGGTCAACGAATAGTGGGTAATTTTTGCCGAGAAGTTTTTCATGCGCAAGGGTCCTGTTCACTATCGAGGGTAAACCTACAGCACAGTATTCCAAAAGTTTTGTCGAAATTTCTGGACTTTTGTCTAAGGCTGCAGTCCTCCACCCTAGGCCGAAATCGTGTTTTCTCATTTCTTGAATTGCTTCAATACGGCTCATGCCGCCCAACCACTGGACGCCAGCCGGCGGCGATGATAGGACTTGTTGCATGTTGTCAGCCCATTTAGGGTCCGACTTACTCCGCTGAACTTTGTCTCCGACGAATGTTACTTCAAGATTGCAGTTTATATTTCGACAAGTTTCGGGTAACGAAGCCATCTCCAACGTTCGCCAGTCCTCATGGAACTTACCTACATAAACGGCGGATAGATTGGAGGGATCTACAACTTTATCGTGTTTCTCCTCAAAGAATTCGTCAGGGATCATAGGGTTCAGCAGCACCAGCTTGCTGTTTGCTCCCGGGAGGATTTCATTCATCAACTGGCGCGAGAGTTCTGTTTGCACAAACATTCGAACAGAACTATCCAGGATGTCCCGCAGATCATCCTTCAGCTGCGGAGAGTATTCCGAGGCACTTTCGGGCAAATCAGTAATGTAAGGCCACAGTTTACCAACGAAATGCCCTCCGCGCGCTAACATTTTGCAAATCGCAGAGCCTCTTGAAATAACAAAATCGTATTTATTTCGCTGGTGCAGTCGCACCAGCTCCCGTCCAGCAAGTCTAGGAGTCAAGGCCTGCTGATTATCTGATGAAGAACTGGATTTGAAAACGTCTACGATGGTCAGATTGGGCAACCCTCGTAATGCTCTGATGAGACGATCGTCAATTACAGGTGCCTTTAACAATAATGTGACGTCGCTGTTGGTAGCAGCTAAGCATTGGGCCATAGATACAAGCCACACAGCTGAACCGTCAAGTAAGTTTAAATTCATGTCCCCATAGAGCAGAATTCTATTGCGGGAAGTCACTTCGCTTTTTTCCTTCATCGAGAGTCCTCATATATCAAGCAGGGAGCAGCGGGATCTAGCGCGCGCATCAATTTGGCGAGCGAACACTTTAAGTTCCATTCTATCTGCTCTTCATCTCTCTGAAGCTACGACACCTTTGATTCAAAGTAATCTGATAGCGAATAGTCATAAGGAATCCTTTATCGACCCTTCTATACTTATTGTCAACCCATCAAAACCTGTAACTGACCGAAAATACTCCTCGAAATATAACGATTTAGAAGCCGTTTGGCCTCTCCGTGACTCACTCCCACAGCAGCTCGTTTCTCAACATAAGCTTTGGTCTCCTTGTCGAACTTCATTCTCGAATTAGGGTCCATGTTTGCTGAATAGCGTTAGTTGGTACCGCTAGTCCGGCGACCTGGTTTGTAATCTCGTCACATCGTAGACACCGAATCTCGTCACTTCGTGGACAACCGGTCTCAAGAGTTTGTATGTCCTGTCTCATGACTTTTTGGACACACGAAGTCATGAGACAGGACAGCAGCACCACTTGGTAGCGCATGTGTAAAAAACGATAGCAATAGTGCGTGGAAAGGATGACATCCCATGCTATTTGGCATCTTTATGCTGGCAGCATCGGCGGCGAACAGAGCGCTCTCTTCTTACTGCCTACATAGATATTTACCCTCCCCGTCATTCCATTCAAATCGATCGGTTCACTGCCAAGGGCCGTAGATGGAGCTCACTAATTCCTTCGTTTGGCGCCATCTCAAATAGGCACGATGGCTCGGGTTGTTATGCCACGACGACATGAATTTCTCGGTTCCCGGAAAGCGACGTTGCTTTCCTTTTGTTGGCTAGTTCTCGCTAGAGCGAGATACCCAGGAATTGAACGGAACCATATACGTCCCAGGAAAACAGTGGGTGGGCGATTCGTTGAGCATTGGTCGTTTATTCGCCGCTCAGCCTTTGGGCACTTCGATTCAGGTGCTATCCGATGTTTACGCGTGCGCTACCGTATCGCCCCACAGGTGCTTCCAAATGCGTCTGCTAACTCATAGAAAGAATACCGTTTAAGGCTCGTCTCTCAATGAAGCTTTTGAACCTAAGAATTGGTTTAGAACTTTAGGACTATCGCGTGTCAACTCGGTGCGTTGTACCCTTAGCCGCTTCAGAATTACCCAGCACCCTGCGGAATATCCTTATTCTGAAAATGTCTTTTGGCAGATTATTCCACGTGTAATAGTCAACATTGGAATAAAGGGTCGAATCCCACAGCGTGTTCTCACGGTAAAGACGAAATGAGACTTCGGTACCAGGAATAGATTCAACAGTAATAAACAACCGGCTAGACAGAGCATCGAACCAGATGTTGTAACTACCAAGTCGTAAGTCGTTGTCGGACAAATCTGGTTTTAAGGCTGCTTTCTTGAGTTCGGACCTGAGCTCCGCGCTGTAAATCTTTCCAATCTCAGAATGAGGAGTTCCTTCTAGCGCTACGATCCGAGGTTTCAATCCAAGATTGGAGACGTATTCGCTCCATGGAGATACATGATTGCGGAAATGATGGTCTTTCTTGCCCACTAACACAGTAATATTATTAGTCGATCGATTAATCAATTCAGCGTCATATAGAATCTCGTCCAGGGTCGATATATCCGAGGCCCCGACACCTCCGGTCATATATTCGATGATATTCGGATGCGGTTTCTCTAAAAAGGATCCAATTTTAGTTTGCGGAGCTCCTACGAATATATTGCTTCGTGGGACTCGAAGGCCATGGATCATAGCTGCCGATCCACCCTTCGAAGATCCAACAAAGTAGACTGCGGAGCTCTTTCCGTGATGTTTAATTCGGTCAGCTATAAAGGCCTGAACCGAGTCGTGAATATCTCTATTTCCCTTTTCTTGATGGTAATAGGACCCTTGATCTCCGAAATCATCCAAAAGGTAGTAAATATGGCAGTTTACGTCTTTCAATGAGGCACGATAGTTATACGTAAAATCACCAAGAGCACCCATGGCGGAGAAAACAAAAACAATTGGAGTACTGTTAGATTTACCTTGAGGAGAATCATAAAGATAATTAATATTCCGAGAGCTTTTATACACACCCCAAAAATCATTCGTAGTTAATGAACCTACAATGCCCCTATCCTTGTAGCGGAATTTGTGGATATTGAATTCGGTCTCCAACAGAACAGTGCCAGAGGACTCGATCTGGACACACACTGAGTTCAACGGAGCTTTGCTACCAAATTTTGGAAAGTTCCACCCACGTGGGTTGGGATTAGATTCGCCACTATTTATTTCCATTTTGATGGGTACGTTCGAGCGCATGAAGGCGTCTAGTACTTTAGTATCACCGTCAAAAACTTCGAAACCGTTTCCATGCAGTAAGACCCGAAACCCGGCAGGAATATTCCAATGCGCGTCATACCGGTTATTCTTCAAGGAAGATAGCTCGTCTTTTACTAAAATTGTTTCTTTTCTAGCTGCACCGACTACATCCACAGTTCGTTTATGAGTTGCATTCGTCAATCGCCCTGTGGAAGCAGCAACATGGAACGTATCGTCATCAACCAGAAAGTCATCAATCTTTACTGTCTTTGATTTTTTATCAGTTCGGGGGGTGCTGATTTCGTTTACAACGATGTTGTTATGGGCATACTGAGAATAGGCATATATTGAGAAAGGGTCGGCGTAGTTATAACTATACGGTCCAGCCTCGGTGATTAGATTTCTACCATTAGCGTAGAGCAAAATGGACAAATCGTCCGAATGCTTGTGATAATTTGCATTATAAGCAGCTTGAAATAGTAAATAAGTAGAATTTTCATCCTCCCAATCTGATCGATACATAGCATAACCACTTTTTGGGAAAATAATATTCTTTTTGTTAGGTACAAGGCCTTGTTTACCGCCTGTTACAGAATACGAAAACTCGTCATTAAAGATCTGCCCAACACTACTTTTATTAGAAGTCCTATTGGTGTCACCGATTGGAGCGAACATTCCGTCAGGAGTCGTAATGTGGGTAGCGTATAAGGCCGTCTTCTCCAGCAGTGAGTTCAGTATTTCGGATTCAGCACCCGAAACACGCCTAATAGTTTCTACATGATTGTGAAGATGCTTGGACACCATCAGATGGTACGTAGGCGTATTTTCTACATGCACGCCCTCTGGTGTGAATGCGCTAACGAAATATCGGCTCAGTCGTTCACAAGCAATTTTCCAGTAAAAATCTCGACGCTCCGGACTAAGCCACGATGCTGTAAGTGCGTAATGGCGCAAAGCAACGTCTTGAAACATTCCATGGTTGTTTAGCCCGCTGTGAAATTCTTCCGTGGCCAACAAACCAGCAGTACGATCCGCAAGTTCACGAAGATACGGAACTTGTTGCGGCTCTGCAATGCGTATAAAAGACACTAAGACCGTCAAACGTTGTGCTGTAGTTTCATCATGATAGGCCATCTCATCTCGCTGCCTTTTCGCGAGCGTAAAACGGGTTTCCCACCGCCGAAAAATATCTTGTACAACCTCGAAAGAATCCGATAGGTGATGTTCAGCGATGCATTTGGCCCAACCTTGCATAAATAGGAATGCGTGAAAATAACGACCTTCACTCCTATCCGCCCTCCCTTCCCAGAGTTGAAGCCCCTCGTTTTCCACTTGTCCGTAGAGCGACGGAATTGTGTGAGTATCACCGTGTAAAAAATCAGGGATGGCTTCAACTAATTCACGTGGCGCCTGAGTAATGGTCATCGCGTCGACGAGTGTTTTTACTTCTGCCGAATCTAAATTCATTGTTGTCCTTGCTGTGCAGTTATACGCAGTGCTTCTTTACGAGAAGTACGTCAGGCCCCTTAGGTAAGTATTCTAATGTTGTCCTAGGCAAGCCACGATTGTGCTCTATACTAACTCAATCCACGAGACGTTTGAGGTCAAGTGCATCGTTTCTACGCAACTTTGCCCTCGTTTGATGAGGTCCAAATTTAGATTCCGGGCGTCTACAGTCCGTAATATGCTCCGAGTTCTACCTGGAGAATCCGTTTAAATCCCATTATTTCCATAGGATACGACTCTAATCTTTCATTCGCAGAAGTTTGTTTAACGAAGTCGGATATCATGATCGACAAAAGTTGATTCTAGTAGAATAACTATTTTCTGCCGGATTTATGAATTGACTCTAAACCAAGTGCATGGGATTACATTTTCGAATAAGAGGAGAAAATTATTGACTACCGGTCTCGTGAGAACAACGGGATCGGCAGCCAATAACGGTCAATATGTGCAGAATAAATCTAACCCACTAAATTGATCTCTCTTGCAACGCTTGCTCCGATAGCCGCACCAACAACATCCAGCACACCGTGCGGCAGAGCCGAATCGATGTTAATGACGGCGACGGCTTCAGCACGCTCTTCGTCGCGGGATACCTGCATGCCAGCAATGTTGATGCCCTGCTCCCCCAGCACGTTGCCTAGCGAACCGACTACACCCGGACGGTCCGAGTAGCGCACAACGATCATGTGATCCGAGATCGGGATTTCGATCTCGTGGCCGTTGATTCCAACAAGCTTCTCAATCTGCTTGGGACCGGTCAAAGTACCGGCGACCGCCAGTTGAGTGCCTTCATTGGTTGCTCCCTTGATGGTCAGCTGGTTGCGGTATTCAGGTGAGTCGGGGGTGGTGACCAAACGGGTGGCCACACCACGCTGCTCGGCAAGAACCGGAGCGTTGACGTAGGACACCTGGTCCGAGACGACATCCATGAAGACGCCCTTCAATGCGGAAAGCTCCAGGGCCTTCACATCCAGGGAAGCAATTTCGCCGGCGACCACCACATCGATGCTGGTCAGCGAGCCCGAGGTCAGGGCGTTGAAGATGCGGCCGAGCTTCTCGATCAGCGGGATGCCTGGGCGCACGTTTTCGTCGATGACGCCGCCGGCAACGTTCACCGCGTCCGGGACCAGCTCGCCGGCAAGTGCCAGGCGGACCGACTTGGCAACAGATACACCAGCCTTTTCCTGAGCTTCATCGGTGGATGCGCCCAGGTGCGGAGTGACGGTCACGTTCTCGAACTCGAAGAATGGAAGGTCGGTGCTTGGCTCCTTGACGAAGACGTCAATGCCGGCGCCGGCAATCTCTTCATTCTTCAGTGCTTCATACAGCGCGTCCTGGTTAACGAGGCCACCACGTGCCACGTTAATGACGTAGGCGCTCTTCTTCATCTTGCCGAAGGCTTCCTTGCCCAGCATGCCCAGCGTTTCTGGAGTCTTTGGCATGTGAATGGTCACGAAGTCCGCCTGGGCCAGCAATTCATCAAGGGTCACCAACGTGACACCAAGCTGCGAGGCGCGAGCCGGGGTGACATATGGGTCATAGGCAATGACATCCATGCCGAAGCCCTGCAGGCGTGCTGCGACGAGGGCGCCGATACGGCCCAGGCCGATGATGCCGGCCTTCTTTTCGAACAGCTCGACTCCGGTGAAGGAGCTGCGCTTCCATTCGCCGTTTTTCAGCGAGGCATTCGCGGCAGGAATCCGGCGAGCCAGCGAAACGATGTGGCCTACGGTCAGTTCCGCCGCCGAGATGATGTTCGAGGTCGGAGCGTTGACCACCATGACGCCAGCCTGGGTGGCGGACTTGATATCTACGTTGTCCAAACCGACGCCGGCACGGGCGATAATCTTCAGGTTCTTGGCCGCGGCGATTGCCTCGGCGTCCACCTGGGTGGCCGAACGGACGAGAATTGCATCTACGTCGGCGATTGCTTCGAGCAGCTGGGAGCGGTCTGCTCCGTCTGTCTGACGAATTTCAAAGTCGGGACCGAGCGCAGCGACAGTTGCTGGGGATAGTTGTTCGGCCAGAAGTACGATTGGCTTGTTGTCAGACACGGGTGTGGCACCTTTGCGATTTCATTGGGCTGATGCTGGCATGTTGGCGATCGTTGATATCCGCCAACATGTTCCACCCTATCGCCGGACAGCCGCGGGAACCGTTGAATTTACGCATATTACGTGGATTCAGGGCGACTTTGTGAAAACTTTCACTTAGTCGCTCAAGGGATCGAGGTGAAGTTGCTAAATTTGAATATTTCCCTAGTGTAGTCAGATTTGCATCGACCTCTGTTCTCCGAACCACCGTTATGCCATACATTTATGTGCACAGTACATCTGCATTTCACTGGCTCCATTTTCGATTCCCATCTTAACGAAGAAGGTATGCTCGGCGACGAGTTGTTCCAAATCCTGTGGGCTCTTCTGAAGATGCATTATTGCCATCAATCCCCAATCAGACGATGGCTTAGCCGCCTCCATTGATTTTTTGCGCCATCTTGACATGTTTCCTGTTCACTAGTCCTGCGACTTGGTCTAGTCTGAGGGTAGACACTTGGGGGTATCTACTTTGCAGCAGACAGTTTTTCCTATCGATCCGTTGCTTCTGGCTAAAAATGGCTGGAAGCCGACTGTGATCATCACAGTCTTTTGCCTGGTGCTGGCTGGGGCATTGCATGTCGTGTGGCCAAGCAAATACGAGGCCAATGCGGTCATCACGGTTGCTCAGGTCACTGAGTCGAAAGAACCAATCAATATGGACACGGAACGCGTCGTCGCCGCCTCAGATGCCGTGCTCATTGCTGCTACCCGTGACCTAGGAGGACTCCAGCTCGGAGATCTACGCGACCGCTTAGCAGTCAGCGTTCCCAAGGGCTCGGACGTACTGCAGTTCACCGTCACCGATTCCCTTCCCGAGAGGGCAGCTGCGGCCGCCAACGCCATCGCAAAATCGTACGGCGCAAATCGTACGAGCAGCGCGCAGACAGCCACAGAAAACGCGATGGACAGCATTACCCAGCGCATCGCAGAACTAGAACGTGAACGGAACGACAAAACTAAAGTGGTTGACCAGCGAGCCATTGACCTGCAACTGACCTCCTTGCAGGAAAGTCTTGCAAACTACAGCGCAACCACCTACAGTCCAAGCTCAATCCTGCGTACCGCAGTCGTCCCCGATCGGCCAACCACACCAGGTCTCCCGTTGTTCTTGGCCGGCGGTTTCTTCCTCGGCATTTTCGGCAGCGTCGCTTTTGTCCTGACACGCGAGCGCTATCGGGCCGTTCGGAGTGTTGCACAATTTACTCAGCAGTACCGCACCGGGACCAGCCGCTAGCCACGGCAGGAAGGCCGGAACTCCGATAAAGTGACGAGCATCTCAAACCAAAAATTGGTTTCAGCCGCACAAGAACAATGCGCAGACTTCAGGCTCAGGACTGGTGCACGCTTCCGTGATACCTTGCAGGTTTGGAATATTCTCGCAAGATGTCCAAACCCCGTTTAATGCCATTATTCCAAATGACGCACTATATTTTCCAGATGTTCTCGTGAAATTTCGTCTCCGTATGAGCTGCGCCCTTGTCACCAAACGTTGTTGCTGCCTACCGTTAACCCAACGTTGATGCCAGCAACGAAACAATCGTCTTGAACGCTCCTGCGCCAGCATGATTGTGTCGAGAGCTCATCTGGGGTTTAACCACAACAGATGTTTTCTCAGTCCCATCGTCGGGAGGCGGGTTCCATGTTCCTGGGGGTACATCGAATCCTGGCTCGCTTCCATGTTCTGCGCTGTCCCCAAGCGCATGATTCAAGGAAATTACTTGTTCAATCCCACTTCCCCCATGCCCAAAAAGAACTTTGCACGCGCCGGTGTTTTATTTGCCGCCGGAGCCATTATTTTCACCAGCGGAACCATCCCGCTGGCATACGCCAGCGGGGCTGCGGCTTCAACTCAGGGCTCGGCCAATACCGAAAATACCCGGTCCGCTGGGCTCACGTCCCCGATTGCGAACAACCTCAGTTTGAAACTGGTTAACTGGACCAAAGAAGCCGAGTCACCGCTCAAACTGCGAAAGTCAGCCAGCAATGCGGCAACGGCTCTTGCAAGCATTCCCGAGAACACCGCGTTGCAGGTTACCGAATCCGCAGGCCGATGGGCCAAGGTATTCTACAATAAGCAGACTGGTTGGGTCCCAGCTGGGTCATTGCGTGATATCAGTGCACGAAAGGTCAACTGGAACAAAGAGACCGAGCGTTCCATGCCGCTTCGCAAGGCCCCTGACAACAGTGCGGATACCCAATACACCATCGCAGCTGGGCAGCCGGTTACCGTCGTCGCTTCCTACGTTCGTTGGGCAAAAATCAAGCATCAGAGCAGCACCGGCTGGGTCCCCGCGGGTTGGCTGCGCGACCAGTCGGACGTAACCAGCGAACCCGAACCATCCCCGCTACCGCAGCCAGAAGCACCAAAAAACGAAACCCTGCAATCTGATGTGCTGAAAACGTGGGGCCAGCCGGACCTCCGCGATGAATTTACCTACGTAGATCAGGACGGCAAGCCAGCAGTTGATCCGAGCATCTGGAATGTCCGCGGCCGTGACACTTTGGGGCTATTACCCGATAAAACAGTAGTCGCCAAAGACCAGGTGAGCGTAGATGAGTCTGGTATCGCTCATTTGAAGGCCGCTTGGCTGGATCAGCCGATTTCGGCGAAGACCGCACCTTTTGAGCGCGTCATGGAAACCGGTTACATGGATATGCGTTCGCTGCGTGAAGGAGATGCCGACTATGCGCAACGCTACGGACGTTGGGAGATCCGCGCCAAAGTCCCAACGAAGGCAGGAACAAGCAACGGTGTTCTTGCCGCGTTCTGGCTGAGAAACGAAAATTCCGGCGAGATCGACATCATGGAATCGTGGGGCTCCTCCCCCACCCCACCGTCTTACCAGAAGGTCGGAACCTCCACTACCACCGTTCACACCCAGACCTCGGGTAAAAATAACCAGAAGAAGTTCTGGGTATTGGAGCGCGAGTTGGGGATCACCGAGCACGTTGCAGACAAGTTCCACACCTGGGCCTTGGAATACACCCCGGACCGCTTCGCCATGTACTACGACGGCAAGCTCGCCTTCGAAACTACCCCCAACGAATCACCGGATATCTGGGGCCCGTCGTTCCAATCCCCATTGCATGTCCGCCTGAACCTCCACATGGGCATGAGCGAAAAATACTTCGGATTGCCTGATCCAACGAAAAAGCAGGAAACGCAGAACAGCGACTTCCAAGTTGACTATGTCCGCGTATGGGACATGAAGAAGTAAGAGATCTAATGTGGGTCTACGTTGTGCCCACACACCGTAGACCCACATCTTTCTACCTAAACCACAGAGTTCTCCTCGTCGTTTTCGAACAACCTGTCAACCAGGTCCTTGGTGGCACGGATATTGCGTGCACTAGAAGCTCCGAACACGATGGCGTCAACTTCAGCGTTGTCCCTCAGCCAAGTCAACGCTTCTTCGGGATGGATAGCACCAGAAGCAAAGACTGACATGGCCATCAGCTGGCACGGGTACCTCTTCAACGCGTCCTTATAGGCCTGAACGCCGCCGGACACACGGAATTCTGCCTTATTAAAGTTCGTGCAGACAATTGGATTTGCAATGCCCAGCGAGTCCAGACGCTCGAGCAGCATCGGCAGGTTCATGGTGATATAGCCTGGCACCGCATCGTAGTGCTCACGCACGTGGGCATCAAAGATGCGGAAGGCTTCGTCGAATCCCATGCCCAGCAGCAGGTCCACTACGACATTCTGCAACATGATCACCGGAGTCTCTACGCCCGCGAAGGCCTTGAGCTCGGAATCGATGAGTATTCTGACGACCCCTTCAATGTCCTTCCCGGCTAACGCTTTGCCACCTTGCAACGCAGCGTCAAAAAGCCCATTCTGCGGCATATATTGCTTCAGCGCACCGAGCATTCCATGTTCGGTGACGGCATTCGCGTACTTATGCGCGTAGGGCATGCACGGAATGAACTTAAAATTCGCGTAGCGTGACGGGTTTGCCTTGAAGTTCTCCACGACTTCTGACATCCGCTCGTGCGTGGTGCACATAAGTGTGTCGATTCCGGAGTCCATCGCATCATCAAGAACATCGATAATACTCTGCACATCCCGGAACTTCATTGACTGGCTCATAGCTTTATCCTCGGACATGTGGTTAATTCCGAAGAACTGATTATCGCCTAAAAACAGTTTTGTCATAATTATTTCGCCCCCACGGAAGTCAGCAAGCGACGGATCGGCTGCAGCAAACGGCCTACTGACAGCGTCTTAGCTTGCTCGGTTGGAGCATTTCTCTGCCCACTTGCCGTCGGTAGGTTGAGTGGGTCCTCACCCGCGGCATCGGCAAGGATCAGCTCAATGGTGTGGTCCACCTGGCCGGCAGACGCAAAGTCGTTGAGCCCATCCACCGGCTGCCCCTGCGCGGCCAGCTGGGACTGGGCGATAAAGTGCGCAATCTCGGCGCTATATTCTTCGCCCCGGAGATAAAACCAGACCGGCTGGGTCAGCTCCGTCGTAAATCGGACGTTCCAGCCGTTCTGGTACCCGGCCGGTGGCTGAGAAGCAGAGTTGAAATACACCTTGCATTCCTGACGGTCGGCCACGATTCTTCCCTTTTGGCCCCACAGGGTGATCCTCGTGGTCATTTTCCGGTATGACTCGTCAGACCAGTTCACCGAAAGGTGAGCGGTGCTCTGCGATGCCATTTGAAAATTTGAATAAACCTCGTCGTCGGTATCCGAAGAAAAAATGGAGCTGGTGGTACTGCCCTGCACTCCTTGAGGCGTACCGAGATACCAGTGGAGCAAATCGATGGTATGGGCGGCATAGTCATAAAGGCAACTTCCACCGGCCGAGCGCTTTGATCGCCAGGTTTTGCCCTTTTCACGTAGTACGACCGGTCCGTAGCTCTCCGCCATGGCGTGAGAAATTTTCCCTATCGCCCCGTCAGCTACAAGACGGTGGACCTCTTGGAAAGATCCGACAAATCTGTTGTGGTATCCGACTTGAGTCGCCACTTGATGCTGTGCGGCCAATGCGGCAAGTTCCTGCGACTGGGTGAATGACAGCGTTAAGGGCTTCTCGCAAAATACGCTGATGCCGCGCACTATTGCAGCCTTCGCCATCGAATAATGATGCGGCGTCGGAGTAGCGATGACCACAGCCTGCGGTGCTTCAGAATCCAGCATTTTTTCGTAGTCGGTAAAAACCGGAAGTCCGGTATATTTCCCCAAAACTTCGAGTATGAAGCCCGGCTGGTCACACACTCCTACAAGTTCAACTTCTGGGTGAGCCCGTAACGTGGACAAATGCGAAATCCCCATTTTCCCCGCGCCCACAAGTACAGTTTTCAGCACTAGCTTTCCCCCTAGATATCGCTAACGTGCACATTTGACGGTGCTTTACAAGAGACGGTTTCCCACGACCGCTCTTCACAATCAATAGAATCGAATGTAGCATCAGGAGACAATGTTTGTGTAGCGTTGGACCTTTCTTTGGGGGGAAGGAATTTTGGGGAATTTCTACACAAAAGCTGATGCATCATTTAAGCATTCGGTTTTTGAATTTAAAACGTCGCTGTTGCAGCCAACTATTAAGCGCGTGGCCAGTCAGATGCTGGCGCTCGAAAGCGCCTCCGCGGCAGAAGTAAAAAGTCTCCAGGAACGCAACTGCTCAGCCATTGCTCTCTACGCTTTCCAGAACACCAATTTTTATGAAGACTACTACCGTAGCCACGGGTTCAGCACGTCGGATCTTGCAGATCCCGAGGCCTTTCCGGAACTGCCCGTCATAACAAAAAATCAACTACGCGAACACAATAAGAGCTTCATTTCACGGTCGGCGAGCCGAAGGCGCTGGCTGCCTTCACGCACCGGCGGGAGCACCGGAGAACCGCTGGAACTTCTTCATGACAAAGACGCCCCTACGGCAGCCTTGTGGTGGACTGTCTACCGGTGGGCGGGTGCCCGGCCATCGAGCGACGTGGGATTCATCCAACGTGAACGCCGGGAGCGTGGCCAGCGCTGGGCCGAAACGATCCAGTGGTGGCCTACCCGACGGTTTTTTCTCGATTCGAGAATGATGACCGCGCATTCGATCTCTCAATTTGTGAAGACTCTTCGGCATAACCAGAATTTCATCATCATCGGCTATGTGGGGGCCGTGCTGGAACTTGCAGACCATCTGCAGCGCACCGGAGAACAGCTGCCCGGACTGCAAAGCGTCAGCGTCACCGCAGCGCCCCTCGACGCAGCCTCCCGCGCCCAGTTGGAGCACGTCTTCAACGTCCCGGTTCTCAACCAGTACCGAAGTGCGGAGGTGCCGTGGATCGCCGCGCAATGCCGTCTGGGTTCGAATCTGCATATTCTTGCCAGCCACCGCCATGTGGGAATCAACCAATCTGGCGGCAGCAGTAAACCGGCTGAGCCTTCCGGCAACCTGCTCATCACAGATTTTGCGAACAGAGTGTTCCCTCTGGTCAAGTACGACATCGGGGACACCTCGTCTTTTGCGGAGGGCACCTGCCCCTGCGGGAGTCCGCTACCGATGCTGCGTCCCGTTGATGGCCGCGTCACCGATACCCTGCGCTTACCTGGCGGACGGGCCATCACCGGCGGGCTGACGGGTCTGTTCAATAAATACCCGCATGCAGTACGACAATTTCAAATTTTTCAAGGCGCAGACCGCAGCCTCACGCTACGCTGCATCGCCACGAACGCAGCTGCCCTGCCGGATATCGAACGTGCCAGAGCAGACCTTGCCAGCCTCGTTGAGGGCCTGGTCCCGGTCAGCGTCCAGCTGGTAGACACGATTCCACACGACCGCGGCAAGAGCCGCATCGTACAAACTGAGGTACCAAGGAGCTGACTACGTGCAAACACCGCCCGTTACGGTCGTTGTCCCAACACACAACCGTCCTGAACTCATGCAGAAGGCAGTGCAAAGTGTATTGAGCCAGGATTATGCCGGAGACATTGAAGTCATCGTGGTCTTTGATGCCTGCGACGTTGCACTGCCGAAGATTCCGGTTGCAGACCGTCGGAGTTTGCGCGGCATTCCCAACGAGCGCACGCGTGGGCTCGCAGGCGGAAGAAACACCGGCATCATGAATGCGTCCAGTGAATTCATTGCTTCCCTGGATGACGACGATTACTGGTTTGCCGACAAGCTCACCGAGCAGATGCGACTCATGCAGCAGAACCCGCAGACGTATCTGGTCGGGTCGGCCATGCTAGTTGAACGCGGCGAAGCAACCCATGAGCGGCTGGTGCCGGTAGACGTGGTGCATCACGATCAACTGCTCCATGACCGTATGGCGGGGCTGCATTCAAGCAGTTTCCTCTTCCGGCGTTCGGCGCTGGTGGACAAAATTGGACTGATTGATGAAGACCTGCCCGCCAGCTACGGCGAAGACTACGATGTACTGCTGCGCACGGCTAAGCTGTCACCGATCCTGGTGGTCAACAAGCCGTTGCTGACCGTGCGCTGGTCCGGTCAGTCGTACTTCTTCGGCAAGTGGCTCACCTATGCCGACGGGCTCAGTTACCTGTTGGACAAGCATCCGGAATTCACCAAGCATAAAAAGTCCCATAGCCGGATCAACTCGCAGATCGCCTTCGCGCTGGCTGCCGGCAAGGAGCATGCGAGCGCCCGCAGGATGGCCCTGAAGGCTTTAAAAGACAATCCGTTAAACATCAAGGCCGCCTTGGCCTTGGCAATCGGCTGCCATCTGCTCAGCGCGGCATGGGTCATCAAGACCGTGCAGCGCATGGGCAAGGGCATCTAAATGGATGAAGGTGCAGTGATGAAGGTTTTAATCGTTTGTAGCTCCGGAGGGCATTTGACTCAGGCCATGGCACTGCGCGAATGGTGGCAGGCACACCAGACGCATTGGGTGACGCTGCCCACCGATGACGCCCGCACCAAATTGGCTGGCTGCGACGTCCGTGAAGCCCACTACCCCACCGTGCGGAACCTGCCGAATCTACTCAAGAATTTCCTGCTCGCCAACAAGGTGCTGCGCGAGTTGCGCCCGGACATCATCTTCAGCTCCGGAGCGGCCATCGCCCTGCCTTTTTTCATGCAGGCCAGATTCTTCAACGCACGAACCGTATACCTTGAACCGGTGGACCGTATCGAGAGCCCCTCTTTGAGCGGTCGTCTGGTGTACCCCTTCGCCGACCAGTTTCTTGTCCAGTGGCCGCAGCTAGCCGAGCAGTTTCCCGGCGCAAAGAATGTGGGGATCATCCTGTGAGTGCACCCTTTACGCTGATGGTCAGCGCTGGCACCTATCATCTGCCTTTCAACCGGCTCGGCGACTGGATCAGCCGCTGGATGCAGGACCATCCGGAGGCTCAGGTGATCTACCAGCATGGGCCGGGAATTCCTATCTCCGGGGCGGATAACCGCGTGATCATTCCGGCCGATGAGCTCATGGAACTCTTCGCCGCGGTGGATGCCGTTGTGCTGCAGGGAGGCGCCGGAGGCGTCATGGATCTGCGCGCACTACAGCGCATCCCGCTGGTGGTCCCCCGGCATCCGGAACTCAACGAGGTGATCGACACCCACCAGCTGCTCTTCACCGAGAAAGCCAGCGCGCTGGGCCTGGTGCACCGCGCCGACGAAGAGCACCAGCTCCATGTTTTGCTGGACCAGGCGATGGCCGGAGAACTGAAGACCCGCTGCGCGGTGGCTGAACGGACCGAAGGAATTTCACAGGGCGTGGCGGTGCTCAACCGACTGCCGCAGAAACTGAGTTTGCTTACCACACTGAAGCGTCTGGCCTCCAGTATCATCCCGGTGGCCAAATCCCTGCGTTAACGACTCCGGGAGGCCACCGCTGATTATGACCGGCAAAGCAACTAAGCTACCCATTGGGAGCTTAGTTGCTTCACCTATTGGTTCCGCCGCGCAGCAAAGGGAATAAATGGCCAGCACCGCGATCCGCCGGTCTCCGAATACCGCCCACCGGGTCCTCATTGCCGAGATGGATTCCATTGCACAACGCGCCCGTTATGACGCCAAGGATCACCATGTCGCTACCGCCGAGCTGTCGGGCATGCTCCGCATCGGACGGTTAGTCTCCGAGCATATCCTGCTGACCGATGTTATGGTCCTTGACGGTTGCTATTTCATGCGTCTAGGACCCGAGGGCGTCATCCGTGAACTGGGCGCCACCGAAGCACAATTCCCGCTCACCATCACCGGCCCCTATCCCACCCTGCGTGAGGGCCTGAGAGCCCGTCTGGCAAATGCTGACTTCGTGTGGTCTCTGGACAACGTACACCGGGGGCACGAAGCTCCGGCCTCGGTGACAAATACCTGGCAGCAATGGCT
Source organism: Glutamicibacter sp. 363 (assembly GCF_052379505.1). Taxonomy (NCBI): domain Bacteria; kingdom Bacillati; phylum Actinomycetota; class Actinomycetes; order Micrococcales; family Micrococcaceae; genus Glutamicibacter; species Glutamicibacter sp. 363. The sequence continues at coordinate 29,405 of NZ_JBQSYR010000028.1, read as the reverse complement.
GGACTATGTGGAGCGCGGCATCGTGCGTTATGAGCAGCAAACCGGCCAATTCGCGCTGCCGGCCGGGGCAGATTACCCGCTGGAGCATGAGGGTGCTGAAGAGCTGCAAGCGGCACTGGAGCAGACCCTTGGCCGCGGAGCGGCCTTCGCAACGATTAACGGCGCGCTGGAAGGTGAATCCGAACGCGAGCGAATCCGCGGCTGGTGGAATGTCCGCTATCTGGATGGGATTTCACGGGTGACCGGTGCCGACTGGCTCAGCTTCGAACCCGCCGATGAACCCTCCCGGCGAGTGGGAGAAAACGAACTGATCCGCCTGCCCGAACGCCTGCGCTCCTGGGCTGAGTCAAACGGGTCGGCAACCATCTCCCTGGCCTGGGATCATACCGTCAAGCAGCGCGCCGCCCTGCACAAAAAACCCAGCCAAACCGCCTTGCGTGCGCTCACCTTCTCCGCCATGCAGGTTTCACAGGCACCCACCCGCACTGGAGTGCTCACGGATGCAGCTCTCAAGGTCTTCATTGCCCTCGCCGTGATCACCGCAGAGATTATTGGCCTCCAGATAACCGACGCACTTCCTTTTCTCTCGGCTAGCGCCCTGACCATACTAGTCCTGTCCACTTTTCCTTTCGGCTCATTATCAACCCTGCTGTCCAATCTCAAACCAGACCGGCACAGCCTGCTGCTGCTCTCCCGAAACAAGGCGGACCACTAATGGCTTCACCCCAAGGCTTTGAACCACTCTATGAATCCACCCAGGGCACGCATGTACGCCTGGATGGCGCGCACCGGGTGGACGGCGCAGGCAATGACTACGTCCATCACCGGCTAGTCACCGCCCACGGACGGCCTGGCGCGGTCATCCTCGCCACGCTGGACGCGCACCTGCTGCTGGCACACGCCCGGCGGGACCATCTCGCCGCCCTGAGCCTGGAGCTGCCCCGCGGATCATGGGATCCGGTGGATTCGGGGCCCGCCGAACGGCAGGAACTTCGCTACTTGGCCGGGGGCCGGCGCGGCACCGCTGACTCAGACCTATTGGATGAGCAAGCGCAACTGGCCTTATGCAATACGGCTGCCCGCGAATTACGCGAGGAAACCGGCTACCGCGTTGGCCGGGCGCAGTTCCTCGGCGGCTATGTCACCGACACCTCCATTTACCCGCAGCGGGTCGGCGTGATCCATTGCGTGGTAGACACCGGCAAGACTCTGGCCACTACGGATGGTGAACTCGCAGGAAGCAGCTGGACCCCGCTTACCCAGCTGCCCGGCTTAATCGCCAAAGGGAGAATTGCCGATGCTCATTCACTGGCTGCGCTGGCACTGTGGCAAGCCGCCACGGCGCGCTAGAGCTTTCTCCGCCCGGTAAATGACGTGAACTTGAGTTCTCCAAGCCCTAGCCAGCGGCGCAGCAGCACAATGGCTCCAAGGTACACCAGTGCCAGCATCACCGCGCCGAGCAGCAATGCCCCTATCGAATGCCAGCCGCACAGCCGCAGCGCCAGCCAACCACCGCCGAATACGGCGAGCGCTACGAGGATGGAACGTAGGACATAGCGCAGGTCCAGGCCGATGCGCATCCTGCGGTAGACAAGGAACCCGCAGATGCTCGCGTCAAGAATAATGACGGCAGTCCAGGTGATGGCCGCCCCCATGATTCCCCACCACGGAATCAGCAGGATGTTTAGCCCCACGCTGAGCGTTAAGCTGACGGCTTTCACCAGCATCTGCCAGGAGCTGCGCCCGCCCATCAGAATCAGGCTCTGCAGCATCCCGGTGCTGGTCAGAATCATGATGCCTAATGCTGCTACCGCAAGCACCTGGCTTCCTGAAACGAATTCCGGGCCGAAGAACACCAGCACCGGCTGCCCGAAGAAGATCAGCGTCAGGTAGAACGGCCAGGCAACCAGGATCATCGTCTGCGTCGCCTTGGTATGCAGTGCCCGCACCGCGTTATTCTCACCAAGCGCCAGATGATGGGCAATCTTGGGGCTCACTGCCACGCGCATCGCCCGGTCAATGATCTGGCCGGCTCGCACAATCCGTGTCACTACCGCGTAGATCCCGGCCTCCGCCGGGGACCGGAGCGCGGCGACCAGCAGCACGTCCACCCACTCCAAGCAGATTTCCAGCGCCGCGCCGACGCCGCGTGACGCACCGAAGATCCAGAATTCACGCGTTGTCCCCGGTGCTAAAGTCCGTTCGCGCAGTTTCCTGTCTTCGCGCAGCTTGGGCAGAAGGATTCCCACCGTCACCAGGACCCAGAAGGGTATTGAAATCGCCCAGGCAAAGACCACCTCAAAGGCGTCCATCCCCCACCACAGAGCCAGCCCCACGAGCGCCACCCGGCCAGCGGGCAATAAAACGTTCTGCAGCATGGTGAACATCAGCACGCTGTTAAGCATCCGAGTGAGCGTCTGCAGTACGGCCAGGACCGCGCTCAGCGAAATCAAGAACGCGAGTTGGCGCAGCAGGGAGGCAAAGTCCGCCTGTTGCCGGGCATCGACAAAAAATCCGGCCATCGGCTCGGCCAGCAGCACGATGGCTGCCGCTGTGCCCAAGGAGATGAACAGAACCGGCAACACTGCGATATATAGCACGCTGGACGCATGCCCCGACACCCCCAGAGCACGCTGAGTGGCGATGGTCCGGATCACCGCGCTATTGCTTCCTAGCCGCAGCACCTGGGAGGCGATGGTAAAAAGACCTACGGCAAGATAGAACAAACCGGTGCCTTCGGCTCCCAGCGCCCGGCCCACCATGATGGTTAATAACAGCGCCGCAACCGCCGCAAATCCGGATCCCAAAAAACTGATGACAGCACTATGCGCCAGCTTTTCACTGGGAGAATTAGTGGACAGACTCATTGTTCACTTCTCAGATGCTTGGGTTTTTGCGTTTCCAGCGCCCCGGCCTTCACCAGATACCAGCGGCGCGGCACTGGTTTCCAGAAACTCGACTGCTCCGCATATCTTTCCCGCAAGAGGAACCCGGCAAGCAGCATGATGATCGGCAGGTGCCGGTCCAGCCCGTAGAAGATGCCCACAAAGGTGGCAGTCACAATCGAGGCCTGCAGCCACAGGGCCGAGGCGTTGGGCGCAGCCCACGTGCGGATGAGGATTCCGCTCAGAAAGTAGAAGAAAAATCCGCAGCCCACCAACCCGTAGCAGAACATCAGTGACCACAGCATTCCCTGCGTTCCCACGAAGATCTCGCTGGTGTAGGAAGGCTGCGGAGCACCAAAGCCGAACAACGGAGATTCCAGGGTCCGCTGCCACGTTTCCAGGTACAGGTTTCCCCGGCCCTCGGTGGTATCCACCGCATTCTGACGCTCGACTATGCCCTCCAGCACGCCAACCGACACCAACGTTGCTGAAGCGACAGCTCCGGTCAGCACAATGCCTAGAAACAGCAGCAATTGCCCGCGCAGGAAGAACCGGATGGCCACGTACACCACCGCCACCACCACGCCCAACAACAATCCGCGGTTCGTGGACTGCACCATCGGAGGCACAGCTGCTGCCAGGGCGAGGACGAGCAGAACCTTGGTGCGTAGATTGCGTTGCGCGGCGGCCACACCAATCACTGCCGGGATCAAGATCCCTACGGCAGCTCCCCACCCATTGGCGTAAAGGAAAGGTGCCGAGGGGCGGTAAAACGGTTCATCCACACCCCACGGTTCCTGAATTTCGGCGAAAGGAGGAGTGAAGAGCTGGAAAATGTATTCATTAGAAGCCAAGGAGCCAGGTAGCAGCATCCCCACTGTGTATTTCAGCGAGCCTTCCGGAAAGAACATGCCAATATAGCCGCCGAGTACAATCCACGCATAAGTGAATCCGACGCACCGTAATAACCACGTGGAAGTTAAAGCCTTGCGGGCATTAACTACGTACAGCAAAACCACCGCATAAGACGCGAACAGGCAGAAACGCATCCCGAAGCCAAGGACGTCACCATAGTCGCCAAGCACAATGACGCAGGTAATCAGCCACCCGGTAAAGGCCACGTAGGGCAGGATTCCAGGTAGCCAAATTATCTTTGGTTGTCGGGTCAGCAGGAAATAAACCATGGGGATGCTCATGATGACCGGGCTGAGCGGGTACAAGCCCACCAGCCACCACACCGGCAAGCCGATGAAGAGCCAGGTAATCGGCCAGGCGGGTAATTGTGAGCCGGCGCGGTCGTCAACTACGCGTACTTGTTCCTCACCGCCCCCGCCCGTTCCCGGCGGCGCCTGGATCCGGAACTGCGTGCCAATCCGCTCGGCAATGCTCATGAGATCTCCTGGGAGCTGCCCGCGGTGACTGAGGCCAGCCACCGGTATTTGCGGTACAGCGAGAGCACCGCAACCAAGGCGGTGAAGACCAGGAGCGCGGCATAAAGCACAATAAATGTCCCAAGCCAGGGAAAGAACAGTATGGTCAGGAACGAGGTAGAGACATCGTAAGGCTGTTTGGCCAGCGACACCCAGGCGCGGGCATCAGATCCAGGTGCACGCACAGATTTCGGCCCCAGCTTCTCGGCAAGCAACTGGCCAATGAACCACGTTGAAGCCACCAGGGCAAAGGCCACGGCCAGAGCCGCGGTCCAGATTTCCGCGTCGGCACGTCGATACAGCCCGATGGCGACTCCCAGATGAAAAGCCGGCAGGCGCAGCGCATCGACTACATGGTCCAGCCATTCACCCGCGGGGCTGCTGACGCCCAGCAGCCGGGCCAGCTGCCCGTCGGCGGAGTCCAGCGCATAGCCGGTCAGCAAGAGGAACACCGCGAGCCACGACATCACGGCGTTCGGTGCCGCTAAGGCGATGATCCCGATGCCGGTAAAAGAAACCGCCGCGCTGAGCAGCGTCACTGCATTGGGGCTCAGGCCCAGCACGTAGGCCATCGCTCCCATCCGCCGGCCTATGCCGCGGTTGACCCAGCGCAAATAGGCTGGCACCCCCTGTCCAGGCTTCTGCGCCGCCGACAAACGGCTTACCGCCTCGCCATAATGACGTTTTTCCCCAGTCATTTCAAAGGTTCCTCTCCCCCAAGATGAACGTATCCACTAGCTTGCCGCATCGCACGGCGCCCGGCCACGGAATTCCCGGTTCCGGGCTCGTGCGCCGTACCTCAGATAATTGCCCAGCTCATCGCTGACCTAGCCTTGAAGATCCGCGGTGAATGACAAGTCGAAGCTGAGATCCGTGGTGCCGCGGTAATTGCCATGCGTGCTGACCGCGACGGTGTTATCCCCTGCCAGCAGCGCGTCTTCGGGAACCTGGAATTCCACGAGGTTCGCGGCCGCTCCCGAGGCCCGCGGCGCGGCGGTCGCATAACTGTTCTGGCCCAGGTTGCCGGTGGGCAGATTCTGCCTGCCGACTTCCTGTCCATTGATATACACGACCACGCCGTCATCGGCACGGACTTTGATCATCGGGGATCCGAGTTCAGCGGGATCTTCGACGTGCACTACTTGACGAAACTGCGCACTGAGCGGAACTGGCGACAACGCGTCCGGCATGATATTCGTCACCCATGTACCAGGTCCTCGTCCAAGTGGCGCCTCCCCTGAGGCCCACGTGGAATCATCAAAACCGGCCGTGTTCCATGTCGGGTCCCAGGCAGCGGAGTCATACCGCCATGACCAGGTAGAACCGAGCCCGATGACCGTCACCGAGGTATCGGCCGGTGTGCTCAGCGTTGCGCTGCCCGCATCCGAGCTACGCCCGAATTCGCCCACCGCCACCACGGTGTACTCGTAGGATGTCTCCGGGCTCAGCCCCTCATCAAGGTAGGTCAATTCATCTGCCGCGAGCTCGGCTAGCTGCTCTCCATCACGGCTGAGTACATACTTGCTGATCCCCACGTTTCCCTCATCAGCCAGCCAGCTGATCGTTGCCGTAGTCGGCGAATTCGCCTCCACCGAAACCTGCGGTGCTGCAGGAGCGTCCGGTATTTGTGCCTCACCGCGGGCCGCGGCGAAACTCAAGTCGAAGCTCAAATCGGTAGTCCCGCGATAGTTTCCGTGGACCGACGCGGCAATGATGTTCTCCCCAGTCCTGAGCACCGCACTTGGAACCTCAAATTGAACCGGATTAGCGGCTGCCGTCGAAGTGCGAGGTGCCGCAGAAGCATAGGAGTTCTGCCCCAGCGTGGCGTTGGACAAATTTTGTCGGCCAACTTCTACGCCATTGACGTATACCACTACCCCATCGTCGGCGCGCACGGTGACTACCGCGTCAACTACCGCAGCTGGATCCTCCACTTGAACCGCTTTACGGAATTGAGCGCTCAGCGGGATCGGTGAAAGCGCCTCGGGCATTATGTTTGTTTCCCAGGTGCCTGGTCCGCGTCCCAAAACAGCGGTTCCGGTGGCCCAGCTTGAGGAATCGTAGCCCAAGGTTTGCCAGTCCGGATCCCATGCTGCTGCATCGTACCTCCAAGACCAGTCCGAACCCTCCTGGATGAAGGTCAGCGAGGTGTCCGTTGGGGTGCTCACCGACGCTATGCCGGGCTCCGAATTACGTCCGAACTCACCGACGGCAACGATGGAGTATTCGTAAGTGGTTTCTGGGGTTAGCGAATCCTCTGACCAGCTGGTCTCATCCCCGGCCACTTCTGCCACTACTTCGCCGTCTCGACTGATCTCAAACTTCTCAACCGCAACATCACCGGCCGGCTGCGTCCACGACAGCGTGACCGCGGTCCCGGACGTCGCTTCTGCCACCAGCTGCGGAGTCGCCGGAGGATCTGGTACTTCGGCCTCACCACGTACCGCGGTAAAGCGCAGATCGAAGCTCAGATCCACGGTGGACCGATAGTTGGCCTGCACCGACGCCGAAACAACGTTCGTTCCATCGCGCAGTACCGCCGCCGGCACGTCAAACTCGACCAGATTCGCCGCTGCGCTCGACGAGCGCGGCGCGGCCGTCGCGTAGGTGTTCTGCCCCAACGTAGTCTCCGGCAGGTTCTGCCGGCCGATTTCAACCCCATTGATATACACAACGACGCCATCATCGGCTCGCACCGCGACCTTTCCGCCGGTGACATGCGAGGCATCCTCAATCTCGATGCTCTTGCGGAACTGCGCGCTCATCGGGATGGGCGATAGTTCTTCGGGCATGATGTTGGTTCCCCAGCTGCCCGGTCCACGGCCCAGCGGTGCGGCCCCGGAAGCCCAGGATCCCGAATCGTACTCGGTGGCATTCCAGTTGCTGTCCCACGCGGCCGAGTCGTATCTGAAGGACCAGTCGCTTCCCAGCTCAATGAGAGTCAGCGCGTTGGGATCAGGCGCTTCGGTGATGAATGCCGCGGTGCTCGCGGATCTGTTTCCGGCCGCGTCTGCGGCCCGCACAAAGTACTTCGCACCGTCGTTGGGCACGGTTGCGGAGCGGTCACTGGTCGTCTGTACAACCCGATCACCGCGGATAATCTCATAGGTCACCGAATTGCGGTCATCGGTGCTCGCAGCCCAAGACAGCTGCGTATCGGTTGCCTGCGCCTGGTCTTGCAGATCTGTAGGAGTGCTCGGTGCGCTCGTATCACGAGGTGCGAAGCGCATGAAGCCGCCGGACCACTGATTGGCGAAACTTGTCGGAGTGTTCAGCCGCACGGAGTCGGTATAGTCGCCGCCCACCCACAGCCGTCCCAGGGAGTCGGTAAAGGTAGCCCACACGCCGTAGCCGGAGCGGCCTATCACCATTGGGGAGAAGTCGCGCATCATTTCCCCGGTTTCGGTGTTCCACGCACCCACCTGGCCGATAGCATCGGAAGAGGTCCATTGATTGCCAACGTTCGGCCATTCAAAAGCGTTGCTGAACGCCCAGTCGTCACAGTGGCAGCCGGCGTACATGACCTTTTTATCGCGGTGCATATATTGGAAGTCACCGCCATTCTTCGTGATGTTTCCACTGAGCAGGGAGAAATCCTCGGTGCTGTAGCTGAACATGCTGTGTTCGGAGCCCCCCAGCCAAACCCGCCCGTCGGCCTCACCGATGGCGTATTGCCACAGATTGTCATTCAGTGTCCGGCTGAAAGTTGGATTCCACACCGGTTCAATCACCGAAGCGCCCGCTTCCGTAGAGATCGCCGCGGCCGAGACAGTGCTGGTGCTGCCGGACATCCTGAAGAAGCCAGAAAAGTAGGTTCTCGGGTTGTCGCCAGAGGCATCCAACCCCACGGAAGTTCCATTAAACAGTGGATTCCAGTTGCCATCCGGGGTCCCGTTGGAAATCTTGACGCGGCCGCCGTTCCATGCGCTGGCGCTGCCGGTCGCACCCTTCTTCGTCAGGTGGGTGAAGGAGCCGGCGAGATACAGATAATCATCTTGCACGTCAAGATTCCGAATGGTCCCCATGCCACCTGCGTTACGGTTTTCAACAACAACTTGATCGCCGTTGAGTTCGCCGCTGTTCGGATCAATGAATGCCAGTGCCGGTTGCTGCGTGCCGTTGACGGTCGAGAATTGCCCGCCAATAGCTAACCGGCCGTCGGGCATCGCTTTCATGGTCTTCACCGGATTATTCAGTTCTGGGGTAAAGGATGAAATGTATTGCCCGGTATTCACATCAAATGCGGCGATAAATCGCTGTTCAACCCGGTTCGCACCGGAACGGTTGGTCTGCACGTAGCGGAAATTACCACCGACGAATACGCGGTCCCCCACCTGAGCAAAGGCCTGGACTTCGGTGTTCAATTCGCCGCCGGTGCCATTGCCCAGGCCGTTCACGCCCCACGCGGTGGTCATTGACGTGGACTCGGCCAGCGGTTGCTGTTCAATTTTTGCCGTACCCGAGTCCTCTATCGTCTGATATTCAATTTCCGAGCTGATTAACTTGGGACGCAGGTACATCTGGGTGAAGGGAACCGCGTTGCCCCTGCCATTAACGTTGGCCCACAGGTAGGTGCTGGCATTGTTATTACCCGTCACCTGACCGCCATAGGCAAATCCCCAGACCCAACCGGTATTTGATGATCTCTTGGTATTCACCGAGTTGTAGGCATTATTGTTGCCAAAATTGTTGGTGGTGCCGCCGTTGCCATTGCTGTTGCCAAAGCTGTAGCTGCCTACAGGCCACTCGGAGGGAAAAGTCCACGCCCACGCGCCCCACCGGGCGGGCTTGAAGCGGCTTTCCTGCCACTGCGTACCAGTGTCATTCGAAGCCCGGCGCAGGCGGATGCCGTCATCCAGTGCGTCGACACGGCCATTGTTCAGCAGGCCGTCAACGGTGTTGATTGGAAGCTGCGCGACGTCGAATGCCTCGCTGCCGTCGACCGGATTCGACACCCGCGAGGAATATCTTCCATCGACGTAGGTCTGCCACCCTTGACGTCCTCGCCCAACCAGCACCCATCCGCCGCCATCGGTGCTCTGATCGCAGTAGAACTGCTGCGGCGCCTTCAACTCGGGAGTGAGAATCCAGTAGATGCCGTCGGCAGCCTCGGCGTTGTTCTGCTTGATCTCCCAGCATGAAGCCGCGGCAGTGGACTGGCTCATGCCGTCAATGACCGGTGCTGCGGGTTGTTCATCGGCAGTGGCAACGGGAATCGGAGCGAGAAAACTCATTGTCGCGATCAGTGCCAAGGTCAGGACGGCTACGATCCATGTTTTCACCGTCCACGGAATTTCCGACAACTGAACTGGTTTGGTGCGAGTCGCGATTGACATGATCAGTCATCCTTACTGGATACGTCGCCGCAGGTAGAATCTTCTGGAATATTATGCGTGGAAATCTTCCACTGGCCATCAACAAAAATGGCTCCATAGGTATTGAGCACGGGTACGTCCGGCTGATAGAGCAGTCCTTCGAATGAGTTGCCATTTTCGTCAACGACGTCAATACCGCTCAGATCCAGACAGACGAGCAGGTCCATGGAAGGCACCTTCGCCTTCAGGTCCACGTTCTTCGTCTCGACGGAGACAACCTTCGCCTCACCTACCTGGCGTACGCCCAGCTGCCAGCGTTCCGCGGCGAGCGCTTCAAGCTGGCCTTTGACGAAGCCGTCGGCCACTTGGTCGATGCCTTTGGACTGCCCGTCCCCGCGCACCGCAATCTGCTGCGCGACGTTGACCACCGATTCGACGGCGCTCTGCGCGTTTTGAACTGCATCCTTTGGCGTTCCAAGTTTGCCAGACTCCGGTGCCTCGATCTGCAGCGGTTCAAGGTCTTCGGCGAGTTCCTTGTTTTCCGTATCCTGCTGCTCTTTGACCAAATCGCTGCTTGGATCCGGCCCTTCGGATGCGTTCTTGCCGCTGCCTCCGGTGCAGCCCGCGCACAGAATCGCGACCATCGAGACCGAAAGAACAACACGCATGCCCCTTCTGGAGGCGCGTCTTTCGATTCCGCCTAATATTCGACTCTTCATTTCAACCAGTTCCCCCAGTAAGTGACCTAACGACTATTTGCAAGAAGGAAGCTAGTTCTTCTCGCTTTCACAATCCCGAATTTAACGTTGCGGGAATCAGATGGACGCAGATTTTTATCATTCGGCCGCCGCTAGTTGGAGTCCCGGAATTTTTTTGCTAAGGGCAAGGGGCCGCCGACGGCTGGGGGTTCGAAACAGGGCTTAATCTGAATCGACCGCCGACGACCCCAGTCACATTCGATGTCAGTGATGGCTATGCCTGAATCGGTTCCACTAACGACACCAGACTTTGCACGATTACCTAGCATCATTGGCTTGTACAGCTTTGGCATCGTGTCGAGAATTGTTACTGCCCAGGACCACCAGAGCCTGACGGAGCATCGTCGAAGATGTATGAACGGTGTATGGAAAATACTCCACCACGACTCCCACATGGCCGAACCTCAGCTCCAGGTCCAGCCCTTTGGGTGTGCCGCGCCAGTCATCGCCTTTGAAAAATACGTTGAAGCCGACCTTTTCCCATGTTTCGAGCTTGTCTGGGACTGTCTCCAGAACCGCAGCATCGACAATCCCGACGTTCTCCACGATTTCCAATCGTTCAGCTTGCGGAATTACCGGTTGTTTTCCCTTGGTCAGTTCGAGCATTTCGTCGGACACCACACCCGCAATCAGATAATCGCAGCGTGATCGTGCCTGGCGTAAGAGATTAAGATGTCCTACGTGGAAGAGGTCAAAAGCACCTGCAGCGTAACCGATTCGCACCATTGCATTTCTCCTTAGGTTAAGATCGCTACGCTAGTACGCGCCGACTGGATTGAGCATCACTTTGAAGGTCCGCCACATGATCATGATGTCCCCCGTCAGCGACCAGTTTTCGACGTAGTACAGGTCAAGGCGCACGCCCTCTTCCCAGTCCAAATCTGAACGTCCGCTGACCTGCCACAGGCCGGTTAGCCCGGGCTTGATGTAGAGCCTGCGTCCGACGTGCCCTTCGTAGGCTTGCACTTCTTTAGGAAGCGGGGGGCGAGGTCCAACGAGCGACATATCTCCACGCAGCACGTTGAAAATTTGCGGAAGCTCATCAAGGGAATATTTCCGAATCCACCGGCCGACTTGGGTGACCCGCGGATCATCCTTCATTTTAAATAGAAGCCCGCTGCCCTCGCTCTGACTTTGCAACTGGTCAAGGAGCTCTTCGGCATTGCTATGCATGGAACGAAATTTGAACATTCTGAATGTATTGCCGTTAACGCCGACTCGTTTTTGAACGAAGAACGTCGGCCCCGGCGAATCCTTCTTGATAAGCACCGCGAGGACTGCAAAAACAGGCAGCAGCACAATCAAGGCGCTTGCAGACAGAATAATGTCCAGTAATCGTTTGATCACGTGGTGCCCGCCGCTGAAATTGGGCAGGTCGACATGCATGAGCGGAAGCCCATCCACCGGTCGGATGCTGATTCTCGGGCCAGCCACATTGGTCAGTGAAGAGACCATGATGATTTGAGTTCTTGACTCCTCCAGCAGCCAGCAAAGTTCTTTCAATGCTTCTGGTCCATCATTTAACTGTCCAGCGACTATGACGGCGTCAGCTCCTGCTGAGGCAATCGCTTCTTCAATCGTTTCCACGCCGAAGCGACACGACATTCCGCTTGGGATCGATTCATTCCATGAATAGTCTGTGGTCACTATGCCAACAATTCGGTATGCAGGTCCTGCATTCGAATTGATTTGACGCATCACATATTTCACGTCTGCAACGGATCCGACCACTACAACGTGAGATAAAGCCTTTCCCAATACAGCCTGGTGATACAGCCAACGCCGCGCACCCCAGCGGGAGACCAGCAGCGCCAGAATTCCGATAGGCATTGCAACAAGAACAAGTTCACGGTATTCGATAGCATTCATGCTCATTGCGGCAAAAGCAATAATTCCGCCAGCGACCGCTGAAGACTCCACGACTGAGCGATATTCTTTTGCGCCGCTTCCCAAGATCCGCGGAGCACGCGTTCGGCGTAATTCCATAACGGTGACCCACAGCAAGCCCACAGCGCATAAAATCCAGATCTCACGAGTGCCTGATGTTGATTCTTGCAAGATCCCAAATGCAAGCAAAGTTGTAAATACTATGAACACATCTGAAGAGATCAGATAACGTGTAAAGCCCTTACGCCATTTCACCCCTGCATACGCTTCAGGATTACCGGTATGCGTAGTCCCCTGCGAACTATTAGTTTTAACTTGTAGTTGTGCCGGCGAAAGTTTTTCAGGCATGCCCCAAGTTTCGTGCAACTGCGTCACGAAGATTCCCCCATCTTCAGCTGAGGATCAAGACCACAGGGAAGACACGGCTTGAACTACCGCAGGAGTCCCCCAAGGACGTTTGACCACTCGAAATGCATTGAACAAGATAGCAAGTCCCCACTCGCTACCTTGTTTTTCACCTTAGGGAGTTGCCGAAGATAGCGCACGAGTATCCCCACACTCGATATCCATAGGTGTTCACCTCGCGTTTGACGAAGAATACTCACTTCGAGAATTAACTACCTGTGTCGGTACGTGAGACATACTCGCTTTGGCGAGAAGTGCCAGAGTACGCAAAATCCATCACAGAGATTTTCGGCCCCCGTTCTGCTCTGTGCATACTTCTCATAATTTTCCGGACGCCGATGAGCACTGAAAGATAGTCCGTTCTACCAATTGAGCATGAGTTCCTTTCGACGTTTGATCCCCAGCTTGCCGAAAACTCTAAATAAATGCCCCTCAACTGTTCGTCTGGATAGTGTCAGGTTTTCCGCAATTTCCATGTTGCTCATCCCCCGTCGCAGAAGCCTCACGATCTCCAGTTCTCGTTCACTCAGACCAACATTCTGCAGGACCATGCCTGCGTAACCCCAAACCTGGATTTTATGCTTCTCCATCAGGCCATGCATTCGCATGACCGCTAGCCCCCGGCCTGAGGGCGTGATGACTGACAATTCCAGACCTGCAACTCTGGCTAATGCTTCTACGGCGTTTGGATAGTCGCCGGCTCTTTCGAATTCCTGAGCGAGGCGCATCAGCTGCTCGTGCTCAGCGTTGACAACGGCCTTCGATAGTTGGGCGATTCTCCCTATACGCGAGCCGGGCGCCGAAGGTGTGCCGTTTTTTACCAAGCGGTCGAACCAAAACGTCGTCGTGCCGGAAATGTCGGATCGCCAAAGCAGCAAGGCCGATTCCCATTTCACCGGGATGGACTCCAGTGATTCAATCTGCATAGTTAGTTCCGCTATGGAGTCCATGTCGGCAGTGTGTGCGCCGATGACTTCCGCAAGCATCTTCGCCACGTTAACCTGAGAAATTCCCACGGGCGATGAATGGTCGCCGTCATCAATGATTGAAGCCTGCGCTTCAGCGTCTATTTGGCACTTTACTCCCAGAATATTTACGATGATCTGGAGGAGACTGGTAGATGATGATTGCAATCGTTCTGGATCCTGCAGGGACAATGACCTAGTGGCGCGCTGTAAGTACTCAAACGAAAGTGTGTATTTCCCTTGTTGAGCGTACAGGTACCCACGGAGGTAGTTCAAAGTCCCCTGCGCCCGTAAAGAGGCTTCGTCCGACACGGATTGGAAGGCTCCAAGAAGGGATTCTGCCTGCAGGAAGTCTCCGCTGAAGATCACTGCTCGCATCCTCAGCACAAGCTCTGCCAGCCTGTAGGCATCGATCGGCACGAAAGTTCTCATGCAACCGTGGGATGCAAGTGACATTGTCGAGTTCATTTCTCCTTTCCGCCATGATTCTGAAAGATCATTCAGGTAGCGGGCCCAGTGGAGATCGGTCCATCCGCCGTGTGTGCCAGGCACTACGTCGAGGGGCTTTTGAAGGTACTCGCTCAGAACTGGCTCATAGAACTCATGTAACAGTTCGGATGTTGGAACCGATGACGATATCGGGAGGCCGTAGCGAATCGAAGCCCAGTGAATCGCAGATACGACTTGGTGCACTTCGGTCGCATCAGGTTTGAGCCACTCGTGTTCGAGAGCCCTCTTCAGAAGGGATACGGCCGGTTGCAGCTGGAAATCGCCAATTAGCGCACGGAGATGATTTAGGATAGTTGCCGGGCCCTCGGCTTCCGGTCCCAGTAGCCAGAAGATTTTTCTTGCCAACGTGTACTGGGCCGCTTCAATAGCGGTTCGAGTAGCTTCAACTATGGTTTCGCCGTCTAATGCGATGCCTTGTTCCAGAGAGGTCAGCACCAGCTGGGCATTGATGTCCTCGGTGTTTTGAGTCATTGCACCTGTTATGTCGGCTAATATTTTTTGCCTACGGCGAATAACTATGGTTCTAGCCAGCACCTCCATATACAGGGGACTCGCAATCCGGACTTTGCCCTCTTTCACTGCAAATAAATCAGCGTCCTCTAGTTCATGTTCCTGCAGAGATTGGAGATCTAAAAACTGCTGCACCGGTAGCTGGCCTGCAAGGGCCAGATACTCAAGCGCGGTCTGGGCCGCTGGGTTCTGACGACCATGGAAGCTGCGTATGGCACGATCAAGACCAGCATCAGATCGCAACTCGATCTTGTTCAAGTGCCAGGTTTCGCCTCGCTTACGCAATTGCCTCTGGCCCAGTGCATGGTGCAAGTAAAGTTTTGCCAGGAACATATTCCCAGCAGATTGCCGATGCACCGCAAAAGCAACGCCATGATCAATGTGGCTTCCAAGCCGTTCTTGGCAAAGCTGCAAAATCTCGGAACGTTTCAGCGGCTCGAGCACCAGTGTCTTCATGGTGTCCTTGGATCCTAAGGCTGCGAATTCTTCACGTTCGTCAAGCAGATCAGAACTGAACAGCAACAGGTTTGCAACTTGAGATTCGGCGAGCTGGCCCATGACAAACGCGGAAGATTCATCGAGATACTCCGCGTCAACAATGACTACCAGGGGCCTGACCTCCACACCGGATGATGCTGCCAACACCTTGAGCGCGGTCATCGAAGCTCGCAATGCCGATGTCACATCGGGGGTTGTCCCGCTGCCTGAATACAACGGCGCTAGCGTGGACAGCGGTTCTTTCTCAAGCGTTTCCGTACACACCAGGTGTACTACGGTCCCTGGATATGATTCTTTCAAGGAACGTAGCAGTCCGGACCTTCCGCTTCCAGGAGGTCCTGAGACGAACATCTTCGATACCCCGCCCTCGAACAGCCAGCGCTTCAGCTGTTTCAGCTCATTGATCCGCATCTCAGGTTCAAGACCTGTATTCGACATTGCTACCTTCATCGCCTTTAATTTTCGCCACCAAAGCTGTTAAATCCTGTCGGCCTGAGACTTCCAGCTTGTTATATACCTGGTACAGATGCCCCTCAACCGTACGCACTGAAATACCGGTGCGGTGCGCAATTTGAAGATTGGATTGACCGTTCGCGGCGGATAGGGCCACCAGCCGTTCTCTCGGTGTGAGTAGGGACCTCAAATCGAATTCAGCCAGGTCCCCCGCATTCTCAAGATGATCCGTAGCTAGTGCCATTCTGAGAATGTTCCGACGATCCCGGACACTTAACATTGAATTGACCAGATTTTTTTGTTCAGACACCAATCCACCGAAACCAAGATTAATGAGGCGCATAATTCCTGAAAGTACCTGTCTGGGCACTTTTCCCTCTACTCCCAATGCGACCTCACGAGCCGCCTCTCCCCAGTCGGTGCTGTCTCCATCGGTCATCCGGATCAGTTCATTGGCAGCCGAGGCATTCCCGGCGCGAAGCGAACAGAGCAAGCTAGTAAGGCTCAAGATTCGCTGGTGCTGCCGATCGGCCAGCACTGAGATGCTCAAGAACAAATCGTGGCATTCTTCCTTGCCAGCATCCCCGTTTGGCGACAATGCGTGAGCTAGGAAAATCCAGCCATCCAGGGGGAAAGGTAAATGTCCGGAATCCGAGCGGTTGGATAACACGTTTAGGTCAAAGGCACTCATTCCGAGGGCAAAAGGTCTTGAACTACCCCAGACATCCGTCTGCCGGGCCAGAGAACGGAGCTCTTCCATGGGTTCTCCCGACCTCGTTCCTCCCAAAATTTTCAGCATCGCCTTGATACTTTGCCCAAAGCTGAAACTTTCCGGATCGAGAGCATTTTCGTTTACTTGTATCACGCTCAGGGCTTCATTCCAACGGCCCGACTGCAGAAGAGCGAACACCAAGAGGTCATGGCAATGACGTATGCAGGTCTCAGTTGCTGAGTCACATCTATGATCTGTGGACCCATCGAAAAGAGCCATGAGTACAGCCGTCGTTCTATCTGACAATTCATGATCGCCACGTTGTATGGCGATCGCTCCTGTGAAGGCCGCCATGAGGTACTCGAAACAGTTATCTGCTGGTTCGGTGCCGTGGCCAGTTGACTCCTTCACCAGCGAGGTCAAGGCTTCTAATGCGCTCTCGGGTTGTCCTTGGAAGATGCGGCGCTTGGTTTCATCATTCCAATATTCCAAAGATGATTGCGCGCCAGTATCGGTTGCCGTTGCAACCGGAGCCGGGGACTGTTCTTGGCATTCAGGCATGGCGATGAAAGTTAATGCAGAAGGTATCACTCCTGAATTATCGGTATCCATTTCCAGCCATCCCAAGAGGATGAGTGCATCTACATGGTCTAGCTTTGCCTCACGGATTTCGGCTATTTTTCGTCCACCGTTTGCCTTGACCCAAGCAAGTGTGGTGCGTTGATCCGTCGTTAGCTCCTGCATTCTTTGGCGCGCGGTCTCA
Organism: Glutamicibacter sp. 363; assembly: GCF_052379505.1. NCBI lineage: Bacteria > Bacillati > Actinomycetota > Actinomycetes > Micrococcales > Micrococcaceae > Glutamicibacter > Glutamicibacter sp. 363. The sequence continues at coordinate 12,314 of NZ_JBQSYR010000028.1, read as the reverse complement.
ACGACAGGACCGGCCATAGATAGGCCCTGTTCACCGAGAACAAGATATCCATCGGATACTAAAATACGGTGCAGCCCAATGTTGTATCGGATCACAACGTCGAATAGCTCTCTGCTTCCTCTAGTGAGAGCCATGAGCGACCCTACGAGCAGGCTCGAGGGTCTTGCCCCAGTGATGTCTGAGAGCACCTGCCGGATTTCAAGCATCGACATGACCGGAATTTCGATGCTCGAAACGGCCGGCGACAGCAACAGACTAGACAAAGACGTCTGCAGTTCCACTAATTGGTCGTCCATGATGAGCAGGCGGATATCGCCGGTAAGCACCAACTGGCAAAGGACCGTCGCAGTCTTCTGGTCCAGCAAATGTGCGTTCTCCACGAGAATGAGACTACGTTGCGGGGCCTCACTAAATAGTTTGCGTACCTCGCTGTAGACTCCGCTGCTGGTTTGTTCAGCTTCGGGGCTCAGCGAAGCTACCAAATACTGAATAGCTCCATAATCGATTTTTTTCGCGAAGCGGGTTCCGACAACGCTGAAGCTTGTCTCAAGGAGTCCGAGTTCTTCGAGCACATCGGAAACAAGCGCTCGTTTCCCAACGCCAGGCTTTCCGGACACCACAATTGCGGCGTCGCTGCGTCGACGCAAAACATCTGTCAAACGATGACGCGCGACTCGAATTGCGCTCGCCATTTCCATGGTTGCGTGCTCAGGCACGCCGATATCTACATTGCTGAAGTTCCCTACTCCAGCAGAAAAAATCCCCAAAATTTTTTCCACCCGTCCCCCTACGGATCTGAGTAGTCAGTCACCCCCAAAGTGGCCGACTACGCATTATCTATCTGAATATAACTCATTCTCTACGCCAAATACACGGTTTGGATAATAATACGAATACGTGACTTGTTCAGAACTGCCCGGTTTCGGTCCACTACGCAAAATACACAACTAGCCCCAATGCCGTTTACTTAGCTCCCTGATGTGTCAATCTTTACTCATGGCACGCAGCGGATGGGTGAAACCCGAAAGAACAGAACGACTTTCAGACCACGCCTCTCTAGGCGTCCTCGCGAAGGTCTTCCCTCCGTCGCTGATTAACGAGGTGATCGCCAAGGTGGCTGCTGGCGAGCAACGCTCACGTCTGCTGCTCTCGTGGATGATGGTGTAACTACGTGATGGCCCTGACCTTGCATGCTGCGGCCTCCTACGAGGAAGTCATGCGCAGCTTGCTCGGTGGGCTCCAGTGGATTTCGCACCGAACCAGCCAATGGACCATGCCCACCAAAGCAGCAATTTTCAAAGCCCGCACTCGTCTGGGATCCGAGGTGATGATCGAGCTGTTCGACCAGGCCGCTAAGCCTTTCGGCCCTCAAACGCGGCGAGGATTCCTCGCGGGCTTGCGCCTGGTCAGCGTGGACTGGACCACAACGGATATCGCAGACACTCCCGCCAACGAGCAGGCCTACGGGCGGCCGGAAACGAATACCAAGTTAAAAAGCGCCTACTCGCAGGCGCGGATCCTGGGGCTGGTGGAGTGCGGCACGCACGCCATCATCGGCGCGGTGACCGGCCCGTATTCCACGTCGGAAAACGACATGTATCTGGGATTGCAGCACAAGTTTGATCCGAGCATGCTGCTGATGGCGGACCGCGGATTCTTCAGCTACCGATCTTTCAAATACAGTGCCGCAACCGGGGCCCAATTGCTGTGGCGGGTGCGCGGGAACATGGTTCTTCCGATGCTGGAGGAACTGGAGGACGGCTCGTATATTTCGGCCGTGTACGAGGGAACGAAGCAACGCCGGAACAAGGTGGATCCGGTGCCGGTGCGCGTGGTGGAATACACGGTCAGCAATGGTGCCGAGGCCAGCGAATTCCGGTTGCTCACCACGCTGCTGGATCCGGGTGTGGCCAGTGCACAGGAGCTTGCCGAGGCCTACGCGAAGCGGTGGGAGATCGAGTTGTGCTTCAAGGAAATGAAAACCCATCAGCGAGGTCCTTCGGTGGTGCTGCGTTCGAAAACTCCTGAGGGGTGTTGCAGGAAATCTATGGATATCTTTGCACTCACTACGCGTTGCGTACGTTGATTGGCGAGGTTGCCTTTGAGTTCGGCGAGGATCCCTTGAGGGTTTCCTTTACTCGTACGCTACCGGCTGCGCGGCGCTCCATGGCCGGGCAGCCCGGTTTTTCCCCCTGAAAATCTGCGGCAGCAGTTCGCTGTGTTCTGTTCGGAGCTGCTGCATGAGCTGTTGCCGGAGCGTCGGGGCCGGGCGTGTCCGCGGGTGGTGAAGCGTAAGATGTCTGGTTGGTTGTTGAAGCAAGTTCCGAAACCTGTTAAGTAAACGGCATTGGGGTTAGCCGTGATTAAGCCGGGGAAAACGCTAAGCACATAGATGCCGGTTTTGTCCCGGGTTTCGGGGCTTTCCGGAACTTTTCCTCAGCTTCTTCACGGTCGATTCCAATGACCGGAAATGGGAAGACCTCCATGACATGCAGCAATGCTTCGAACACGTGCTTCTGCGCCTTATTGCGCACCGACCGGTTCACCGTCCAACCGGTGCTGATATCGGTGACGGTCAGGGTGAAGCAGAATTCGCCGTGGCTGTTGCCGCCTTCATGTCCCACCAAATCAATCTCGACAAATCCGGGGACCACGTCATCCCATTCAGCCCACGTGCGAATAGGAATTTGGGACTAGAGCAGCGAGCCAGGCTTGGTATGGGACCTGCCATGAAGGATCATCTTCCGATGCTCGTTAGCCAGGCTCCGGTCGATGGTTGACGCGCTCATCTTGATCAGCAGCGCGGCTTGCTCGTCAGTGACGTCCAGTGCCTTCTCGGCGCGCAGCATCGGCACCAGAAACGGCATGGAAGCCGTCAGCAGTTTCGACGCTGGCCCACGCAGGACGGCCCTGCATAGGATCAGGCCCGGTTGCAGGTCGGCCGGGTAGGTCGGTTTCCGGCCTGCTCTGGCGATCCGTGGTTTGGCAGGTTTCAGTGCTTCTCGCAGGGCGCAGCGGGCGTAGTCGCGGTGCCAGCCGGTGATTTCGACCAGTTCATTCAGGATCCGTGTTTTCCCGGCTTTATCGCCGAGTCGGTATGAGCTGTTCGCGAGTTGTTTGGTGACTTGTTTGGTGACTTGTTTGGTGACTTGTTTGCGTGCGCTCATTGTCAGTCCCATGCTGCTGAGCAGATACCCGCAGAGCCCAAGAAGCAAGAAGTACTTTGGCGGAGGTTTTCTTGTGACGCAACGTAGTATCCCTGCCGGAGGTTTATTACGAGTCAACGCAAGTGATAGACATATCTCATTGCATCAGGCACTATGAGACACGACTCGATTGCTGTTTTTGGGGGCACAAATGGTGGATCAGAAGATGCATGGGGAGCAAGCCAACCGAAACGATAACGTTCGACCTGGCCGGCGGAGATTCATAGGCATTCTCTTATTCGTCCTTGCAATCGCTTTCTCCTGCGCAGCTTTCATCCTTGGAGCTAACGTTGGAGCGAAGGGCCAAATTGAGTACATTTCAAATCTGATGTCTCACCAAAATTCCCTTGTCCAAGATAATACCGAACTCAGATCGTTAAACGATCTTAGCGAATCCATTATCGAAGGATATAAGGAGGACGCCAAATCGATTGTGGAGCACGAACCAATCGGGGTGATTCCAATTCCGCCCGGTGAATTTTCCATAGTAGACAAGGATCCGCCTGTGGTACCTCTCATTGATCCATCTGCACTAGAAGATGGGTCATGGCACATAGGCGAAGATTTCGAAGCAGGTACTTACTATTCCCGTGAAGCGACCGGTTCGTCTTGTTATTGGGCGATATTCAGCGGTGGCAACGCTCCAGCTGACCTAGTCAAAAATGGGCTCACTGATGGCGCACATTCCGGCGTCCAATTAAATGATGGAGAAACCTTCCAAACGTGGGGTTGCGGGGTGTGGAAACCCGAATAGAGTATTTCCTTGAGCCGTTCTTCTGAATCTTTCCTTTCTTGTACGGCGCCGTGGACTATGGGAATCCAGCATGCTGGTATCCCATCAAGCGGGTAACAAAAGCACCGTTAAGCCTATTTCAAGGCGAAAATGGTGAAGATCAAGTCCGGACTTTTGAGCGTGGCCCAGGGCAAGAAGCTGGTGGCTAAGAACGAGAAGTCGGTCAAGCTTGCTGCTGGAACTTAAAAGGTCAACCGTTCGGTGAAGTACCAGCTCAAGGGCAAGACTTGAACGTCAAGAAGCCTCAGACCTTGCTGGCAAAAAGTCTTCCACCAAAATGTGGGTGAAGAGGAACGGGAAAACCATCAGTTGTCCCGCTGGCTTCCCGGTGAAGGGAAGCCGCACCGGCAGCAAGAACGAGTAGAAGTACCACGTCACGGGTCAGCGCTTCTACAACATCACGAAGCCCGAAGAATGCTCAAGACCGCCGCCGATGCTCGGAAGGCCGGCTACCGGGATTCGAAGATCTTGCAGCAGGCTCCGTAGCGACGGAATTGCACGCGTGACATGAAACGAACCAGGCTGCTTCCGTCCGGAAGCAGCCTGGTTCGCTTTTGTTCAATGCTGATTACGTGAGTAACCGAAGCTTAGCGAGCTACGGAACCATCCACGTAGTCATCCGCAGAGGAATCGGAGATCCAGGAGAACAGCGAGCGCAGTTCGCGGCCGGTGGTCTCGATTGGGTGCTCTTCGCCCTTCTTGCGCAGTGCCTTGAATTCCGGGGCACCGGCCTTCTGGTCTTCCATGAAGCGGGTGGCGAAGGCGCCGGACTGGATATCGGCCAGCACAGCCTTCATGTTTTCCTTCACCTCTGGGGTGATCACGCGTGGGCCGGAGACGTAGTCGCCGTACTCTGCGGTGTCGGAGATCGACCAGCGCTGCTTGGCGATGCCGCCTTCCCACATCAGGTCGACGATCAGCTTCAGCTCGTGGAGCACCTCGAAGTAGGCGATCTCTGGCTTGTAGCCGGCTTCGGTGAGAACTTCGAAGCCGTACTGGACCAGCTGCGAGGTGCCACCGCAAAGCACGGCCTGCTCGCCGAACAGGTCGGTTTCGGTCTCTTCGGTGAAGGTGGTCTCGATGACGCCGGCACGGGTGCCGCCGATGCCCGCTGCGTAGGACAGTGCCAGTTCCTTGGCGCCGCCGGTGAAGTTCTGCTCCACTGCGATCAGGTCGGGAATGCCGCGGCCTGCTTCGAATTCGCGGCGTACGGTGTGGCCCGGTGCCTTCGGAGCTACCAGGGCCACGTCAACGTTGGCTGGTGGCTGGATGAAGCCGAAGCGGATGTTGAAGCCGTGGCCGAAGAACAGGGCGTTGCCCTCTTCGAGGTGCTCGGCGATCGACTCTGCGTAGACCTGGGCCTGGACCTGGTCCGGGGTCAGGATCATGATGACGTCTGCCCACTTGGCTGCCTCGGCCACGGTGGCGACCTTCAGGCCTTCGGCCTCGACCTTGGCGCGGGACTTGGAGCCCTCGGCCAGGCCGACGGTGACGTCCACGCCGGAGTCGCGCAGGCTCAGTGCGTGTGCGTGGCCCTGGGAGCCGTAGCCAATGACGGCTACCTTGCGACCCTGGATGATTGAGAGGTCGGCGTCGTCTTCGTAGTACATATCAGCCACTGTGATTGCTCCTTAGGTTTTCTTCGAATAAGAAGTTTGTTATTGAAAGTTCGGTAATTTTGCGTGGTGCCGTTTAGGCGGAGAGGGTTTTCAGTGCCCTGTCCGACATCGACTTGGCGCCGCGTCCTACCGCTAGGGTACCGGCCTGGACGATCTCGCGGATGCCGAAGGGTTCGAGCACCGCCAGCAGCGCATCGATCTTCCCGGCATTGCCGGTGGCCTCGATGACCAGCGAGTCCTGAGCCACGTCGATGACGGAGGCGCGGAAGAGCTCGGCGGCCTGGGTAACCTGCAGGCGGGTTGCCGCATCTGCGCGTACCTTGACCATGATGTGGTCGCGCTGCACCGAGGTTTCCGGCAGCAGCTCGACGATCTTGATGACGTTGATCAGCTTGTTCAGCTGTTTGGTGACCTGCTCCAGGGAGTCCCCTTCGGCGTCCACCACCACGGTCATGCGGCTGATTCCCTCGATTTCGGTGGGACCCACCGCGAGCGAGTGAATGTTGAACGCACGGCGGGCGAAAAGGCTGGCTACTCGGGTGAGTACGCCGGGAACGTCTTCGACGAGTACCGACAACGTATGCTTTGCCATGTTCTAGTCCTCCTCTTCCCACTCTGGGGTCATGCCCTTGGCAAACTGGATCTGGTCATTGCTCACTCCGGAGGGCACCATTGGCCACACCATGGAGTCCGCGGAGACCACGAAGTCGATCACCACTGGGCGGTCATTGATTGCAAGTGCCTGCTGGATGGTGGCATCGATGTCTTCGTCGCGTTCGCAACGCAGACCCACGCAGCCATAGGCATCGGCAAGCTTCACGAAGTCCGGGACCCGTGCGGTGCCGTGGCCGGTGTTCAAATCGGTGTTGGAGTAGCGCGATTCGTAGAACAGCGTCTGCCACTGGCGGACCATGCCCAGCGAGGAGTTGTTGATGATGGCGACCTTGATGGGGATCTGGTTGATTACGCAGGTGGCCAACTCCTGGTTGGTCATCTGGAAGCAGCCGTCCCCGTCGATGGCCCACACCACACGGTCCGGCTGGGCGACCTTGGCGCCCATGGCCGCGGGTACCGAGTAGCCCATGGTGCCCAGGCCGGCGGAGTTCAGCCAGGAGCGCGGGCGCTCGTACTTCACGAACTGCGCCGCCCACATCTGGTGCTGGCCAACGCCCGCCACGTAGACGCCCTCGGGGCCGGTCAGCGCGCCGATGCGCTCGATGACGTTCTGCGGCGCGGAAAGCCCGTCATGGGTTTCGGTGTAGCCAATCGGGTAGGTTTCGCGCAGCCGGTTGAGCAGGCCCCACCAGCTGGTCAGATCCTGCGGCGGGTCCGCTTCGAAGCGCGTGGTGCACGCCTCCTGCAGCTGCGGGATGATTTCATCCAGCGAGCCGACAATCGGCACGTCCGCGGTGCGGTTCTTCGAGATTTCGGCCGGGTCGATATCCGCGTGGATCACCTTCGCGTTGGGTGCGAAGGAGGAGAGCACGCCGGTGACGCGGTCATCGAAGCGCGCGCCCAGGGTGATCAGCAGGTCGGCCTGCTGCAATGCGGTGACGGCTGAGACCGCGCCGTGCATGCCCGGCATGCCCACGTGCTGGGTGTGCGAATCCGGGAAGGCGCCGCGCGCGGTGAGCGTGGTGACCACCGGGGCGTTGATGAACTCGGCGAAGGCCTTCAGTTCCTCATGCGCGTTGGCCTTGATCACGCCGCCGCCGACGTAGAGCACCGGGCGGCTGGCGCCGGCGATCAGTTTCGCCGCTTCGCGCAGCTGCTTGTTGTGTCCCTTGGTGACCACTCGGTAGCCGGGCAGGTCCACCTTCGGCGGCCAGGAGAAGGTCATGTCTCCCTGCTGGGCATCCTTGGTGATATCCACCAGCACCGGACCGGGGCGGCCGGTCTGCGCGAGGTAGAAGGCGCTTGCCATCACCCGCGGGATTTCTTCCGGGTCGGTCACCAGGAAGGCATGCTTGGTAATCGGCATGGTGATGCCGACAATGTCGGCTTCCTGGAATGCGTCCGAGCCGATGAAGGCGCTGTGCACCTGGCCGGTGATTGCCACCATCGGCACCGAGTCCATATTGGCATCGGCTAGCGCGGTGACGAGGTTGGTGGCGCCCGGACCGGAGGTGGCGATGCACACGCCGACTTCTCCGGAAACCATGGCGTAACCCTGTGCGGCATGGCCAGCACCCTGTTCGTGGCGGACCAAGATGTGATTAATCTTGGTCGAATCCATCAGTGGATCATAGGTGGGAAGGATGGCCCCGCCTGGTAATCCGAAGACGTCCTTGACGCCCAGTTCTTCCAGTGAGCGGACGATGGCTTGTGACCCCGTCATCTTTGTGGCAGCGACGATAGTATTCGGACCCTGTACCGGGTTCGAAGCTTCCACGACGGAAGAGACAGCGGTGGCGGCATCCTTTGATCGATTAATTGATTTCGCAACCGAGGCCGGATTGGCTGGTGTTACGTTGCTCATCGGGATCCTTTCCTGATCTATCTCTTCGTTTGCGCATAAAAAACGCCCCGCGGCCGTCACTATTGACGAAAGGGGGCTGGCGCGTTACCGACGTTCTGTCCTGGTGGACAACGCTTCAGGCTTCGCGCCTGATAACTAGTAGAACCTCGGAGGTTGTTTGCATATCTCTAGTTTTCTCCACCGGGAGGTAAAGAGCAACTAGAAACCCCTTGTATCTCATTATACGAGATGGATGTCCATTGGTTGGACGCTTTTGCGTCCAACCAATGGATCATAGTGGCTCTTGGCTAGCCACAGTAGGCGCCGGTCGACGCCGAGTTGACCAGCTTCGCGTACTTGGCCAGCACACCGGTGGTGAACTTGGCAGGCAGCGGCTCCCAGCCGACCTTGCGGGCTTCCAGCTCGGCAGGCTCAACCAGCAGGTCGAAGCTGCGCGCCTCGATATCCACGCGGATCTTGTCCCCGTCCTGGACGAAGGCGATGGGCCCGCCGTCCACGGCTTCGGGGGCCACGTGCCCGATGCACAGCCCGGTGGTGCCCCCGGAGAAGCGGCCATCGGTGAGCAGCAATACGTCCTTGCCCAGGCCCGCACCCTTGATGGCGCCGGTGATGGCGAGCATCTCGCGCATTCCCGGACCGCCCTTGGGGCCTTCGTAGCGGATGACCACTACGTCGCCGGCCTGGATCTTGCCAGCGTCGAGCGCTTCGATGGCGCTCTGCTCGCGTTCGAAGACGCGCGCGGTGCCCTCGAAGACGTCCGCGTCGAAGCCGGCGGACTTCACCACAGCGCCTTCCGGGGCCAGCGAACCGTGCAACACGGTCACCCCGCCGGTCTTGTGGATCGGGTTGTCCATGGCCCGCAGGATCTTGCCATCTGGATCCGGTGGGGCAATGTGCTCGAGGTTCTCCGCCATGGTCTTGCCGGTGACGGTCAGGCAGTCACCGTGCAGCAAGCCGGCATCCAGCAGCGCCTTCATGACCACCGGCACCCCGCCGATGCGGTCCAGGTCGTTCATCACGTAGCGGCCGAAGGGCTTCAGGTCCGCCAGGTGCGGCACCTTGTCGCCGATGCGGTTGAAGTCGCTCAGGGTCAGTTCGACCTCGGCTTCGCGGGCAATGGCCAGCAGGTGGAGCACCGCGTTGGTGGAGCCGCCGAAGGCCATGGTGACGGCGATGGCGTTCTCGAAGGCCTTCTTGGTCAGGATGTCGCGGGCGCGGATGCCCTTGCGCAGCAGTTCCACCACCGCCTCGCCGGACTTGTGCGCGAACATGTCGCGGCGGCGGTCGGCCGAAGGCGGGGCCGCCGAGCCCGGCAGGGACATGCCCAGTGCCTCGCCGATGGAGGCCATGGTGTTCGCGGTGTACATGCCGCCGCAGGCGCCTTCGCCCGGGCAGATGGCCCGTTCGATGCGGCCCAGGTCTTCTTCGCTCATCTTGCCGGCGGCGCAGGCGCCCACGGCTTCGAAGGCGTCAATGAGGGTGACGTCCTTTTCGGTGCCGTCCTCCAGCTTGACCCAGCCGGGCATGATCGAGCCGGCGTAGAGGAACACCGAGGAGAGGTTCAGCCGGGCGGCAGCCATCAGCATGCCGGGCAGCGACTTATCGCAGCCGGCCAGGAGCACCGAGCCATCCAGACGCTCGGCCATCATGACGGTCTCGACCGAGTCGGCAATCACTTCGCGGGAAACCAGCGAGAAGTGCATGCCCTCGTGGCCCATGGAAATGCCGTCCGAAACGGAGATGGTGCCGAACTGCATCGGGAAGCCGCCACCGGAGTGCACGCCTTCCTTGGCGCCTTGCGCCAGCCGGTTCAGCGAGAGGTTGCACGGGGTGATTTCATTCCACGAACTGGCGATGCCGATTTGCGGTTTGACGAAGTCGTCGTCTCCCATGCCGACCGCGCGCAGCATGCCGCGTGCGGGGGCCGCATGGATACCATCGGTGACCACACGGGAACGTGGTTTGATGTCTGGGGTAGTCTCCTGGCTCATATTTGAGATTCTAGTAGTCAATATGACCAATTGGACAACCCATGACGCGACAATGACATATTTCGCTATGCGAGGAGACCGATCATTTTGTCCATCAAAGTCGGTAGAGTGGAACTTATGGACTCACGCCCGGACGAAAATCCTACCGACCACGTCAAGCGCCTCCTCCATGAGGCCTTTGACTCGCAGATCCCGAACTTCGCCAGCTATAACCTGGTGGCAGGTACCGGCATCGCCGGTTCGGGAGGCTTGAAGGTCATTGGATATCGGCGTCAGCCGGCGGAACTAGTCCTCGCACCGGTTTCTTCAACGGATCTGTCCGCGTCAGAAGCGGCCATCACCATCAACAACACCAACGTGAATCAGCTGGCGTTGCTCAGCGATGGCGGTTACGAAGTTGCCACGTCCACAGGACGCGTCTTCCGCTTTGCTATCCCCGGAACCCCGAGTATCGACGTGCATATTGATGATGCGGTCAGCGTTGGCGCGGTCATCGACCAGCAGATTGATGCGCGGGATTTCGCTGATTTCATGGATCACTTCATGAATACCATCGAGGGTACCGAAAGCTTCGTTTAAGCGACGTTCTTTTTTCACTGCATTTACCGATGTGGCGCAACGACCTCTGGTCGTTGCGCCATTTCGGTGTTCAGGCGGAGATCACCGCACCGCCGAAGCCATACTCGAACTGAACCAAGCTAAGGCGGTACTCGGTTCAGCACTCCCTTGGCCCCGCAGGTCCCATCAATCACAGTCTCGGCATCGCTGTGCAGGGTGTGTAAAAGAATCAGATCTGCGCCGAAGTCACGCGGGTTTGGATAACCCGGAACCTGGGCTTCTCCTCAAGTGATGGGTCCGGCAAAGTGGCAATCAGGGAATCCAACGTCGGCTCCGGATTTGAGCAGCAAATCCATGATCTGCAGCGCAGGAGAACCCACTTGATCCACGGTGTCTGGTTGAGGGGATAAACCGATGACCAGCACCTTGGAATCGGACGTCACTTTTCCGGCATCTGCGAGCACACGCGCACAATGCTGCGCCACCTGATCAGCGCTGCAGCTTTAGCAAATTCTTCCGGCTCGGCAGTCAGCGTCAGCAGCTGCTCGTCCATCGCGTGGGCGTCCTCTTGTTTTCGAGCAACGATAAGCCCATGGACCCGCGGGACAGCTCAGCGAGTCGGGACTCAGAGGCATCAAAACCAAGCACCCGCTCTTTGGAGATGCACTGATTGTGAAGCGTCCGCACTCCGACGGGCCCCAACCCGATCACTGCGATGTCGTATTCAAATTTGTTGTCAATACGCGGATTCTCGCCTACAAATTCTTGCGGCGAGTCTCCGGTATCAACAACCTCCGACAGACCGAGTTTGCCTCGAATATTAAGTACGGTCATCACGCTTCCCCAAGAAGTCTCCAATATACCGTTCAGAATACTACGGTGCTCCCACTTTCCTTCGAACAGGCGCAGGGCCAGCGCAACGTTTCCTCTGTACTCCCCCAAAAGTGCACAGTGAGTTGACACCTGCCCAGCAAACTGTCGGTCCGTCCTGAAACAAGCTTGAACTGGTGCATGTCAAGTTGGCTAGTGCATCCGACGGGGAATATAGAAAACCCCATAGCGATGAAAGGAATGTGGGGTTAACCCCACGTTAAACGCATACTTCAAAGATGACGCTTCAACTACTATCTTGCGTACATGCGCCGTTTAGTGATGACCGCTCCGCGGTCAATTCTGGAACGTATCCAGGCTGTGTGCTGGTCTTCCCCAGTCGAACTCGATGTGCAAACACCGTATGGCATGGAAAACAAACCTTGCCACGGTCAAGTCATGTTTTCTTACTTTGAGCTTTTCTGTGCCGAGCTCCAGGAAATAATGTCAGTGCTTAGACCCCAACTGCAGTGCGCTCGAAACCAAGCCTTCAGTGCCCACTGGACGTAAGAATGTATGCCAAGTTTATTTTTGTTGAGAATACATCCAAGATGTGAAAACACATCCGTAAATAGTTTCTGAAACACGACGTGATACTTTTCACCTATTTCCGATGTCAACGTATTGTTGGATTAGTCGGCCATAAGTATGATCGACGAGGTTTCGCTGGGGAGCGTTACCTGCACTCGCAAAGGTTCGTCAGTTCTGGGCCTGATTTACGTACCTTGGGGGTACTCGACTTGTTGATTTTAAATCCGCATTCTGCCACCGGGCGATATCAGTTCTGGCCGGGTCACC
>NZ_JBQSYR010000027.1:0-52906 GCF_052379505.1 Glutamicibacter sp. 363 | reverse complement strand
ACTTAGTGGTCTCACTTGACTTGAAAATTTCCGGACCGACAAATAACGCTAGATTCTCCTCAGCCCACACGTTAAGGATTTCGCCGAGCTCGTTCAGTGGCGGGAAAATGCCGTTATCCCTGATGCTCTCTTCTCATAGTGACTGGCTGAACCACTGCTCAGGAAGAGCAATATGAGCAGCAGCGAGGAGAGAATCAAGAGAGCATGAATCAAATTCGAACTGCGGCTGCGAAGTACCACGGTACGACTCTATGCATTGTTGTCACCTCAATGTCGAAATGTGTTAGTTGTCTTCTTTTGCAGTTTTCCCTAGTCCCGTTGTTTCGCGGTGAGTGTGCTTCGTGCACGCATGAAAATGCTCCCTCAAAAGTGTCGACTTTTTACAGTCCAATTTTCGGGGAGCAGTTCATTTCACAGTCCAACTATCGGGGAGCATTCCACTTATAGGAGTGGATTGCACCATCTACTGATGCACAGTTCGTGCACGCGTGTATTTATCCTTACTTGAGCAGACTATTCACGAGCTGAATAGGGGTGGACTCTTCGAGGAAGAAGTACAAGTAGATTTTCAAAAGTAGGCTATCCATTTCCTCTGAAGAGATAAGACGGGCTTCGGGGGCACGAAGCGAAACCACTATGGAAGCGACATTCATGATGGCTTTATTATGCTCACCTCTGGAAAGGTTCTTGTTTCTGAAAGATTCCAGATACAGAAGAGCCAGATGGCGCAATACGTCTACATCTGCTTTGCTGTTAGTCGCAATCGTTGAATTCGTGGCACGATTCATTGCGTCAATTGCCACGTCAACTTCAGGTAACGGCAAGCACTGCTGATTCAGTTTGAGAAGAGCATGTTCTGTGAATATTGGGTCTTGATGGCCATTCGCAGAATAGTCAACCTCACTCCGCTCTCCTGGGAAATTATCCACCACAGTTGTATCGCCTCCAGCCTGAAGCGCCTGTTGCGATGTAGCCTTTGCCAGCGATGGTTACACGTCCTTGTGACACTGTATTGAATTCAGCAACATAGCCGGTTTTGCACGTGTAATCAGTTTCAACTTCGTTGTGGAACTCTGTTTCACTGGCGACAATGGTTCCGCTACCTGGAGCTCCGGCTTTCTTTTTATGGATATCTAATTCGATTCTGTGCGAAAAGGCTTGGTCGCAGCGGTTGTGCGCCCATCCGGACACATGGCTGTAGTTGCTGCTGTTCGGGGTATGGTACTCACCTGTTACTAACTTGCACCCACCAGGCAAAGCAAATGTTGTTGCTGCTTTATTCGAAGATGCTTCAGGCACATACTCGGTAGAGCTCACACTAAGAATGACTCCTCCTCCATCCTGCTCTACTCGTTCTGCAAGCAATTCCAAAGCCTGCTTCTCATCTTGGTTCAATCTGTCCACATCAACGTAGGAAACATCTACCTTGACGTTGCTGGCGTCAATCCCAAAATGCGAAATCGGCTCTACTGAGTCGGTGGGGCTATTCGTTGCTGCAATAGCTGGGGTCACCATCAAGGAAGACGCCAATAGAGCTATTGCGGCGATGGAGCCAAAGGTTTTAGATTTCAAGAGATGAAACCTTTCTTGTGTTGGAACGCTGTCTGGTCGTCGAGAGACGGTGAGGTCATCTTGGATATGAACTCAATTTTAATAGTAAAGGCAAATGTGTAAATCGTCATCTAGGTTATGACTTTTTCGGCTCTTCAGGGTTCCGGGTGTAATCGCGATCTAAAACCACCGCTATTGACTCACCCTGAAAAACTGATCAATTTCCAACCTGACGAATGAGTTCGTCCAACCTGTCATCGCGATCCTGCAAGGCTTGTTGATCATCTAGAGAACGCGTCACGATCTTCTCTTCTCCCCCGCGAAACAGCGTCGTATCGCCGACTTCGAGCCAAGCTGCATGCTCACCCTTGCCGTGGTATTTGCCTTCACAGGAGCACGTGCAGTCATTGCCTTCAGCTGTCTGGTATCTCGTATCGCACTGCTCGGCCGTGCTGTAGTGCATCTCAATGAATACGAGTCCATCGCGGATAGCGACCGCTTCGGCAACGTCCGTTAGATGTTGACGTGCGATCGTCCAATACCCTTTCCAGCCCGGTTCCCCAGGAGGGGCCCCAACCCATGTCGGTCGGATGGCAGCGCCAGTTGCCGTTCTAAACAGTTCCCTGTTCGTCGGCTGTCCAGTTCGGGGAGCGCGCAAACCCCTTACCTGAATCCGACCCCTAAGTGGGCGAATAATTGTCGCAGTCATAAAGGCATATTACAGACCCACCTACTGCTCTAGCCACCGATTCCAGAAGGTGTCCGCCCCTTAGTCCAGATATTTGATTTGCGTATCCTACACTCAAAATATTTAAATATCACTACTAGTTTAAAAATCTAAATATACATATTTTGGTCTTGTCACTGCATCTCAAAAGGGAAGGTAAGACAATGATCGGATTGAAGAAACGCCTCACAGGAGCCGCATTAGCGCTGGGCATTATTGCTTCGGGCGCAATTGTAGCGGCCCCTGCCGCGCAAGCTGCCACCTGCGGCTATTACGCAAGCGGGGGATACAGCTACTACAACCACTGCGGTTCTGGCAATGCCTACATCCAGATTGACCAGGTTGTAGGAAACTACGAGCAGTGCGTCGGTCCAGGCACAACTCTGCTGCGGAAACAGGACGGTGGAATCTACTCAATCACCAACGCCTTCTATCTTCGCTCTTGCTAATTGTCATAGAGTGAGTAGAGAGAATCTCTACCCAATAGACAAGTAAGGTCGTTGCCAGTGCTAAAGCAGAAATACTTAATTCAGTATCTTCTCCCGCTGGCAATGACCTTACTTTTTCTGTGTCTGGCGTTATCTCGCGTGACCTACATGCCCGTAGATTTTTTTGTCTACTACGACGCGGCGCGGCAGGCTTTCACTACCGAGAATATCTACGCTCACAATATTTTCAGCGGACAGTTGCCAGATGAGGGGTTGCCGTTCGTCTACACCCCTTTCACCCTTTTACTCATCCAGCCTTTCGCTTGGCTCCCACCAATGCTGGCCTGGGTGGCCTGGACCTTCGTCATGCTTTGCGGACTCGCTTGGGCGCTGAGATTCCTCGCCCGCTCTATCAGCCAGGATCCCTCATCCAAGTTTGTTATCGCCCTGTTTCTCCTGCTGAGCGGAACGACAGTGATCGCTCAGCATCTTGCTTTCGGACAGATCAATATCCTGCTAGCTGTTGCCTGCCTCTATGATCTAGCGGCTAACAAGACACAGCGGATTTCTTGGCTCCCACGTGGCTTATTGACGGGCATTGCAGCAGGAATCAAGCTCACTCCGGCATTCTTTCTGTTTTATCTTTTGATCACTCGCCAGTTCCGAGCAGCAATGTGGATGTGTGCAGGAGGTCTGGGAACCCTGGCCATCGGCGCTGTACTCTTCCCCGTAAATACATGGCATTATCTGAGCGTGGAGATCCTGTCGCTAAGCGACAAAGTAGATCTGGGCAGCAACTTCGCAACGAGCGGGAACAATTCCATTTCCGGCGCTCTCGCATACTTTTGGCCGGATGCACCCCTAGCAGTCAAAGCCTTCTTCATCTTAGGCGTAGCCACGACAGCTCTGGCCCTTGCTTACCGCTTACACAAAGCACAGCGAACACTCGATGCAGTTCTTATAGCCGGTGCAAGCATCCAATTGCTCTCACCGGTTAGCTGGATACACCATTGGGTGTTCCTGGTGTTTATTGTCCTGCGTCTCTCCCTGAACGCCCGCACCCGGCGCTGGGGATTAACAGGACTGCTCTTTCTTCTTATGCAACCAACCGACCTCGGAGATTGGATGCTCACGTCGCTACCTGAGAATATTATTCTCACTGCGATTGGTACAGCCCTCCGCGAAGGTTTGCTCCTGCTGACGCTGGCTTTGGGAGTCGTTCTCGCTCTGCGGACTAGTTCGTTCGAAATCTCAGAAACAGGTACTTCTAATCCTGCACGACTACCCGAGGGCCAAAGCAGCAAGCGATAGTCTTAGAGCGGATCAACCAGCTCAAAAACCATCGTTTTCGGTGTGGCATCTACTGCGTCCTCACCGAGGATTCACAGCCGCCACGCAACGACGAATCAAATCCTGATCTTCACCTTCCTGCACGCTCGTAGCTCCGCACCAGCGAGAACCATCGGAACTGACCGCAGTGAAGTGATTAAACCCTGGGCCTTGCCCACCGTGCCCAACAACTACTGGAGGTAGACCGCGCGTCATAAGTCCCAGCCCGTATCCAGCTTCCGGCGACATTGGATGATTCTGCGGAGCACCAACCAAATGGGTTTTCAACATTGCTTCAGGCAAAGCCGACCCCAGCTCATTTCGCATGATTAATGCAATACCGCGTGCAGCTTCATCGGGCGTGGCAGCGAAAGTTCCGGTGTACACCCATCCTGGGTTGTAATTGCGCAGTTCTTCAGTGATCGCGGGATGATTGCACTGTTCCCAATCATCAGGGCAATCAAAAGGGGACGCTTGAATACCAAGAGGGCTAAAGATCAAGCTGTCGAGCACGTTGTAAAAAGGCTTCTGGTGGAAATCTTCGAGAGCTAAGCGTAAAAGTAGATACCCGATATTTGAATAGCGAAATACGCCGGGGTTTTGCACCTCTGCACGAGCGATAATGTCCTTTGAGTCCCAGGGTTCTGCGGCGTTTTCTACTGCTGCTCGATAGTCCGGCCAAACAAAGTAATCATTGAGCCCGGAACGGTGAGAGAGCAAGTCTTCGAACGACAGAGACTTCAAATGCGCAGGTAACCAGACTAGGCGATCACCGATGTGTTGTTGAGGATTAAACGTCAAAATAACGGCGGCGGCGGTGTAGGATTTCGCGATGCTGTAAATAGGGACCGTATGCTGCATGTCTCCATTCTGACACCCGGTACCGACAAAAGGGAGAAGTGCCCAGCTGAATCGGCTTCCTAAACGATCGTATTCGGTGCGCATATTCGGCATTCTAAGATCAGGAAAAGATCGTTCCGATTCACTCCCTCAGAAAAATCAACACGCCTCTGCACATCGGTGTACTGCGCAAACGGCTTCCCCGAACTGTCCCGTAGAACGTTCCCCCTGCTGGGACTGCACGAACCGACTCTTAGAGCTGCAACTAAACCGCCAATTAAAGTTATCAGTCACACCGGAGGTTTTCATCTGACGCAACGAATCAGAACTCCCGGAAGTAGTGGCAAGTCCTGGCAGGGTGCGGCGAGGATACCGGCGAGCGCTAGCCGCTAGTAGTGAGCGTCGCGGTCCAGCGCGCCAACGCCTGGGCGAAAATCTCGGGCTGGTCAATATGCGCGTTGTGTCCGGCACGGTCCAGTTCGAGGAAGGAAGCGTTGGGGTAGCGGACCAGCAGCGCCTTGGCGTCCTCGAACCCGACGATGTGGTCTTGCCTTCCGCAGGCGATGAGCACCGGAATCTGCGAAATCCGCTCGCGGTCCACCGGCAGCGTCTCCAAGAAGTAGCGGGTGGACAGATGCGCCATGGCGCGCAGGTCAGCGGCGAGCACTCCGGGCAGCACATGGCGCTCGAATTGTTCCCAGTTCGCGCGGGTCTGGATCACCGACATCTGCGCGTAGTGCCCGGCATTGACCGGACCCAGCTCCTCGAGCAGCAGTTCGTCTTCGTGCAACACGCTGCGCGCCGGCACCGTGCGTTCCTCGGCCGCCGGTCGGGTCACCGGCGCCAGCAGCACCATGCCGCGCACCTGGGATTCGAAGCGGTCTGCCATCTCCTGGGCGAGCAGGCCGCCGAGCGAATTGCCGATCAGCGCGAACGGGCGTGCCCCCAGGTGGTTTTGCAACAGCTTCTGGAGCCAGGCGGCGAATTCGGGCAGGCCGGCGCGGCCCGCCAAGGCTGGAGTCCCACCGAATCCGGGCAGGTCGATGTAGATGCGCTGCAGGGTGCCGGCAGTTTCCAACTGCTCATCGAGGGCGAAGAGGATCCGGTGGTCCACCCCGTTGCCGTGCACCAGGACCACCGGAAATCCGGTGCCGTGGACCGCGGCGATGCCCTCGGGCAGGGGTTGGGCCGGCTGTTGCTCTCTCACGATGTTTCCTTGCCTTTGGTGGTTCGCTCCAATGGAGACGAGACTAATCGCTCGTGTCGCGCCGGGCAATGAACACGAACTGCCGCCCGGGCCTATCCGGAGCATCCTGCACCGTCTGAACCGAGAATCCCGCGGCTTCCACCGTGCGCGTCAGCTCTTGGCGAGTGCGGTAGCGAAGTGTGGAATGCGAGACCAGTTCGCTGCCCTCCTGCTCGAAGCGAAAGGTCTCACGGAAGCTGAGCAACTCATCGGCGTAGTCCAGCACTTCGATCCAGGTGCTGACCGGCCCCAGCCGATCGATCAGAGTCGTTTCGCGGGTCAATTCCGGCGTCCAATTCAGCCAGGCACGCGCTTCGGGCCGCCGTGCCTCGAAAATCAGCCGCCCGCCAGGTTTCAGCAACTGCGCGATGCGCTCCAGGGTCTGCTGCCACTGGAGATCGCCGGTGAAAACCATCGCGACATTTGCGGTCATCACCGCCACGTCATAATCTCCTGTCGGCACGTCCGCCACCGTCCCGTGCACCCATTGCACCAGCGGTGCCTGGGGCTTGGCGCCGGCCACCGCCAAGCTGGCGCCCGCAGGATCGACCCCCGTGACCTGCAGTCCGCGCGCGGCCAGTTGGCAGGCGAAGGTTCCGGTCCCGCAGCCCACGTCCAAGATCTTGCGCGCACCCAACGAGTCGATGATCTGCGCATAGGGCTCCAGATCGCTGCGGTCGGCATCAAGCGGGTCATAGAGCTCGGCGAGGCGCGCATCGACGAAGCAAGCGTCGGCTTCAAGCTCCTGGCTCATAGGTCATTTCCCGCCGCTGGCAGGACACAGAATTCGTTGCCCGAGGGGTCCTGATAGACGCGCCAGGGCAGTTCGCCCCAATTCGGATGCAATTCCGTGCCACCGCGGCGCACGATCTCTCGGGCGAGCGCCTCGGCATCATCGGCGGCTTCCAAACGCACGTCCAGGTGCAGTCGATTCTTTTCCGGTCCCTTGGCCAGCGGTTCGGGGCATATTTCCAGCACCGGCCCGCGATAGCTTGGATGGCGCAGCGTTCCGGGCCGGCCAAGCGCGGTCTGCTCCCAGCCGGTGAGCCAGGACCAGAAGGCGGCGTCGCGACGCACATCGGAGGAATCCAGGGGCAGCGCGGCGATAGGTCCGGTATTGCTATAGCTTGCGCGGCCTTCCATGACGCAGAAGGCGTTGTCTTCAGGATCGCCCAGCACCACCCAAGGGACATCCTGCTGCCCGATATCCTTGGGACTCGCGCCCAAGGCGAGCGCGTGGGCGATCACCTGTTCTTGCTCCTGGCCACCGAGCAGGTCCAGATGCAGCCGGACCGGATCCCGCGGAGCTTCGGGAACACGTTGAAAGCACAGGTCGAGGGTCGGCCCGTCGGGGATGTGCAGGCGCGTTTCGAATCCGCTGGCATCCTCGTCCAGAAATTCGCAGCCCAGCAGCTCCTGCCAGAATCGGCCGAGACGCTGCGGATCCACCGAGTCAAAAACGATGTTTTCCAGGTACATGCGCCCAGCCTACCGTGCGAGCAGTCGCTGGATCGTGCGCCCCGATACCCACCGCGGGACCTGCTCCTGGTAGCGGCGATAGCGCTGGCCGAAGGCCCTTTCGAGCGCTGCTTCCTCGGCGGGAATCTGCACCCTGTCCAGCAGCAGCACAACTCCCGCGGCCGGAAGCAACGCCAGCGCGCTGCGCCGCCACAGGGCGTGCGCTACGAGCAACCCCGCCAGGCTCAGATACATCGGATTGCGAGTCAAGGCGTTCGCCGAGTCCGTCACCAGATCGTTCATCGAGTCCAAGGCCATCGGGTTGATGGTCGTTTGCCGGCGGCGGAAGGCCCGGAGGCTGGAGATATCCAGCGCCAAGCAGACCGGCAACAGCAATCCCGCGAATACTCGTGAGCGCGGCGAGCTGTGGCGATGGCGCGACAGGAGCGCCTGCAGCGCACCGGCGCCCAGCGCTAATACCGGCGGTGGAATGCGCAGCATCGACATGGCTCCTCTAATTCGCGGCTCCGTCTAATGCTTCGATGCTACGCTCCCGGCTAGAATTTCGCGCCCCTGCCCATCTCGTGAACAGGCACAAGCAAAGGTAGGATCGGCATAACCGGTCGGCCCAATATTTTCCAGGAGCATGCATGTCCTATCTAGTCGATTTCAAAGAGGTGAGCACCGCGGGTCTGGAAAGCTCACCGGTGGCCGATGCCCTCGCCGGATTGCGCGCCAATGAGGCCCGGTACCTGAAGAATAAGTTCGACCACGACCTCTTGCTCAGTGCCGCCCAAGACGTCCCCGAAATTGTCGACTGGGTGCACCGCATCCTCGCCGACGAACGCGACCTGCAGATCGCATCCCCGGTGCTGCAGGCGAGCCTCTTCGAAGCCGATGGCGCCAAACGCGCCTACCTCTTCTACGAATCCGGTCTCTCGATCAATGTGCACTACTCCCTGGCACCCGGTGCGAAGCGTGCGGTGGGATTCAAGCTCTCCGAGGGGATGGACGTGCCCGAGGAACTTGCCCAGCGCTTCAAATTCGCCCGGCAGAAGTCGAAACTTGCCGGAACTATCCGCGGATCCTACTTCGTGCTCAAGGGCGAATACTAGCGGTCCGGCGGAGCTCCCTAGCCAGCTATCGGAATCGGCTCTAGGCTAAGAGCCACCGGGCCACGCTTCGGACCCAGAAGCGGCTCAACTCACCGCACCGACGAGGATATGAGCATGTCGAGTTCCAGCACCCCGACCTCCGATTCCACCGCATCTGGTTCGCCGCCGCGGATCCGGCGGCGGATCTTCGCTTGGGATCCCGGCCGCGACACCGTCATTGCCTTGGGCACGCTGCTGGCGTTCTGGGCCTGCTATTGGGCCGGCAGCGCGTTCGGCGGCGGGTTCTTGATTGTCGGCATCCTGCTTTTCGGCACACTCATTCCGGCGCTTACCGTGCTTAGGAAGCGTCGGGAAGGCTGGGCCGGGCTCGGCATAACCCGCAGATTCCTTCTCCGCTCCCTGATCATCGCCGCGCTCCTCGGGGCCGGCTCCGCCTACCAGCTCATCACCACTGCCGCCGCGCAGCAGGTCGAGCTCCTCCCCCACCTGCTAGCCAACCTGTTGGTGTTTTGGGAGCCCTTCTTCGTCTTCGGCTGGCTCTATCTACGCTGGGAACGCGCCTTCGGCTGGCTGCCGGCCATCGCGCTCACCGGCCTCGGTTTTGCCCTGCAGCATGTGGGATCGGTTCCGCTGCCGGTGGCGCTGAGCTTCGGATTGATCGCCCTCGCCTTCGCCATCGTCTTTGCCTGCGTGCGTAACCTCGCGATCCTCTGGCCGCTGTTCTACCCCGTGGCCAGCGGCATCGGCACCCTGCAGTCGGGCTTGGCAATGGGCTGGGACGGTGTCGGCTCCGGCGCGTTCCTGCTTGCCGCGCAGGCAGTGATCCTCTTTTTCGTCGTCCGCGGCCTCCGCACAAAACTGACCTTCTAAATCCCAAGGAACCCACCATGGAGCAATCCTCAGCGTTGGAAATCGTCAAGAACTATCATCGGGCCTGGACTTCGGGCGATGTCGAGCTGGCGATGAGCTATGTCGCCGAGGCCATCACCTGCCGGGCGCCGGGCCTCGATCTGGAGGGCAAACAGGCCTACCGGCAGTTCATCGCCGGGTTCGCGCCGCTGCTGACCGGTACCGCGCAGATCGCCGAATTCGCCGAGGGCAACCGCGTGGCGCTGTTCTACTACCCGCAGACCGCCAGCACCTCCTCCGCCGTGGCCGGCGAATGCTTTACCGTCTCCGACGGCCAGATCAGCGACAGCGTGCTGGTCTTTGACCGGATGTCCTATGCCCCGCCCGAGCCCCGCTAAGCGAGGGCAGAGATGATGCACACGGCCCAGCAGCTGCTCATCGAGCGCATTCGCGAGAAATTAGCCGGCGAGCCGGTCCTGCGCGAGGTATCGATGTTCGGCGGCCACTCATTTATGGTCAACGAGAAACTACTGGTCGGCGCGCTCAAGGAAGGGGCGTTATTGGTTCATGTTGCCCCGGCGAACCACGCCGAGCTCTTGCTGAGCCCCGGAGCCGGCCAGGCGGAAATGGGCACCGGACGGAGCATGGGGCCGGGCTGGATCCAGGTGGACGCCGCGAGCCTCGAGAAGGACGAGGCTTTGGCTTCGTGGCTGGGCACAGCCCTGGAATTCAACCGTGCGCTGACCGGTGGCGGCCGCTGAACCCGACGTTGGACTACTCTTGCGGTACGCTGCCCACCTGCTTGGCGGGCACTCCCACGACGATGGCCCCGGCCGGCACGTCCTTGGTCACCACCGCCCCGGCACCGACCACCGCGCCATCGCCGATGCGCACCCCGGGGAGCACCGTCACATTCGCGCCAAGCCAGACGCCGGCGCCAAGCACCACCCGTGCCGGGTGCATATCCGCGCGCCGGCTGGGCACGATGTCATGGTTCAACGTGGTGATCACCGCGTTATGCCCGATCAGCGACCCCTCGCCGATCTCGATCCCGCCCTGGTCTTGGAATCTGGCGCCGCTGTTGACGAACACGTTCTCGCCGAAGTGGATATTCTTGCCGAAGTCGGCCGTAAATGGCGGAAACAACTGGACGGATTCTGGCACCTCTCTCCCGGTCAGCTCGCCGAGCAGCGCACGGACCGCCGCGGGCGAGTGGTAGCTTCCGTTCAGCTGAGCGGCGATGCGCAACGCCTCCTGGCTCGCGGCATGCATCGCCTGGTGATGCCCGGAACCTCCGGTGATGCTCTGGCCCGCGTTCAGGGCGGTTAAAAGTTCCTCGAGTCCTGCAATGTTGCTCATGGTCTTACGCTAGCGCACCGCGCATGGACTTCGGCCACAATTTCCCTGCAAGCAATCTATGCTGGGTTGCCCCCTTCGCCGTCAGGAGCTGCCCGTGTTGATCACCGATCCGAACGCACCGATTCCCGTTCAATTGCGCAACGAGGAGTTCTTGCTGCGTCCGCTCACCGCCGAGGACGCCGCATTGGACTACGCGGCGGTGATGGAAACCCGCGAGTCCTTGCGGCTCTGGGAGCAGGACCCGTGGCCGGCCGATGACTTCAGCGTGGCGGAGAACCGCGAGGACCTCATCGAGCATGAGCGCTTCCACAAGGAGCATCGCGCCTTTACCTACACGATGCTCGATCCCAGCGAAACCGAGTGCCTGGGCTGCGTGTACGTCTACCCGCCCGGCGCCAAATTCCTGGCCAAATCCACCGTGAGCGCGGTGGGCCCCGGCGCCTGGGCGGAGCTGGAGGCGGTCATCTATTTCTGGGTTCGTGAATCGCGGCTGGAATCCGGGCTCGATGAACGCCTCTTGGCTGCGCTGCGCCAATGGTTCGCCGAGCAATGGCAGCTGCGCGACACCGTGTATGTCATCAGCGAGCCCTACGCACATCAGCTGCAATTGATCGAGCGCAGCGACCTGGAACTGCGGTTCAGGGTGCGCGAGCCCGGGAAATCCGCGCCCTACCTCGCCTTCGGCTAGAGCCCTGCGCCGCCTTTGCGAAGGAGGAGGGTACCGGAGAGCTCGGTGATGCGTATGCGTATTTCGCAGGTGTTAAGCGGGGTTGAGATTCGTGCTTGTTTTTGGAATGGTGGCACCCACGTGCCCTGATCTTGGCATGTCCGCAACCGGAAGGAGAGCCTCGTGCTCACACTGACCGACCAGGCAGATACGATCGTTACCGCGATCGTCACCAACCAGTCCGAGGCAGCAGATGCCGGACTCCGAATCCATCAGTCCGAAGGTGCCGGAGCACCGAACGAAGCAGCCTTCGCGGTGCAGATCGTTCCCGCACCGGAACCAGCCGACGTGGTAGTTCGCGGCGAAGGAAGCCCGGTTTACCTCGACGAGCTGATCACCGATGAGCTCGACGACAAGGTGCTCGACGCGGCCGTAGACGAGCAAGGCGCCGTCAGCTTCCAGATCCTCCCTAAAAGCTAACCTCGGTTCGCTCCTTAAGCTTCCCGCGAGGGTCGCCCAGCCGGGCGGCCCTCGCAGGCTTTGTGGGCATCAGCCCAGCGCTTCATCCGAATTCCCCGATCGCAGAATTCGCAGATCCCGCAGATGCGGGAAACAATGGCATTATGCCTTTCGCCGATCAACTCATCGGTGCCGATGTCGCCGAACAGCTCGCCCATGAGATCCAGGCCA
The DNA here is from genome assembly GCF_052379505.1 of Glutamicibacter sp. 363. NCBI lineage: Bacteria > Bacillati > Actinomycetota > Actinomycetes > Micrococcales > Micrococcaceae > Glutamicibacter > Glutamicibacter sp. 363. Next base: position 40,647 of record NZ_JBQSYR010000027.1, on the reverse strand, counting down.
TCGTCCCGGAGCAGCCCTTGCAATTCCTGCCGGCAGCCAGTGCCGCTCTGGCCGAGCTGAGCCTGCGCGAACGCGCCGATGCCCTGCGCGATGCCCTGCTGTCGGAATTCCCCGAAGACTACGCGCGGCTGGCAACGGTCATTCGAGAAGCCAGCGAGCGTTCCGCGACCTTCACCGGTTGGATGATCTGGCCGGTGACCAGCGCGGTGGCGACCCGTGCGGTACGGGAGAATACCTCCGCGGCATTCAACGACGCTATGGCCCTGCTGGCCGCGCTCACCGGGAGATTGACCGCGGAGTTCGCCATTCGGACGCTGCTCATCCATGACCTGGACAAGGCCCTGGAGATCGCCGAAGAGTGGACCCGGTCCCCTGACGAGCACGTGCGCCGGCTGGCCAGCGAGGGCACCCGCCCCTATCTGCCCTGGGCGGTTCGCGTTCCGCAGCTCACCGCGACGCCCGGCCGCACCATCCCCATCCTCGATGCGCTGTACCGCGATGAAAGCCAGTATGTGCGTCGTTCCGTGGCGAACCACCTGAACGACCTGAGCCGCGATGCTCCGCAGCTGGTCACGCAGACCGCTCGCCGCTGGCTGCAAGCTCCCGAGAAAACCACACTGCCGCTGGTGAAGCACGGACTGCGTACCTTGATCAAGCGCGGAGATCCCCAGGCCCTGGCGGTCCTCGGCTTTGCTCCGGCGACGTTGGAGATCGACGGCCCGCGGCTCGGCCAGCAACAAGTTCCATGGGGTGGAAGCGTGGAATTCACCGCGGCCATCCGCAATGCCGGCGCCGAGCCGAGCGCGCTGGCCATCGACTACCTCGTCCACCATCTCAAGGCCAACGGGTCCACCAGCGCCAAGGTCTTCAAACTTGCCACGCGCACCTTGGCACCGGGCGAAAGCCTGGACATCGGCCGTTCCCATTCATTCCGGGCGATCACCACCCGCCGGTATTATCCCGGGCTTCATGGGATCGCATTGCAGATCAATGGGGTTCCCACGCACACCGTGCACTTTGAGCTGCTCGCCGAGCCTCCGGGCTGACATAGCGCGGCGAGCGGGGCACAATGTGGAATATGGATTCCAAAGAGATGCTCATCCAGCTGGCTACGCGGCCGCTGTCGGCCGCCCGAAATCTTCCACCGCTCGGCGCCGCGCAGCTCAACGCGCATCCTGCGGGACACCCGAATTCAATTGCCTGGCTGCTGTGGCATAGCGCCCGGGAACTCGATGTGCAATTAGCCGAGCTCAACGACCGGCGCCAGGTCTGGGAAGACTTCGGCGAGCGGTTTGAGCTCGGCGAGATCGGGATGGGCTTCGGCTACGGGCACAGCCCAGAGCAGGCGAGGAGCATTGTCGTCGAGGACCAGCAGCTGCTGCTCGACTACCTCGAGGCAACGCTCGCCGCGCTGAGCGGGTACGTCCGAACCTTGGGCGAAGCGCAGCTCGATGAGATCGTCGACCGCGCGTGGGAGCCGCCGGTGACCCGCGGGGTTCGGCTGCTCTCCATGCTCGACGATGCAATCCAGCATGTCGGACAGGCCGCCTACGCGGCCGGAACCCTGGCCTGATCGCTGAAGCCACGTCTGAGGCTGGCCGCTCCCCCAGGGGATCGGTCATCCTCGATCGGGAAGTTAGCCGTCCCGATCGAGGACTGCGCTCCAGCGCAAATTACCTTTCGCGACGGGCTACTTGACCCATTTGGCCAGTTCCGCCGCGGAAAGTTCTGCCAACCATATTTGCCATAGCGGGCCGAAGGTCACGCGGCGAACTCCGAGCGAGCCGAGCTCCGCGAGGTTCCCTGCGCCGTGGGCTTTGACCGGATGAGCGGTGACGTTGACCGGGATCTGCACCGCGTCGACAAAGCGCCGGACCTGTTCGGCGGTGCTCAGCCCCACGGGGTAGACCGCACGCGCGCCGGCCTGCTCCATCAGCTTCATCCGGGCGATCGCTTCTTCGGCGGGGTCCGCGAAGACGTCGGTGCCGAATTTCAACGCGTCGGTGCGCCCATTGATAACAAAGGAAACACCCGCCTCATCGGCGCTCTGGCGCGCGGCGGCGATGTAATCGGCATGTTCCTGGCGCTCGCGCACGCGCTTTGACTCGGAGTGCACCACATCCTCGATGTTCGCTCCGGCGGCGCCAGCATCGAGAAGCCGCCCGATAAGTTCCGCTGGTTCCAGTCCGTAGCCGGATTCAACATCGACGCTGACCGGGATGCTGACCGAATCCATAATGACTTGGCTGTGGCGCAAATAATCCTTGAAGTCCATCTTTTCGCCATCTGCGCTGCCCGTGGCATCCGCTACGGGGTGGCTTCCGATGGTGAGACCTTCAAATCCCGCACTGACCGCAACATTGGCGCTCCAGGTATCCCAAACCGTGGGAAGAACCAAAGTACGGCCGGAATCGTGCAGGTCGGTGAGCTTCTGGGCGAGCTGTGTGACATCAGACATGTGGGTTCTCCTTGGAGTCGCTGAACAAGGCTCAGCGTACCAGTGACCGTATCCGCACTCTAGGGTGGCTTCCAATCAGTGTTTTAATCCCCGCGAAGCCTCCCGAGCTCTTGTAATTTTCTCCACAGTAGGCAATCGTTCAACGTAGGAGAAAAGGAGAAAACGGTGGCGATGCGCTCGGGACGTAAGCATGATTGGGCAACGATCCCCAACGCCATCACGGTGCTCCGCTTCCTGCTGGTCATACCCATCTGCGGCTACCTGATCTCCGATACGCGGCCGGTGCTCACCGCCATCTTGCTGCTGGCCTTCGGCCTGAGCGATTGGATCGACGGTTTCATCGCACGCAAGTTCGGCCAGGTTTCCCGGCTCGGCATTCTGCTCGATCCCATCGCCGACCGCCTCGGCATCGTTGCCATCGCCATCGCCTTTGTGCTGAACGGATCGGTTCCGCTGTGGATCGGGTTGGCCATCTTCATCACCGATCTGACCTTGCTGTGCACCTACTTCTTCTTGCGCCTGTCTTCCCCGCCGGAATCAACATGGCTTGGAAAGATCAGAACAGGGATCATGATGCTGGGCTTGGCCTGTGTTGCGCTGGGGCGCATCGATCAGCTTTCGGTGCTCTTCACCCCGGGTGTCTACATTCTCGCCGCTGGTGCCCTGCTGCATCTGTTCGTCGGTTTCGGCTACCTGCGGATCATGCGGAAGACCGCCAGCGAACAGCGCAAGGCACCCTAGCTCCCGCCGCATTGAGGCAGAATAGTCAGATGGGTTCCCTTAACCGACGCGCAGCAAAATCGGATCAGCAAACGTCAAAGCGCGCCAAGGGTGATTCGCCGCTGATCTGGATTCCGGTGCTCCGGACAATGTTCTACAAGGCGATCTTCGTCGCGGTCATGGGGACCATCTTGGTGTTGCTGTCCGCTACCGGGCTCCTGACCACAAACCACATCAATGAAGTCCAGCGAGATGGCGCATGGTCCGGCATCGCCGTCGCCATGTGCGCATTGCTCTTCACCTTCCTGGGCGTTGACTCCAAGCGCCCGGATTCGGGATTGCCCGCCAAAGGCCTGCCTCAACTCTTAATGCTCTCCACGCTGGCAGCAGTCCTGCTGATGCTGATCTTCATGATCAGTTGGCCCATAGCCGTCGACCAAAATATCTACGGCACAACCGTTGCCGCTTGGTACATCTCTGAGCCACTGGCATTTGGGCTGTCGGCGCTGTTTGTCATCGCCTCGTTCTTCTGGTCGTCATTGGCTCTCCTGGGGATGACGGCCAGCAAAATGCCGTGCAAGCTCCTCGGTTACGTATTCCTGTTTGCCGTCGCCGGTATCGGCATGTGGCTTGGCTCCGGGTTGTTCATGTCCCCGCCTGCCGAGGCGAATCTGGCCCTGTGGATCGTGCTCGCGGCGCTCGGCATCGCATTGCAACCGATCGTGGGCTTCTGCACCGGGCGGCGGATTCAACGGCAGCTAGCCTCGAAGTAGCGGCCGCCGTCGACCGGTTGCAGCCCCGCAGCCAGATGCGGCGGCCCGTGCCATGAGCTGCCTTGGGGCTATTCCCGTTGCGGACGAACTCCGCGCCGGCTAGGGCTCCGCCCGGCGGCGACCGCAATTGCGGCCACCAGCTGGACCCCGGCTGATAGCGAGGCACCAAGAATCCACCACGATCCGGTATCCGAGAGCACCGACCACACTACTATTGCCAGGCCGGCCAAGAACCCGCCGAGGACGAGACCGGGAACCGGCCACAGCGCTCGGGCCCGGATGAGCGGCACGAGGAAAAGGACCCAGCCGAGCAGCAGCATCGCGATACCGAGCAGATCCCACGGCGAAGGCCCATGCCCCTGGCTCAGCCGGAAAACCGCACCACCATTGTCGGGTACCGCCACGATGCCGATCCCGACCAGCGAGAAGATCAACCACAGCATCAGGCCGCGAAGCACGGCTCGCCGAATGTTCATCTTCCCAGATTAGCAATCGGGAAGCTTTTGGCTCGGTCAGTGGTCACTGCACTCATCGTTGCACGCCTCTGTCTCCCGTTCCCCGGTGAGCACGGCCAGCGGGGCGGCACAGCAGGCATCGCCCTTCCACGCTTCGACTCCTTCGCGGATGGCAAAGACGGCGATCACGAGTGCGGCGACCGAGTCGGCCCATGCCCACCCGAGCAGGCTGTTGAGCAGCAGGCCGGCGAGCAGGGCGGCGCTCAGGTAGGCGCAGATGAGGGTCTGCTTGGAATCTGCGACCGCGGAGGCGGACCCGAGCTCGCGGCCCGTGCGGCGCTCGAACCAGCTGAACAGCGGCATGACGATGAGGCTCAACCCGGCGATCGCGATACCCACCGGGGAGTGTTCCGGCTCGCGCAGCCCGGAGAGCGAAAGCACGGCATCCACCGAGACGTAGGCAGCCAAAGCGAAGAACGAGACCGCGATAACCCGCAGCGCGGTCTTCTCCCGGCGTCCGGGGTCGGGCGCGGCGAACTGCCAAGCCACCGCCGCGGCAGAGAGGACCTCGACGATCGAGTCCAGTCCGAAGCCGATCAGCGCCGCCGAGGAGGCGGCCGAACCGGCGATCAGCGCGATCACGGCCTCGATCACGTTCCAGGAGATCGTGATTGCCACGACGATCTTGATCCGCCGCCGCAGCACGTCCCTCCGTGCCAGCGTGAGCTCCGCGGCCATCACTGCACGGCACCCTTTGCGCAGCAGCCCGGGACCACACAGGCCGGATCCAGGCACGTCGCGCTTTCGTCCACGGCCAAGGTCACGTCCACGAGCGCGGTGAGCGCCGCGGCGAGGTGCGGGTCGGCGATCTCGTAGCGGGTTTGCCGGCCCTCGGGTTCGGCGACCACGATCCCGCAATCGCGCAGGCAGGCCAGGTGATTCGAGACGTTCGAGCGGGTCAATTCCAGGTCCCGCGAGAGCACCGCCGGGTAGCTCGCCCCACCGAGCAGGGTCATCAAGATGCGGGAGCGGGTCGGATCGGCCATGGCCCGGCCGAGCCGGTTCATGACATCCAGGCGAGAAGCAATAGTCAGCATACAATGACTATACAGCGCATACTGACCTATATGTCAGGGGCTCCAGATCAAGTGCCCGATCCCTTTGACATCGCCATGTGCCGCTCAACCGGCCCACTCGCTGCGCAACAAGCCATACACCCAGGAGTCGTATACCACGCCATCGACGATGCAGTCCTCGCGCAAGGTGCCTTCCAAGCGGAAGCCCAGTTTTTCGAGCACCCGAGCCGATGCGGCATTGCGGGTATCGACCTCGGATTGGATGCGATTGAGGTCGAAGGCGCCGAACGCCCAGCGCAGCAGGGCGTGCGCCGCTTCCGTCGCATAGCCGTTGCCCCAGGCGGCCTGGTTGAGGCAATATCCCAGAGAAGCGCTTCGAAATGCCGGATTCCAGCTGTTCAGCGTGCACCAGCCGATGAAAGCCTGGTCGGAGCGGCGTTCAATGGCCACGCGGGCACCGCTGCCTTCCTCCGCCATTTTCCTGCACCCCACCATGAATCGGGCGATCGACGCCCGGTCATCCCAGGGCGGCGAGTCCCAATAACGCAGCACCTGGACATCGCTTTGCAAGGCGAAAAGGTCCTCCGCGTCGGCATCCGTGAAGGGACGCAAGCGCAGGCGTTCGGTCTCCATGGTCGGGGTCGGCAGAATCATGAAATCATTCTGGCACAATCTCGAGAATCTCAACCCGGAGCCTGAGGTTGAAGTCGTGGATCGGCCCGGCTCGATTGGAATGCCTCCGCGAGGCCCGGACCGTGGGGATTCAGGCGCTTGCAGAACCATGCAGACCGTCCAGAAAAGCCTTGGCCGCCGGCGAGAGGTTGAAGCCGCTCCACGCCAGGTACTCGATGCGCGTGGGCCCGTCGCTGATCGGGATGGCGCGGAAGTCGCCGCTGTCGGGGATCACCGCCGGGGACAGGAGCGCGATGGCGAGGTTGCTGCGCACCAGGCCCAGCATGAGGTCGGTGCTCATCGCCTCGAACGCGACCTCACGACGGATCCCGGCCGCCGCGAAGGCAAGATCCGAGGGGGCTCGTCCGGTTGTGCCTACGGGGAAGTCCACAAACGTCTCCTCGGCCAGCTCCACCAGCCGCAGTTCTCCCCGGCCGGCGAGCGCATGCTGCGCGGATACGACGGCGACGAGCCGTTCACGCGCCAGCACGCTGGCGTCGACCCCGCCGTGCGGTATCGCCCCGGGGAGCCCCAGCACGGCCACATCCATGCTTCCGTCGGCGATGGCTGCGATGAATTCGTCGCTGCCTCCGCCGCGCAGCCTGATCCCCACCGCTGGATGTGCACGGTGGAAAGCTCCAAGCACCGCGGGAATGTCGAGCGCAGTCACCGTCGGAATCACCCCGATGGTCAGCGTGCCGCGGATCTCGCCGGTCGCGGCGGCGGCAGCCGAGGCCGCGCGTTCGGCCGCGTCGAGGCTCAGCCTGGCCGAGACGAGGAACGCTTCGCCGGCGGCAGTGACTTCGACGCGGCGGCTGGTGCGGGCAAATAGGCTGAGACCCAGTTCGCGTTCCAGGGCCTTGATCTGGTGGCTGAGCGCGGACTGCACCACGTGGCAGCGCGCGGCGGCGCGGGTGAAGCTGCGTTCCTCGGCGACCGCGACCGCATAGCGCATCTGCTGAAGTTCCATGCATTCATGATTGCAGTTCATCGATGGCATGACAACAATGTGTTGGACTCATGATTCGGTTCGGCAGAAGATGAATATATGAACACAACGACGATCCCGCTGCCAGTTCCCGGCACCCTGCTGACCTCGCGCATCGGCTGGACGCTGCTGACGGCGATCGCCCCGGCCGTATGGGGCACGACCTACATCGTCACGACGCACTTGCTGCCCGAGGGGCATCCCTTCTTCGCAGCGCTGATGCGCTCGCTGCCCGCCGGGTTGCTCGCCCTGCTGATCGCCCGGCGGCTGCCGCGCGGGTCCTGGTGGTGGAAGTCCCTGGTTCTCGGCACGCTGAACATGGGCGCGTTCTTTCCGCTCTTGTTCCTCGCCGCCCAGCACCTGCCCGGCGGCATCGCCGCCACCTTGGGTGCGTCGCAGCCGATCGTGGTGGCGCTGCTCGCCGGAGCAATCCTGCACGAAAAGCTCTCCGCATGGCGGGTCATCTGGGGCCTCGGCGGCATGGCCGGGGTCGGCCTCGTGGTGCTCGGTCCCGACGCGGGCCTTGATCCCCTCGGCATCCTCGCGGGCCTAGCCGGGGCCGCCTCGATGGGCACCGGCGTCGTGCTCACGAAGAAATGGGGCAGGCCCGAGGGCGTCTCGGCGATCGGACTCGCCGGCTGGCAGCTCACCGCCGCCGGACTGCTGCTGCTCATCCCGGCCATGCTCTTCGACGGAATCCCGCCGGGCATCGATGGCCCGGCGGTCGCCGGATACCTGTGGCTGAGCCTGATCGGCGCGCTGTTGACCTACGGACTATGGTTCTCCGGCATCCGCCGGCTGCCGGTGACCGCGACCGCACTGCTCGGGCTGCTTTCCCCGCTGGTAGCCGCAACCCTCGGCGCGGCCATCGCCGCCGAGGTCCTCACCCCAGGCCAACTTTTCGGCTTCGCCGTCGCGCTCATCGCCATGGTCGCCGGTCAACTGGGCCCAACGAAGAAGAAAGCACGGTTCCCCGCATGAACATTGCAGTTCTCGGCGCCACCGGCATGGCCGGCAAAGCCATCGCCGCAGAAGCCCTCGACCGCGGACACCACGTCATCGCGCTCTCCCGAGGGCACCACGCCGCACCTCGCCACGACCGGCTGAGCACACTGGCCGTTGATGCAGCCGACACCGCAGCGTTGCACCCGGTGCTCGCCAAGGCCGACGCGGCGGTGCTCGCCATCCGGCTCGGCCCGGGCGAAGAGTCCCGATTGGCGCCGCTCACCCGAGGCGTTTTGGACGCCGCCGAGCAGCACGGCACTCGGGTGCTGATCGTCGGCGGCGCGGCACCGCTGCGCTCCCCGACGGATCCCGGCCGGCTCTTGATCGAAGACCCCGACTACGTGCCCGCTGCGTGGAAGCACGTCGCGCAGGCCAGCCTCGACCAGTTCAAAACCTGCCAGCGGCACCCCTACAGCGGATGGATCTACCTGAGCCCGCCGGCGATTCTCGAACCCGGCGAGCGCACGGGCGGTTATCGGCGCGGGCGGGGCACACTGCTCACCGATGCGCACGGCATCTCGCGGATCACCGCGGCCGACCTAGCCATCTCCGTGCTCGACGAACTTGAGGGCCCTGGCGGCGGCCAGCATTTCACCGTCGCGCAAGCCGCCTCCTGCTGATCCACTCTCCCGGGCAGCCCGGCGGAAATTCCGGAATGCGGCGCATCGGCACCATGTATAGTTTCAGGCATGTCGAGTCCCGAGTCAGACAAGTCGGGGACTGCCGGTCACCCCGCCAGTCCCCTGAACCGCTAAGCACCAGCGCCGCGCCCTGCGCGCACGCGTGCCTGACTTATCCGGGCCCCTGGCCGTGGTGACAAAAAGGAACCCCCTTTTGACCTCTCACCTCGGAGTCCTCGATGCCTTTTGCTCTCTACCTGCTTGCCCTGGCCGTTTTTGTCATGGGCACCTCAGAATTCATGCTCGCGGGCCTGCTGCCCGCTATCGCCACCGAACTTGGTGTGCCCCTCGGCACTGCCGGGCTGCTGACCTCCGCCTTTGCGCTAGGCATGGTCATCGGTGCGCCGGTGATGGCCGCTTTCGCCCGGCGTTGGCCGCCGCGGCTCACGCTGCTGCTCTGCCTTCTCCTCTTTGCCGCAAGCCACGTGATCGGAGCGATAACGCCCCTGTTTTCGATTCTGCTCATCACCCGCGTGCTCGGCGCCCTCGCCAACGCCGGATTTCTCGCCGTCGCACTGAGCGCGGCCGGCACGCTCGTGCCGGAGAACCAGAAGGGGCGCGCGCTGTCGATCCTGCTCGCTGGAACCACGCTCGCAACCATCGCGGGCGTGCCCGCGGGGGCGCTGCTGGGCACGGCGATGGGCTGGCGCACCACATTCTGGGCGATCGCCGTCCTCTGCATTCCCGCAGCCATTGGCATCCTGCGCGGTCTCGGGCCAACTGCCGGGCAGCCCGCGGACGCTTCGGGCGCTCCGAGGCTGCGCGTGGAACTCGGCGAGCTAGCCACGCCGCGCCTGATTCTCGCCCTGGGACTCGGCGCCCTGGTCAACGGCGGCACCTTCGCCGCGTTCACCTTCCTGGCACCGGTAGTCACCGAACACGCGCAGCTGGCCGAAGGGTGGATACCCGTAGCCCTGGTGATCTTCGGCGGCGGGTCGTTCCTCGGCGTCACGCTCGCGGGGCGGCTCGCGGATCGGCATTCGGGGGCCGTGCTCGCCTTCGGCGGACCGCTGCTGCTTGCAGGCTGGGTTGCCTTGGCCTTGAGCGCATCCCATCCGGGCGCCCTGATAATCCTGCTGTTCGTGCAGGGAGCGCTGTCGTTCGGCGTGGGCAGCACCCTGATCACACAAGTGCTGTACGCGGCTTCGGGGGCGCCGACGATGGGTGGCTCGTACGCCACCGCGGCGCTGAACATCGGAGCCGCTGCCGGGCCCGCGCTGGGTGCATTCGGCCTGGCCACCGGGCTGGGCCTGCTCTCCCCCATCTGGGTGGCCTCCGCGCTGACGGCGATCGCGCTGCTGATCATGCCCTTGGCGGGGCGCACCCAGGCGAAGACTCCTGCGGACGCCAATTGCTGACGCTCTGCAGTTCGGTGCCTGCCGCAAATGCCCCGGGGCGCACAGCTCTGCAGCTCTTATTCAGCGGCCAATTCGAGGAGCCAGAGCAGCAATCATGCTGATGCGGTGACCGCAAGGAAATCTGCGTCGAGTCGCAAGCCTGGCCTTCCGGGGAAGGGACGAGCTGGATATTATCCAGATAAGGACTACGGATCGTGCGAATCGCGAATCCCGCTATTGTTCCGTGGCGAAAACATCGACGGTCAGCCATTCGATAACAGATGAGCATTGCACGCCAGGTCTGAAATCCATAGAATGAACATCAGTTCATTCTATGGAGGTGTTCGTGCGTGTAGCAGAACAGAATCGGGCCTTGCGCGAGACTACGCGCCAGGCGATCGAGCGCGCCGCCGTCCGCATTTTTGCACGGCATGGATTTGCTGCGTCGAGCATCCGGCACATCGCGGAAGAAGCTGGGCTCAGCATCGGATCCATCTACCGGCATTATGCGAGCAAGGAAGTCCTCTTCGACGACCTGCTCAAGCAAGCCGCGGCCGGCCTAGAAGCGGTCTCCGATACTCTTTCGGGCGACGGCGATCCGCTCGCCTTAGTGCGCGGTTTCACACATGACTTCCTCTCCGACCTTGCGGGAGATCAAGAGGCAGCCGAGTTCTATCTCGTGATCAACCAAGGATTCCTGAGCGACACCCCGGCAGGAACGGCGGCACGGCTCGCGGCCGAACAGGGCTCTCTCTGGGAAGCCTTCGCCGAGCTCATCCGTCGGGGACAAACCTCCGGACAGTTCGCAGATGGCGATCCGGAGCAACTAACCGCCTATTATTTCGCAATGCTGTCGGGTATTGCGAACATGCGCCTGGTCATCCAGGACGCGTTGACCGACTCAGGCGCAGACGTTGTGCTTCGCCTACTAACTGGCGAGGGAAACCCATGATCGAGATCAAACGTGGCGACGAGCTTGGCGAGAACTCCCGCCGGGACATCACCGCGGTGCTAATCCACGGATTTGCCGACGACTTCAAGTACTTCTCGAAAGACCCGCAGGTTCTGGCGGACGCTTTCGAACACATGATCATCCTAGAGCGCTTCTATATTGCACTGGTCGATGGAGAACCTGCGGCGGTTGCGACCCTGACGGAAGGAGATCAGGAGTGCTTCAAGCCCAGCGGACGTGAATTTCGGCGTGCGTTGGGAAACTGGCACGGAGCAATCAGCTACTTTATCGTTCGGAGCCAGTTCCTCGGGGCCTACGCGGACGCACGGCCCGCTCTGGCCGAGATCGGCTTCGTGACCACCGTGCCACAACGTCAAGGCCAGGGCGTCGCAACCGCTCTGATGAAGCATTTGCTGCGGTTGCCTTACCAGGAATTCGTGCTCCGAGACATCAAGAATACGAACACCGCCGCGTTGGCGCTATACCGCAAGCTCGGATTCCGTGAATCGCACTCGCGCCCGGTGAAGTTTGCCAAGCGTGCCGGATTCTCGAACTATCTGTCGATGAGAATCCGGAGCTCAGAATAACGAGGAGAACAATGGACTTGACGGAACCACAGCTTTGCGACTTTTCAAGGTGCTACTCCATTGCCACTGTGCTCCGTAGTAATTGAATGGCCCGTTGGATCCTGCGTTGAACCCCCTGAGCTCGTCCCGGATTGAGCGTGCTCGCGATTTTTGGGGATACCGCTATTCCCGCACCGTGTAGCTGCTTGCGAAAAGTCAGCCGATCCCAGCAGAAACATTCAATAGCCACGGGCAGGGCAACGCGCCCGAGGCTGGCGCCCGCACCGGAATCAGACGCAGCTCAATGGCTTAACTAGATTGATCAATTTCATCAAGGTGCCCGCCGGTGCTTGTTCCCTCGCTAGCCGTTGCGCTCGGCCAGGCACGTGCCGAGCCGGAGCAATTCATCGAGGGAACCGGCGTTGCGTTCCATGCTCTGCTCATCCATGACGCCCATGTCCACCTCGTAGATGCCACGGTCCTGCAGGTTCAGCAGGATCGCGGTCCCGCCGCCGTCGTCGCCGATCATGAAGTAGCCGGGCAGGTAGGCCTGCACCTCGTAGTCGACGTTGCGTTGCACTACGCCCTCGGCCCCGAGGATGCTCAGGTTCCCTTCGGTGTACAGACCGTTGGAGATCCGAAGCAAATCCACATATTCCTCGGGCAGCGGACCGCCATACTCGCCCCGCTCGGTTTCCAGAACAGCGGGCGAGGCGGGCGGATGCAGGGTGAACTTCTCGCTCAGTGCCTCTCTTGAGAGCATGGTTCACCCTTCCCACACGATGAAAGCGTCGCGGTCTAGATAGTGCTGGAACGCGAGGAGCAGCTCCGCGGTTGTCGCGCCAGGTCGCTGCGCTAGGGCATTGGCGACGATGCTTTGCACGTCATCGATCGCGAGGACATACTCGTAGTCGAGCGCGATCGCTTCGGCCGGCAGATCCGTGGCGGCATCGGAGACGTCATCCACATCCCAGACCAGCACCGGCGCGGACTCCTCGAAGAGCCGCCGGCCTGCGGAAGCATACAGCGCGTGCGTCCACGGCAGATCGCCCGCGGTCCGCAACACATCCCCCAGCAGCATTCTCATGGTTCTCAGCTTCCCTCGTTCAGACAGGCCAGCGGCGTGCGGCAGGATGCATTTACAGCTCCCAGGCAGGCATTGGACGCAGAAAGGCAGAATTCCAGTTCATGGTTTCCACTTGGTGGCCACATGAGAACTTCACTCGCGGCTCGTCCTGTTCCACAACTGATGGGTCAGTCCGCTGGAGGTGCCAATGGATTCGACGCTGAAGCGGTCTTCCAAGCCGGCCAGGTGATCCCAGATCCGGACTCCGGAACCGAGCACGATCGGAACGATCACCACATGCAGGAAGTCGATGAGATCAGCCTGCAAGAACTGGCTCACGGTCGATGGTCCACCGCCAATCCGGACATCCAACCCGCCGGCCGCTTCCTGCGCCAGGCCAAGCGCTTGCTCCGGCGACGCATCGACGAAGTGGAAGCTGGTGCCGTTGGCGAATTCGAGTTTCTGGCGCGGATAGTGGGTCAGGATGTACACCGGGGTGAGGAAGGGCGGTTCGTCTCCCCACCACCCTTCCCAGCCGTCATCGGGCCATTCGCCCATCTGCGGACCGAATTTACGGCGGCCCATGATCTCCGCCCCGATCCCCTGGCCCCACATGCTGAACATGGCCCGATCCACGGTCACCGGGTCATCGATGCCATGGATGCCGTGGATGACGCGTCCGTCGAATTTGCCGAAAAGCGCGCGGGCGTCACCGATCGGCTTCTCGAGCGTCACGTACTCACCTGCGGCATAGCCATCCGAGGAAACTAGCAAGTTATGTACCCGCGTCCGGACCATGGCAACTCCCTAAGCTCTTGAGAGCTGGAATCACTTGAACCCTAGCGCAGAGCATTTTCGATCCGCAATCGGTTTGGCGGCCGAATATCTGGAGAGCGAGCTCCTTGACGGGCATGATGTTCTCAGCTCCACTGCTGCGATCCGGGAAAACGCCTCTCAGAATGCGGGTTTCTTGGCATTATTAGATCTTGATGCGGGCTCCTATCTCGTCGCCACACCTAACAATCACCGGTAAGTCCAACCAATCCCCCGCCACAGACACCCGGCTAGCAACCTTTGTTGACAGGCGATTGCTTGGCAACGTAGGTTGACAGCATGGAGTCAACACAGATCACCACGGTCGCGGCAGACACCAGCGACCCACGCTCCGGGCTTCGCGCTATCGCTTCCCTGCGTGCACTCACCGAGCGGCTCGAACTCGCGCAAGTTGAGGCGGCCCTGCGCTTGGGCATGAGCTGGCAGAACATTGCCGACGCACTCGGGGTCTCCCGCCAGGCAGCGCACAAGAAGTACGCGAAGAAGGTCGATCAGACTATCCCCGTAGCAAGGAGGGCCCATTGAGCAAGTTCAGCGACGCGGCAACTACATCGCACACGCTCTCGCTCGCCGCCATGGAGGAAGCCTCCCGCATCGGACAGCGCACCGCCGACATCGAGCATCTGCTTCTTGCACTCGTCCTCAGCGAGCAGAGCGCCGGACAGGTCCTGCGAAGCATGGGGATCACTCTTGAATCGGCAAGAGCTGCCGTCAACGAGCAGCATTCGGCACAACTCGCCTCGCTCGGCGTCAACAGCGGACTCCCGCCACAAGGGCGGATCGTCTTCCATGAAACCGGTGGCTACGAATGGAGCGACCGCGCGTTAGCCGTGATCAAACGCGCGAGCGGCGGCGGGCGTCGGGGAACTGCCGCTGACGTACTGGGTGAACTCATGACGGAGCCGAGCGGCATGATCGACCAAATACTACGGCGGCTAAATACGGCACCCGATCAGGTGATCGCGCTAATCGATGAAGCCCAGCACTTCACTGCCTTCAAGCCACGACACAGCATTCGGCCGGACCAACGTTCGGGAAGCATCGAGGCATTTATTCCCGCTGCCGTTGAACAGGTCTGGGTTTTGCTCTACAGCCCGTCGCGGATACCTCAGTGGGAACCGACTATCAATGAAATCGCCGGCAACGATCCACTGGGACGCATCCATATTGGCGAACGCTGGAGCGCACGCACTCGCACGCAGCGGCCCGATGGCAAGCAGCTTCGAATTAAGCCTGAATTCCAGACCCAGGATGTCGAGCTTGTCGCATGCAGAGACGCAACATTGATCGAGTGGCAGTTCACCTTTCCAGAATCGGCGCGGGCCAACATCAAGCGAATACGTATTGAGTTGGAGCCTGCAGCTGGCGGCACCCAGCTTCATATCCACCTGCGCTGGGAACGCAATGCCAACCGCGTCGTTCACCCATGGATCGAACTGCTCCTTCGCCCGCTCGTTCGTTTCGGGATCTGGATGCAGCTGTCGCAACTGAGCGGTGGCATCGGCCGAGTTTTCCGCTAAGCGCTCCACTGCTCACAGCTCTGTGGTGCCTCTTCGCTGCCAGTCCAAGCGACAAACCAACTATCGGGCCCGTCCAGATTCCAGAGGCGAGGGAGACTAAATTCAAACGGGCCAGCGCCATGCCTGGATCGAATCGCCACCCCAGTCCCTCGACGAAAGGTTGGGCTTCGCGGCCTTGACGGGGCCCTCGTGCTCAGCGGCTCGGTGATGTTCAGCCGGCCAGGTGCCAGCACCGCTATGTACTTTTCCCGCTCAACCAGCAAGGCTGGGATCATGGAAAACTCTGCGATTCGAGAAATTTGTGCGCTGGCCGAGATCCACGGATTGACGCTGGATCCTTCGAGTATCACCATCAACGAACTAGGCTTGGATTTCCAGGTCGCCATCGGCACCACAAATTCCGGCGATTCCTGGGTACTGCGGATTCCACGTCGCCCCGATGTCACCGAACGCGCGGCGGTAGAAGGCCGGCTGCTCCACTGCCTAGCGCCGCACCTGGACGTAGCGATTCCCGATTGGAAAATCCATAGCGAGCAGTTGATCGCCTATCCGCTATTGCCCGGCGAACCGGGGCTCACCCTCGACGAGGCAGGGCAGCCACACTGGCATTTCGACCTGGAATCCCGGCACTACGCGCACTCCTTGGCGGATGTGATTGCGCAATTGCATGCGGTGGATCCACGGGTAGTTGCCGACAGCGGGATCGAGGTGTTCACTCCCGACTCCGTGCGCCAACGCAAGCGAGAGGACATCGCCACAGTCGTGAACGAATTTGAGGTAGCCCCAGATTTGCAGGACCGCTGGAACGCCTGGTTGGCCGATGACCGGTACTGGCCGCAGCACACCACCGTGACGCACGGAGAAATTTATCCCGCGCACCAACTGATGACCGGCGAGCGCATCGACAGCATACTGGACTGGACCACCGCGGCCATCGGCGACCCGGCCCGGGATTTCGTCTTCCACCAGGCAAGCGTTTCTCCGCAGGCGTTCGATGCCACCGTGGCCCGGTACGTAGCTCAAGGCGGGGTGGTTTCTCCGCTTTTGGCGGAGCACTGCGCCGAACTTTTCAGTACCGCCGCCGTTGATTACGGCCTCTTCGCGCTGCAGACCGGGGCCGACGAACATCTCAAGGCCGCAGCGGCCCAGCTCAATTCCTAGGCCGACTGCCCAGAGACTTTGCCGCCGCGCTGAGTACCGGACTTCGTCCATGGCTGTCCGGCCGACAAGTGCAATCTAGTCCGCTCGGATTCTTGTCTCGTGAGCGTTGCTCGCCTCGGCAAGTACGGTGAGCTCACCGCTGATTGGTTTCCACAGTGCCGCCCGGATAGCGGTGAGCTGCTCCAAATTCCGTGGAGTCAGCTCATCCAATGCACGAATGTAGTCCGGGACGATTTCTCGTGGCAACCGCAGGCCCATCGTCAGATGCGGAGTCCATCTCGACCCTCGACCATCCGGGTTCAGCGCGCTAATCTCGCGTGCAGCAGATTCCAGTTCTTCGGAGGTTTCAAGCAACCAGGCGACGGTTTGCTTTCGCTTCGTTCCGAAAACAACGGTGCCCACACGCTCCAGCCGTGCCGGGATCAGCGCAGGAAGCAACCGCGCAGAACATTGCGCAACCTCATCGGCCATTGCAGGTGAAAAGGTGATGGTGATATGCGGCGTCTGCTGTTGCACCGGAAACCCACACTCGGAAAGACGCGCGAACACCTCGCGGATCTGTTGCTCCTCGGCATCCGCCAATCGCAACAAGATGTTTTCTGGCGAGCTTCTCATCAGCGCTTCCTTATCCTGCACCTTATCCCTTGACGGCGACAGTTTACCGGTTGGGCTTCCCCACCATATCGCTCATGGAGCGGGTCGATGAAAAGGCAGAGGTATTCCCAATAACTCTCGTTGGCCGGGGTAAACAACAGAGTGCTTACTCCCTTGGCTTTGCCACAGCTTAGAGGCCTAGTGCTTGAGGCAGTTCAAGGGCTTCCCGGCGGTCCATATAATTGCGCGAATCCCGGATTGCAGTGCGGTACAGATCAGACCCAAGAATAGTCGGTTCAGCTTCGACGCCTGATTGTTGCCTTCGGGAATAGCGGCTTCACCATAATCAGACAAGGGGTATCTTCGCCCCACAGGTTGGTCTCCTCCAGAGCAAGAAAACCGCACTTTTCATAAAAGTGGCGCGTGCGTCGATATCCTTCATCCGGATGCGATGCTCCGAGCGTCTTCACTTCCAGCAGCTTGACCCCGTTGCCGAGCGCCTCGGCTTCGAGCGCCTCAACCATCGCACTGCCCACGCCGGATCCATGGAATTCACGATCAACAACTGTCAGATGGATTTCCGCGACGTGCGGAAAATGCCGGTCGACCAGCGTGAGTCCGATGACTTTCCCTGCGTTGTCCCGAACCGTCCAGGTTTCTTTGGTGCGCGCGGCGTCGATGTACTCCGCATTGGATTCAGGCTGCCCAAACCATTCGGGAACGGTTGACAACAATCGTGCGGTGTCTTCCGGGAGCTGGGCATCACGTCCCGCCGTCCAAGGTGCACTATTCATCTTCACAACCGCATCGACCTCTCGCAAAGCGCGCTAACCGTCCTATCCGAGCGTAGCCCAGCACGTCGATTGGCAGAGCAACAGCCGCCGCAAACTTCGTGGTTCAAATATCTAGATACACGTTATACTTAGATACATGAACGACGATGAGGTGAAACCGGAATGGCCGTCAACGTGGACCCGCGCCGCACTGGGAACGGCTGTTCTCGCCAGTCTTGAGAATGGGCCGCTGCACGGGTACGGAATCGCGCAGGCAGTTAACGAACTTGGCTTCGGGCGCCCAAAAGGCGGATCCCTCTACCCGCTGCTCACCGGCCTGGAAAACGATGGCGCCGTGATCGCGCAATGGGAACAAGGGCAGAACGGCCCCGGAAAACGCAACTATGCACTGACTCCGCCCGGGTATACAAGGCTCCAAGAGGAACGCCGGGCCTGGCATGCTCTAGCCGAATCGCTAGGCGCGCCAAAACCAGCTACTGATTACGACTCGGACCTCCAAGGAAGGAAGCCATGACTCAGCATTCCCCACAACCACTCATCGAGCTTGATCTCACCGGGCTCATCGAAGAATTTCGTGCGGCCCGGGGAGCGGAAAGCGACGTTGAGTGGCTTCGAACCGTTGCAGGGCGCCTCATGCTCGACGACGTCAAGCTTTCTACCGCCAAAGAGGCACTCATCAAGCTTTTGCCGGTACTCAGAGATGCGCAGGAACCGGCGGAAGACCTGTTTGGGGATCCAAAGGTCTGGGCCAAGGATCAGCAGGAGCGCTGGCAGCAGTCCGGAACCCCTGCCTACGACCGGCACGAACTGCTCTCCACGGGGCAGTTCACGCAAGCCGTCTGCTTCAGCGCGACATTGATTGCGGTAGCAGTAACCATTGTTGCGCTGATCGACGATGGGTGGACAGCACCCTTGAGCTGGATGATGTTCGCCCTTCCCTTCTTTTTGGCAGCAGCAACCATAGGCCTAGTGCAGGTTTGGAATCTGGCGGTGCGCAAATTTACGCGCCTGATGGCGATGGTCTGGACCGCCGTGACTTTAATCGTTGGCACTCTCGCCCTCAGCGGTCTCACCGTACTTATGCAAGGTTCGGCTGGGACAGGAAGCGTTTTTTGGTATCTGGCACCGGCACCGCTGTACGTGCTCTTTCACTACGCAATCGGCGTCGTCCTGAAACGCAAGCCAAAGACCGTTATGCACCTCGCACCAGTAGCAGCAACAACTCAAGACGAATGGGTGGGTGAGCTTCAGGGGAACCTCCGGCTTCGTGGTGATCTCAGTGACCGGCGGATTCGCGTGATCGTGAACGAAACCCGCGCCTACGCTGCCGAGGCCGAGGCCTCTCTGCACGAGGAATTCGGTACTCCTGCCAGTTACGCGGCCAGCTTCACACCGAATGCGTCCTATCGCGCACGCCGTGCGGCGTGGGCTTGGACAGCCGGCAGCACGCTCATCGCGGCACTCATCCTAGTTTCGATCCTCAACGCGCAATCATTCTTGACCTGGCAGACAGCGATTTTCGCAGCATTGCTGATCGGCACTGCCTGCTATGCAGTTCAGAGCTGGCGGGCATCTTTCAAGAATCAGTAGCCTCGTGCTATAAAGCGGAGTTCGCATTCGACATCGAAGCTCAGCTTTCGCCAATCCTTGCAGTTACATGATTCCGCCCCGGGCAACAACGGAACGGTCGCTGTGTTTGCCGTCGGCAAATGGATAGGCTGGGTGGATGGCAACAGTTCTTCTCGTGCGGCACGGCCGCACCACCGCCAACGCCACGGGCCTGTTGGCCGGCCGGGCGTCCGGCGTCAATCTGGATCAGACCGGGATGGATCAGGCGGCACTGGCCGGGGAGCGGCTCGCGCCCGTGCCCCTAGCCGGGGTGGTGTCAAGCCCTCTTGAGCGTTGCCAGCAGACCGCACGGTACATTCTGGACCGCCAGGCTGGCGCTCCCTACGCACCCACCGATCTTGATCTCATCGAATGCGATTACGGCCAGTGGCAAGGCCGCACGCTCAGCGAGCTGGCAACCGAAGAGCTCTGGCCCGTGGTGCAGTCGCAACCCTCAGCAGTCACCTTTCCCGGCGGTGAATCCATGGCACAGATGCAGGCGCGATCAGTCGCGGCGATTCGACGCCACGATGCGGCTTTTGAAGCCGAGCACGGGCCTGAGGCCGTCTGGGCGGCGGTAAGCCACGGGGATATCATCAAGTCAGTTCTCGCCGACGCGCTCGGCATGCACCTTGACCTGTTCCAGCGCATCAACGTGGGCCCCGCCTCCATATCGATCGTGCGCTACGGCGCTGGTCGGCCAAGCGTCTACGCGATGAATACCGATGCGGGTGATCTCTCGTGGCTGGCCAAAGGTCTCCACTCGGCAGATGCCCCGGTGGGCGGCGGCGCAGGGCAACAGACACCACGGACTTCAGGAGCCTAGAATATTTATATGCCTACACGTATTCACGAATTTTCCTGGCCCGATCGGGTCGTCGTTGGCGTCACCGGCCTTCCAGGGTCGCGTACGTTCTACCTGCAGGTGCGCGCGGGCAAGCAGCTGGTGAGCATCGTGCTGGAAAAGCAGCAGTCGGCTCAGCTCGCGGAGAATATCGATGACATTCTCGACCAGCTCCTCACCGTCGACGGCAACCCGTTCAGCATTCCCACCGGGACTCCCCCTGAACTTGTCGACAATGACCCGATTGAAGAGGACCAGGAGCAGTTCCGCGCTGGCGCAATGAGCCTGGGCTGGGACCCAACCACGTCCCAGATCGTGATCGAGGCCCATCCCCTCGTCGAGGAAGATCCCGATGCGCAGCTCGGTGAGGAGTCGCTTCACCCCGACGAAGCCGAGGAGACCGAAATGCTGCGCGTCCGGATGCCGGTGGGCACCGCCCGCGCATTCGCCAAGCGCACCCGCGAGATCGTAGATGCCGGGCGTCCGATGTGCCTGCTGTGCGGGTATCCCGTGGACGCCGACGGACACACCTGCACCCTTCCCGAGGCCTAATGCAATCTCCTGAACTCATGGCCGCCGAGTTGACGCTCACCGGCCGCATCACCACCGCGTCAAACGCCACCTTTCTAGGCAGCATCGGCGAGACGGTGGTCGTCTACAAGCCGATCGCCGGCGAAAGCCCGCTGTGGGATTTCCCCCAGGGAACGCTGGCCCACCGGGAGGTGGCCGCCTACCAGGTCTCGCAGGCCCTCGGCTGGGACGTGGTGCCCCGCACCTGGCTGCGCGATGGTCCGCTCGGCGTTGGCATGGTGCAGCTTTGGCAGGAGCCGGATCCCGCCCAAGACGCCGTGAACCTGATCGCGGCGGACCAGGTGCCGTCAACTGGTTGGAAACAGGTTCTCCAGGGACAAGATGAGCAAGGTCGAGCGGTCTCCCTCGTTCACGAAGACTCGCCTGCTCTGCGACGCATGGCGGTGTTCGACGTCATCGTCAACAACGCCGACCGCAAAGGCGACCACATCCTCGCCCTGGCCGGCGGTCACCGGCACGGCGTGGACCACGGGCTCACCTTTCACCGGGAGCACAAGCTGCGCACGGTGCTGTGGGGATGGCGCGGAGATAAGCTAACGGCCGAGGAAGAAGCGGGCATAAACCGTGTCAGCGAAGGGCTGCACGGTGAACTGGGCCAAAGCCTGGCGGAGTTGCTCAGCGGCGAAGAACTCGCATCTCTCGCCGCGCGCTGCGCCAAGTTGAGCTCGGCAGGGCAGTTTCCGGCACCGAGCGGTGAGATGCCAGCGGTTCCCTGGCCGCTGTTCTAAGGAAATTACGGACACAATTTTCGCCGCTGGTTGGTTGTGCAAAAAATCTGATGGCTGCACCAAGGTGGCAACCGCTCGGAAATGCGCATGACCGCCACGAACATTTGTTCATGGCGGCCATCGCAAAGGTTTAGCGTAGCTCAGCGACCACGGCATTGAACCTGAATTCACCACGTCGCCACACGAAACCACCGCCAGGCGTGCTCTGCCGGAAACCTGGCAGCTTCTCGAACGGGAAGACTACGGCAGGCCAATAGCCCCCGATTTTGCCGGCTGCCTCTGGGCGGTGACCCGATTGGCCGCTGACATAACAGCCGACATGCTTGCCGCCAGCACCGAACGCCCACGTCCAGCGGTCCAGAAAATGCCGTCATCGGTTCGGCATTCAAGCAGAGTTAATGCCTCGCTGTCGTTGCCTGCACCCACGCTGGTCTGGTGCAAGCTGAGGACGTCAACTGCGATGCCGTGAATCTCCAGTGCGGAAGTCAAAGCCTCAACCGGCCCAACACCATCATGCGTGCTGCTGTGTTGCTGCCCGGAATCGTCGAGAACAACCTCTATACGAGCGGCTCCCTCCATATCTACAACCTGATAGCTGTGCAACGCGAGGCGCTCGGCCGATGTGCCCTGATGCAGATAGACCTGCTGAAAGACACTCCACAGTCCGGCTGCACTGGCTTCGCTGCCGGTGGAGTCCGTATGCCGCTGCACGTGGCGGGCGAAGTCAATCTGCAGGCGCCGTGGCAGCTCAATCCCGTACTCAGCTTCGAGCAGATATGCGATTCCGCCCTTGCCCGATTGGGAGTTCACGCGTATCACGGCAGCATAATTGCGCCCTAAATCGGCCGGGTCGATCGGCAGGTAGGGGACGTTCCAGGGAATATCGTGTTCCAGACGCTGTTCGGCGCTTGCCTGAACGCGATGAGCGATAAACCCCTTTTTAATCGCATCCTGGTGGGTGCCGCTGAAGGCGGTGTGCACGAGGTCCCCGACGTAGGGGTGGCGCGGGTGCACCTCCAGACGATTGCAATACTCCACCGTTCGACGGATCTCATCGATGTCGGAAAAATCGATCATCGGGTCGATGCCTTGGGCATGGAGATTCAGCGCCAGTGTCGCGATGTCAACGTTTCCGGTGCGTTCGCCGTTTCCAAAGATGCACCCCTCGACGCGTTGAGCTCCGGCGAGGACCGCAAGCTCGGCGCAGGCGATCCCGGTACCGCGGTCATTATGCGGATGCACCGACAGGATGACGGAATCGCGGCGTGCAAGATTTTTGTGCATGTATTCGATCTGGTCGGCATACACATTTGGAGTTGCGATTTCGACGGTGGCCGGAAGATTGAGAATCACCGGACGCTCAGGCCTCGCATCCCACAGCTCTGTCATGCTGTTGCAGATGTCGAGTACATAGTCCGGTTCGGTCAGATTAAAAACCTCTGGCGAAAATTCGAAGCGTACGTTCGGCATGTCCCCGGCAAATTCGAGCACATCACGTCCGCCGGCCAAAATCATTTCTTTGAGCGCTTCCCGCTCGTATCCGAGCACCAGGTTGCGCCACGTTGGGGCGGTCGCCGTATACATGTGGATCACGACCGGGTTGGAAATCCCCTTGATCGAGGCAACCGTCCGCTCGATGAGCTCTCGACGAGCTGGGGTGAATACGACGATCGTCACGTCATTCGGGGCGATGCCAGTTTCCGCGATCAGCCGCACGAAGTCGTAGTCGGTCTGTGATGCCGAAGGGTATCCGACCTCGATCTCTTTGTAGCCCATGGCGACCATGAGCTCGAAGAAGCGGCGCTTGCGTGCCGGGTCCATCGGCTCAGCGAGCGCTTGGTTGCCATCGCGCAAGTCGACCGGAACCCACTGCGGAGCCTCGGTGAGCTGCTTCGACGGCCAGTCGCGTGCGTCAAGTGGCACGTCGACTCGAGAGTAGGCATTGGTGTAGCGGTGCGAGGGCATCTGTGAATATCGCTGCTGGTTCCAGCTCGGTGCATTATCCGGCACGGCGCCTGCCGGAGTCGAGATATGGGGAAAAGAGGTCTTTGTCATTTTTGATTCCTTCAGTCCAAGAATTGCGACCGGCACAGCATTCGACTCCACGACGGGGAGCCGGTCCGGCTACGCCCCGCCGTGGCGGCGAAGTAGAAGGAAATTATCGAAGAACATGGATAGACTGTAGCACAACTCCTCAGACAAGCTGATGAGTTGGAAGGCGATAACGTGGCACAAGTGACTCGAACACCGTTGGCGGATCAGGTAGCGGATCTGCTACTCGAACGCATCCGGTCGGGCGAATGGGCGCTGGGAGAAAAACTCCCGGGCGAGACCACTCTTGCTCCCCAGCTCGGCGTCGGACGATCCACACTGCGCGAGGCCATTCGCCAGCTGGCAGGGCGCGGAGTCCTGGCCGCCCGGCAGGGATCGGGTGTCTTCATCACAGCCCTGGATGTCTCGGAAGACTGGGATATCGTCTTGCGTCGCGCCGGCATCATCTCGGTCATCGAGGCACGTATCGCCATCGAAACGGAAGCCGCCTCGCTCGCAGCCGCACGCCGGACCCCGGCGGATGTCCGTGCGATCCGGCAGGCCCTCTCCGCCCGCGCCGAATACCGCGATGAAATCGAGAGCCACGTCGATGCCGACACCGCGTTCCACCGCGCGATCGTGGCCGCAGCGCACAATCCAATACTTCTGGATCTGTTCGACAGCTTCACCCCGCGGCTTCGCGAGGCGATGATCGAAATGCTGCGAATCCGCAAGACATTTGGGCACACGGCGGACCAGGACCTTCACGGTGGGCTCGCCGACGCGATCTTCGATCGAGACGCGGACACGGCCGCTCAGCGCAGCCGCGCTCACCTGATGTCGCTGCGAGACAGCCTCGCATAGGCAAGTTCTAGCCGGCTCCTGCCAGAGAAGTATCGTTGGAAATGGTTCTCGCGGCGGCATCACCACGCCGGGTATAAAAGCCGTCCTCAGCCCGCGGGCCTACAAGCACTTTTCAATGAATTTTTACACGTTGAAGCTTAGCTCCACCGGGTTCTAGCACGGAGCAACCTCTCGCGAAATCGCATTCCGACAGAAATACTGTGGGCCAAATCTTCTCGACGGGCTCGCTCGACATAGGCGCAAGGCTTTCTGGGCGACAAGCCGTTGACGAGTGTCAGAGTCCACCTCGTCGGTCCGCTCCCTTGCCCGCACTCGTTCAGATCACGAGCCGGCAATTCTTTACGCCCGGATTCTCAGGAAGCAGCTGCTTCCCAAGAAACCGGCTTCACCCCATAGTTCAGCCTCCACCAGCGGCAAAAATCCCCCACTTCGCGGAGAAAGCGCGTGTACGCGTGAATCCGGCATCCCGATGAGAGGCTGCGAGCGTCTTCACTTCCAGGAAGCAGGCCCCGTGGTGGGCGGAGTCATCGATAACCCTGCGCATCGAGGTACCGAGGCCTGAACCGTGCACTGCTCGGCCGACAACGGTGAAACGCAGCTCGGCGTTGGATTCCGGTTGCCCGAACTACTGGGAAACCGTGACGAGCAGGAGCGCGACATCATTTGGCATGTGTCGATCGGGGCCTGCGACCCGCACTCCACCGTTCATGCCACCTTCAGCGGCGTGATCGAAGCGATCTGCTCCCCTGCGATATCCTCTGCGCGATCGAGCTCATAGTGGCTCTGCAGGTTGAGCCAGAACTCGGCCGATGTGCCGAAGTACTTCGCGAGCCGCAGCGCGGTGTCCGCCGAGATCCCACGCTTGCCGTGCACGATCTCGTTGATGCGCCGCGGCGGCACTCCGATCGACACAGCGAGCTTGTTCTGCGTGATCCCGAATCCCTCGATGAAGTCCTCCATGAGGACCTCGCCCGGGTGGATGGGCTGCATCTTCTCAGTGGTAGTCAACGATCTCCACCTCCTCTGGTCCGGCGTCTGTCCATTTGAAGCAGATCCGCCATTGGTCATTAACACGTATGCTGTGCTGGCCGGCCCGGTCGCCTTTCAAGGCTTCGAGCCGATTGCCCGGCGGACTTCGCAAGTCATCCAGGTTCGTCGCTGACCCCACCTGGCGGAGCTTGCGCAGCGCCACCCGGAGTATCCGAGGATCAATGGACGGCACGCGCTCACGAAGCCACAGACGCTCGGTATCCTTGCTGCCAAACGATCTGATCACAGTTCCAGTATATAACGGAGTGCGCCAATAACGCTAGACGTTAAACCTGAATACAGCCGCGTTCTGGCACGTATGCCATTGGAAAAGTGGGCACTAGCTGTAGCTCTCGCGGTCGGGCACAACGAATCTGCACAGTGTATTCGCCTCACGGATGTCCTCGTCTGACTCTCCCCCGGAGACCTCGCTCAGCATGCCCAGCAGCGACTGGCCTGAGCTGCCCAGACGGAACAAAAAGAAGGCCCCCACCTCACTTGCGATTCGTTCCCTTGGAACGCGGTG
Source organism: Glutamicibacter sp. 363 (assembly GCF_052379505.1). NCBI lineage: Bacteria > Bacillati > Actinomycetota > Actinomycetes > Micrococcales > Micrococcaceae > Glutamicibacter > Glutamicibacter sp. 363. The sequence continues at coordinate 14,775 of NZ_JBQSYR010000027.1, read as the reverse complement.
CTTCGTCTTTCCGCTGGTCGCGCAACGCGGTGGCTACGGCCACAAAGAAAGCGAATAACAATGCGACCCACAGGTTTTCAAGAACTTCTACCGGCGACCTACCCGATATCAGGCAATACGCTCCAATCAGCAGGCCCATGCCAAAAACGGAGATGCCGAGGTATAGCGCCACGCGTTGCATGGCAACCCGTGAAATTTTTCTCACTTGCGATACCTCCCACCTATAGATGTTTCTGAATACCTCGCTCAGGATAGGTGGCGTTTCTGAGCGGAGCAAATTGCCTCGCGATCACCTCAGCCACCCGTCTGAGGGTTGCAAGAAGATTAGGCGGCGGTGGGGTGCCGGACCGCGAGGGTCACGGCCAGATCCTAGATGGTCTCGTATTCGATGGGGCCAACAGGCCCAATCCGGTCTAGCTGCGATGATCGCAATTCACTGAGTCTTCCTCGACGATTGTGCCCTCGGGATTGATCCGATTCATGCCTGCCGGATGGCGCTCAGTTCTTGGCATCAATTCATGGATAGAGCCTGCTACGCTGCCGCTGTGGATCATGGAACCGGGCTAGCGCGACTGCGTCACGATCGCCATGCCTCGGGCCCTCCTGCATGACACAATAGCCCGGCTCAAGTTTAATGATTCGCCCGACGTTTATGCCTACGAACAACACCATAATCGTTCGCCGCAGGCGGGCTCGACGATGCCGAAGAAGACCGAGCGCTTGCCAAGCTTAGATATTGAAGCGGAACTCCACCGCATTACGGTACGGAATAACCTCTGACTCTGAGCCATACTGTCCCTCATCGATAGACCTCTCGCCGGTGGCCAAGGCGCAGAATCCGGGTTCCGATATTTCTATCCCTCGTCGCTTGCTGCTCCGGGGCGAGACTGGCATGCCGGGCCCTGTTGCTATTCGTGGAAACTGTTCCGATATTGGCTAGGAGACGTGCCAAGAGAAGCGCGGAAGTGGTCACGGAGCGTGAAGGCGCTTCCGAATCCGGCTTGCTCTGCGACCTGATCAATGGGGAGCGTTGTGGTCTCAAGGAGCGCTCTCGCGAGTTCGATTCGTTGTCGGGTGAGCCACTCCCCGACGCTTTGTCCGACTTCCGCGCGGAATCGTCGGGTGAAGGTCCGGCGACTCATTCCGGCGTGTTCGGCCAGCTCGGCGACGGGTAGCGGACGCTGAAGGTGTCGGAGTGCAAACGTTCGGGTCCCAGAGGTGCTCGAGTCGTCAGAATGGGGCACAGGTCTTTCCACGTACTGCGCCTGTCCACCGTCACGCCAGGGCGGAATGACGCAGCGTCGTGCAACATCGTTCGCAACCCGGCTGCCGTGGTCGATGCGGATCAGCTGCAGGCACAGGTCGATGCCGGCCGCGGCTCCGGCGGACGTGAAGATCCGTCCACTTTGCACATAGAGCACATCAACTTCTACCTCGATGGCCGGGTAGGAAGCGATGAAATGCTCAGTTCTCTTCCAATGCGTTGTGGCGCGACACCCTTCGAGTAGACCCGCCGCAGCGAGCACATACGACGCCAGGCAAATGGCAACGATGCGCGCAGCGGGCGGGACGAGCGCGACGGCGGCAGCGAGGTCCTCTGGGAGCTGCTCCGGCCCGGTGATGTTCGCGTGGTGTTCCCCCGCGGGGATGACGATAGTGTCCGCGGTCGCGAGAGCGGACGCGTCGTGCGTCACCGTGATCGTGAAGTCTGCGGCCGTGCGGACCGGGTGCCCATCTGGTGAGCAGGTGATCACCTCATACAGAGGCTCACCATTCTCGTCGAGCGCGGAACCGAACAGCCGCGTCGCGATACTCAGCTCGAAGGGAAGCACTCCTTGGGATGCGAGAACTACAACACGATGCATGGCCCAATCCTCCCACATAATGGCCAGCGGGCCACTCGTCAGGGCGACGCGAGGAGACCAGAATTGGAACCATGACAGATCACACCATGCAAGCGCTCACCCAGAACATTCTCGGCGGGCCAGAAGTACTCCACTTGACTGAACAGCCGCGCCCGACCCCTGGACCAGCCGAAGTCCTCGTCCGGGTCCGCGCGACGGGACTGAGCCCGACAGACTGGGTGCACCGGCGTATCCCCGGATTCCTAGGGGACGGATCGAAAGTGCTCGGCTGGGATGTGTCGGGCGTCGTCGAGGAGGTCGGCCTCGGTGTCTCCATCCACAAGGCGGGTGATGAGGTGTTCGGAATGCTCCCTTACCCGCAGGGGCACGGAGCCGCGGCCGAGTTCGTCGTTTCCCCTGCGCGGCACTTGACCCGGAAGCCGGCGAACATCGATCATGAAGCAGCTTCTGCCGTGCCACTCGCAGCGTTGACCGCGTGGCAGGCGCTCGTCAATGTCGCCGACGTGCAACCGGGACAGCGAGTTCTCATCCATGCGGCCGCTGGTGGAGTTGGTCACTTCGCCGTGCAGATCGCCAAAGCCAAGGGTGCATATGTGATCGGGACGGCGAGTTCCAAGAACCATGAACTGGTCACGTCGCTGGGAGCAGACGAAGTCATCGATTACACCAAAGATGACTTCTCGGCAGCCGCACAAGACATTGACGTAGTACTGGACACAATCGGCGGCGACTACGTTCCTCGCTCCCTGCGAACCCTCCGAGCCGGCGGCACCATCGTCTCCATCGCATTGAACACCACCACTGACCATTCTGCCGAAGCCAGCGCCATCGGTGCCCGCCACGAGATGATGCTCGTAGAAGGCGACCAAGCGGGCATGCAGGCGATCGCCGAACTCCTCCACGACGGGGCTGTCCGCCCCGTGATCGCAGCTACCTTCCCTCTGAGAGATGGGCACCGCGCCCACGAACTCGGCGAGAGCGGACACGTCGCAGGGAAAATCGTTCTGACCGTCTGAGTTCGGGCACGCGAGAGCGAAGCCAACCGTGTCTTCAACGGAGTCCGGTTAGCTTCGCTCTCGCCCCTGGTGTCCTTTGTCGCCAACCACAGGCTGCTCGAACGTTAGGCTCAACGAAACCGACCCCGAACTCCGATGGCCGCCGGATCGAGGGACGATTGCTAGGCCTCCGATGGGCCCACCATCGAAATCAACACGTTCGCGACGGCTGCGACAAGTCGGCTACAGCTTCAACGAAACTACACCGATCTCAAGAAGGATAAATTCATTCTAGTCAGGAGTTTTAGGCGTTGAAGCGGCACTCCACCACGTCGCCACGGTTGGCAAACGTCTGGGCTCAGGCCACCCGGACGCGCTGGTCGCCGACCACGAACTCGATTGCCAGCCCGCCACCGACTGCCTCGAGGTAGCTGCGGATCGTGCCGATCTTCGCGCTGTCGAGGTCGCCATGCTCGATCTTGGAGACTTGGCGCTGGCCCACGCCGATGCGCTCGGCGAGCTGGGCCTGGGTCAGGCCCGCCCCTTCGCGCAACTCGCGGAGGCGGTACGCACGCACCTCGGCGAGCATCCGCTCCTTGTGCGCTTCAACGAGCTCCCGGTCCACGGGGTGCTTGGCGACGAAGTCCTTCAGGGTCTTGGCCATCTCGATCGTTCTCCTCTCGATCTGCGCAGGTGCTCATCGAACAGTACGTCAGCCAGTGGAATGCTCCTCTTGTACAAACGCTACTAATCGCCAGCCTTGTCGCCCGCGATCAGCTCGATGTCTACACCCCAGACGCCAACAGTTTAGACCCTGCAAGATCTGCAGGCAATTATCCAGAACTTGTGCGTCAGACGTTGAAGCGGAATTCAACCCAGTTCGGGCACCGAACAACTTCTGCGCTCTGGTCAGAACAAATGATGATTGACCTCCATCCAACGGGGAGGTAGGCTCTCCGCGATGATGACAAGTCAGGCCCAAGTCGGACGCACCGGGAACGGCTCTCTGGTTGTTCCCTGATTCGTGTCCATCCTTGCGTGAGGTCAGCGGAGCTCACTCACGCCACCACCAGGAGAATCATGACAGCGCGCTTCAATCACACGATCATCGCCTCAACGGACCCTGCCGATATGGCCAGGTTCTATCGAGACCTGCTCGAAGCGGACGAAGCTCCGGCCTGGGGTCCGTTCGTCAACATCAAAATCGCCGATGGCGTCCTGCTGCAGTTCGCAAGCCCACCGATGGAGTTCCCGCCGCAGCACTACGCCTACCTGCTCGATGACGCGCATTTCGATCGCGCATACGCGAAGATCGTCGACCGGCGGCAGGAGCTCTGGGCCGACCCTCAGCGATCCCGACCCGGCGAGATCAACAATGAGCACGGCGGTCGCGGCGTCTATCTGCTCGATCCCTCAGGCCACTACCTCGAGCTAATCACACGCCCCTACCTGTGAAATCCGCTCGCAGTTAGCGGTTATCAGCCACCGGCCCGCAAGTTCACCGGAAGCCGGAAAACACCCGGCTTCCGGTACATACCAACCTCTGACTGCAACGCACGCTCAGGCCCAGAGCGGGCTGTTGTCCTGCCAGCCGTCGGGGACGCCCATGTGCATTATCGGGACAATCTGGACCACCGGAAAGCTCGCCACCACCGCAGGGAGAAGTCTGCTGCGACCAGTGCCCAACCTGTCAGATAGGAACTGCACCAGCGTGAGTTGACCGAACGTGCGACTCCAGTCCGCGCAGACGGCATCGAGGTCAGGGTGGCGACTAACCTTAGGGAGCTTGGGCGTAATCGTGTGGACGCGGTTGAACAGACGTCCGTGATGGCCACACGTATTTCGCACGAGATTGAGCGACTTGAGCCAACTAGTTAGCTGGGGCGCACTGAGCCCACATGCATCAGCAACGACGTCTTGGACGCGGCGAGGGGCGAAGCCATAGAGGTACGTCAGGCTCCCCCAATCCAGCAGATCAGTTGCTGCCCATACCGGCAGCTTCCCGCCGTATTTCTTGTGGTGGTGCTCCACGAAGTCCTCACGCGACCGGTTCAGCTCGTCCTCGTAACGCTTCACCCATTTTGCGTACCCGCCGCCGCTGCGCGCCGTGGGGCCTAGCAGTGAAGATTGCAAATGAGCGCAGGGATCAATGCGCCCGAGCTCATGCCCGAGTAGCGCACGGATGGCCAGCTCTATCGGAGCCAGCGCTGCAAACGTGGCGGCGCGAAGGCGCGCATCGAACTCGTATAGTGCGACGACATCGCCGAAGCGCGTGCCGGTGTAAAAGTCATCGTGACGGCCATTGGGAGTCTGCCTTCTGAACGGGTACCAGTAGCCGCTCAGCCGGTAGTAATTTACTCGCCGAAGCGTCGCGACAGCTGACTCTTGGTCTCCCATATCCATGCCGCGATCCGCTAGGATCTCCACTTGCTCGGTGTAATGTTTGTAGCTCTTGACGTCTTCGACGATGAACACCGCCTGATAAAAATGAGGACCGGCCCTGGGCCTACCGAGGTAGGCGGAACCGGTCTTAGTAGTTTCTATCTTACGCATGCGGCCTGCAACGCGCAACGCCCGCGTCGCTTCCCGGAGGTATTGCAATGCTGCAACAGGCGCGTGAGAACGATGCAAACCGCACATCGCAGGCCGGATCGTCCCTACGAGACGGTCGAACGGAAATCTAAACTCCACCACATCGCCTCACATACCAGCATCTGACGACGCGCAGACTTTGGGACGAGTCGCTTGCGGTCGGACTGCAGCGTTTCGCTTCGCTATGTGGTGCCCACCGTTGCGCCTCATCATGAAGACGGCCCCGTGCGAGCACGAGGCGAGGCAGAGGTTTGCCCCTCCGATGAGCACCCGCGAGATCCGGTCACTCAGGAGTCAGGATTCGACGCAACCAGCCACTCGCTCGCGGTCCGGAACGTTGCCCTCAGCTGCGGGTGCGCCCGCACGATCTCTCGCTGCCGGTCCGCCGGCAGGCCGATCTCGTGCAGGACGTTGAGGATCACGACCGCGGTCGTCACCTCGACGATGGCGAACAGCTCCTCGATGGAATGGTTCGGCGTGCTGCCCTCGTGCGCGAGGTCATTGCGCGCCCGCGTCGTCCTCCTTGCCCAGTGGTCGACGTCCGGCACAAGCTGCGCGATCGCTTCCTGATCGGGGCGCGTGGAGAGGGCGTGGAGCCGGTCCCGGAGCGTCGGATCGTTGCGGATGGCCCCTTTGAACCTGTCTCGGTGCTCATCAGGGACCTGCGCCAGCATCGCCTCTCGCATTGCCGCGAACTCCGCCTTGGGAAACGGCTTCTCGTCGATGCGGAGGTTACGGTGCAGAACCTCGGCGGCACCGACTGCAGTCAGGAGATTGTTCTCGACGAAGCGGGCCGGCGCGTAGCGCAGGCCCAATATCATGTTCGTCGCTGCCCGCAGGCGGCCATGGGTCTCACACCAACGGGGCAGGACCTCCTCAAACGGGAGCGAGTCGCAGGTGAAGAACACTCGGTGGTGCTCGACGCCCTTTGCGTCATGCTCGCCCAGCGCGACGGGCGAGTAGAGCACATCGGCGCGCCGGCGCGGCAGGGGCCGACCGTTCGGCAGCAGTGACTCGGTACCGGCAACCTCTAGCCGGAGCCAGATCACTCCGGCGGCGCGATGCGTCGCCAGGGAGATCAGGTCCTGCACCAGGCTCGCCGTCTGCAGAGCAGCCCTCAACGAGAAAGAATCGCCTGGCGTGACGCGAATGGAGACTGTGTCTTTCATACGTCCGACAGTGCCACCCTTGCGCTGGTCGAAATGCGGCAACGTGTGAGTGTGCACAAGGCGATACTCGGTGTCTTCGACAACGACCGACTGCGCTTCGAGGGGCTTCACCGAGATACGCCCGGTCCCGTCGATCTTGCCGTCGGGAGCGCCGAGGATTCCTTCGAACACGGAAGACGCCGCCCAGAGACCCAAATCCTCGACCGAGACCTCTGCCCCAGCGAACACCGGGTCCACCTCGCCGCTGACATGCGCACCGATGATCGCGGTCGTAGCCGCCACGATCTGCTTGTCGGGGCTCTTCGCCCTCGCACCTGATGTCCTCTTGCTGTTCTTCGGGATGCAACCCAGCAGAGTCACATCGCGCCGCTCGGCTGCCCCATGGATCGTATCCCAAGTACGGATCCCCTCGTGGAACGCGGTCACGCCAGAGGCAGGGTTGGACGTGACACGATCTTCGAACGTGCCGATCAACGAGAGTGAGAGCCCATGGTCTGGGTCGTATCGGAGAACGCCTGGGACCTTCTCTTCCGGGTCGCCCGGAAGCTACCACAGGCCAGCCCACTCGCCAGCATTGTCGAGTTTTAAAGGATCGTTAGACATCGCGCTCGCTATCAGGGCTCCTTCTTGTCTCGCTGCCAGATATCAGTTTGAGAATCTAAATATTACGGCATAGCCATCCCCCAAGGTATAAACCGCACCATCGCATTTTATCCCTCGCAGCCGTTGCCGTAGAACGCACGAATGCCCCCGGCTTCAATAGAAACCGAGGGCAGACGCGACAAGAATGATTAGACGTTGAAGCGGAACTCCACCACGTTGCCACATATACCAACCTCTATACGCAGTTCGCTACTTTCCAGATTTGACCTTGCCGTTGCGGCAAGGTTTACGGTTTCTTACTATGACTATTTCAATGATTGACAGCGAGTCGAGCATGCGCCGAGTCCTAACAGCGACACCCGACGACCGCGCCGACCTTGTCCGGGAGATGTGGTCGCCACTGGTCGGGATGTACCACTTCATTCCCGGAGGTGTGGACTTGGCCACCGTACACCGCCAGAATTTCGGCTTCGATTGGGAGAGCACAACCGAACCAATTCAGGAGGGCCTCGAACGTCTCGTCGAGGCAGACGCCTGGAACCGCATCACCGAGGCGCTCAAGTCCGGATCCGCAGCCCTGCGGTTAGCCAAGCCGGACATAGAGGTGCCCGATCTGCAAGTTCTTCTCGTATTGGGCGATCCCGCTAACAAACACTTCGTTAACGAAATCCAGGGGCTGTCCGCATTCGGCGGAATCAGCGGCTACATCACCATCACTATCTGGCCCACGCCCCAGGTTCTCGAACAGCTCGAAGCGATTGCCGTTCATGTACTGCACCACAATGTGCGGTACTCACCCGGCGGAGTCGTATGGGATCCGATGACGGTCACCGTAGGCGAACAGGTGATCTCGGAAGGGCTTGCAGACGTGTTCGCTGCGGAGCTGTACGGTGACCGTGGATATACGCACTTCGTCAGCGAGAGCACCCATAATGATGACGAAGTCCTTGCGAAAGTCGCGAGCGGCCTGCACACCACCGGAATGCAGAACTTCACGGCCTGGGTGCATGGTGACGCTAATGCTCGTCTCCTGGGCGCAGAGCCAGTGGGTCTGCGCACCGGTACGGGCTATGCCGACGGTGCACGGCTTGTACAAGCGTATCTTGATGCCGCGGGTACCACCGCGGCTCAGAGCATCGGCACGTCAGTGGACGAGGTTCTATGTGTCGCAGCGCCTCAACTGGGCTTGCGTCTCAATCGGGAATACTGAGAACGAAGTCAACCAACAGAAGGCAGTCCTTGGAATGGACCGTGCACCAACTCGCGCAGCGTGCGGGCATCAGTGGCCGCACGCTGCGCCACTACCACCAGATTGGGCTGCTCGAACCAGACCGCGTTGGGTCCAACGGCTATCGCTACTATGGTCCCGACGCGGTCGCCCGGCTGCAACGAATCCTGCTGTTGCGTGACACGGGCATGCCACTGCTTGACATCGCGACCGTGCTCGATGCGCTCGTGACGCCTGAGGTGGAAATCGAAGCACTCGCTGGACATTTGGAGTTTCTGGCTCGTGAACGCTCTGCCCTGGATCGACGCATCAACGCGGTGGAACACACCTTGTCAATGCGTCGACAGGGCCGCGAACCTCGCATGGATGTCATGCTCAAAGGATTCAACGACCGATACAAGACTGAGGTTGTCGAGCGATGGGGTCTCGAAGCATTCGACGCGTCGAATCAGTGGTGGCACGATAAGTCACTCCAGCAACAGAAGGATTGGAAGGCCAGAGCCGACGCCCTTCTCGTCTGCTGGCGTGAGATCCAGGAAGAAGGACATGATGTGGGCTCCCCCGTCGCGCAAGAACACGCGGCCGTTCATCTGGAGTGGTTCAAAGAGATTCCTGTTACTCCTAACCACACAGGCGATACGGCGAAGTCCATCGACCTGATCCGAGGTCTAGCGGCTCAGTACGAATCGAACCCCGACTTCCATATCGCCTTTGGCACAGCGGAAGCCGCGGGGTTCGCCGCAAACGCATTGCGATTTCACATGCGAGCGTTAAAGTCCCTCTCTAGGGAGTGAACTGCTCCACCGAGGTTAGTTTGAAAATCTAAGTTCAACGGTGTCACTCTTCTTTAAGATGTTTGCCTTACCGCCATGCTACGTTCCTCGCAGCCGTTGGCGCTGAGCGCAAAAACGCCCTCGGCTTCAAAAGAATGAACTGGCCCCTTCGGTTGGACAAGAAAAAGCTCCACCTGATGCCCTGCGACAGTCCCTGCTTCGCATGGTGCGTCATCCCAATCAACGCAAACAGCACGCAGTCGAGGCCATGGCTGAGTTCGAAGAGCAGCATGCGTGGAAAGTGCTGTCCACTGCGCAGCGCTTTGATGACTCGCAGGTTCCTTCCGGCATCAGCAAAGCCTGGTTGAACGAGTTCGGCGACCATCTCGACCCTGCCGTCAGCGAGCAACTGCGGTTGCACGTAGGGCTTCTTGAAGAACGCGATATCGAGTACACCGCGGGTCGCGCGTTGTTGAAGGAGCGCAAAGAAATTCTATCTGCTAAAGGCTACCTCACCCAGCATGGGTCCAGGTTCAAGACGCTGAGCAGAGAGTTGCGTTGCTCCAACAAGCGCCGTGATTGGTTAGATGCAAAGTTGGCAGCCGGTGACTACGACATCAGCGACGAGGATCACAGCGCGTATCTGAAGGCCGTCGTCGGTGAGAACGCAGCGCATAGCTCGACATGTCAGACCATCAGGCCGACCAGCAGCTATCTGTGTAGTCGACACACAGGTATCATGCGCTCGGTACATGAGCATTGGGATCCTTCAGCGTCGAAGGCAGCGGCACCCTGGCACCAGCCGGCTACGCCGAAGGGTCACACTAGATCAGATGGGTTCCAGACGCTAACGGCGTAGAACTAGTCGGCCGCCAGCAGAAGTCACCGACAGGTACTTGAGTCAGATGCACGGCATTGACGACGGGGCCGCCATAACCGATAAGAAGGCCGAAGCAGTCAAGTTCAACAAGATGTGCGGCGAACTCGGAGACACGGTGCTGAAGATCCTTCTCTAGGGTCACCAGCCCGTTGGATATAGAGAAGGCAAGACACCAGTTGCAGATGCAGCCGAGGTCTTGCCTTGCGTCATGCAGCATAAATGTCACTTGTCCATGGAAGACTTGCCAGCGAATCAGTGGAACAGACCAAAGGCGGTATGTATGCGTGTGATGTCAGTCGGTATTGAGAATTTTCGATGCCTAAACAAAGCCGACATCGATTTTAGCCAGATCACGACTTTTATTGGCCCCAATGGGGCCGGAAAAAGCTCAGTGCTTCGTGCGTTGGACTGGTTCTTCAACGGTGGAGTCATTGACGAGAAGGATGTCTGGTCGGGAAGCAACCAACAGCGAGTACGAGTGCGAGTCACCTTTGACACTTTGACTAGCACAGATCGCGCGGCCCTGGGCGACAAGTATGCTCCAGCGGGCACAGATACTTTCACGGCTTGGCGCACGTGGTCCAATGGCCAGGACAAGATGACCGGCAACGCCTTGGCCTTCCCGCCATTCGAAGATGTCCGAAATGCTGTTGGAGCTGGCCCCAAAAAGGAAGCCTGGCAAAAGGTTCTCGATGCTCACCCGGATCATGATCTACCTAAGTGGACTTCCGCCCCCAAAGTTGAGTCCGCCATGGATGACTGGGAGCGCACTCATCCTGAGCACCTTGAAGAGTCTGAATCAGGTGGAAATCATCTATTTGGATTCAACGGACAGAACGTTCTGTCTGGAATCTTTGATTTCGTCTTGGTAACAGCAGATCTTCGAGCGAACGAAGAAAGTCAGGATGCCAGAGGCACGATTATTAGTCGCATCCTCGAAAAGACGGTTGACCGAGCAGCTGCCGACGAAGCGTATTCCCAGCTCGCCGAGGAAGTAGCAGCTCGTCGCGAAGCCATCTCGAAAGAGCATCTCAATTCCCAGCTTGAGAAGCTCGGTGCTGACCTAAGCAATGAAATCGAGGCGTTCACCTCCGGTCGCAAGATCCAATTGTCGGCCGAAGAGCCCGAAATGAAACCTCAAATGTCGAAAATCCGAGTGACCGTCAGGGACCAGTTGACTCAAACTGATGTCGACCGGCAAGGACATGGATTCCAACGTGCCCTATTGATCTCCAGCCTAAAAATGCTTGCCAGCAAGAGCGCCAGCGAAGATTCCGAGAGCGTCATTTGCCTAGCCATTGAAGAGCCAGAGCTCTTCCAGCATCCCACTCAAGCTCGTGCATTCTCCAGCGTACTGCGGACACTCGCAAGTGATCCCGCCAACGGTTTGCAGATCACCTACGCAACGCACTCACCCTATTTTGTAGACGCGCGGTACTTCGATGAGATTCGACGCGTTCGGCGAAGCATCGCTGCCCCAGATCAGCACGCTGAGGTCACGGTCTCGCATGCAAAACTGGATGCGGTTGCATCCAGATTGACGGGTTACGTCGACCCGAAGGTCGTGACCGCTCGGTGGGATATGGTTTGCAATCAGCACCTATCCGAAGCCCTCTTTGCCGATGCCGTGATGCTGGTAGAGGGCGATGACGATAAGGCCGTGTTCGAAGGCATTGCTGCGCGATCCAAGCACCTTTCCGCTGACGGCATTGCTGTCGCCGCGGCACAAGGCAAAGGACATCTCTACATCCCCCATGCAATTCTGAGTGAACTAAAAATTCCGACGATGGTCGTCTTCGACAATGACTCAGGCTGCGAAGCGCGGATGACCGAGAAGAAAAAGCATGAGACGAATCCTGACAAGATCAAAGAGAACGCGAGGGCCATCAAACATGCCGTGCGCAACCATGTCGGAGACAACCGTGCTCTCCAACGCTACTTCAACCTGGACGAGCTCGATTACCCAATTGGAGCGTTGTCTCCTGAGCTTCACGCGGTCGACGACACGCTTGAGACAATCATCAACAACGACTGGCCAAGCTGGAACGATACCCTTCAGACATTAGTTAAAAGCGGCCAGGGTGTAGGCAATAAGAATGCCGCAACATACGCCCTTGCTTCAACAAACTGCGAAGAAGAACCTAGCGGCCAAATAGCATTGCCAGTCGAGAGCATCAGGACCTTAGTTCGCACCGCCAACGGGTGACAACACTTCTTATATTGAATCCTTCGCTGGCCATGGAACCTCCATGGTCAAATGGCCGGCGAAGATCCAACCGCATCGATGAAGCGTCGTGTTGAGATTGACACCAGGTGCAGCTTCGTACAGCTCGCAGAGCGTTTAACAATTGATAGTACGGACAGATGTAACGGAACAGGTTTATTGACCGGAGATTGTTGTGACACTGTTCGGATTGGTACGGGTCAGCACAACGAAGCAAGAAACAGAATGCTAGCACGATGCGTTAGATAAGATCTGCGTCAAAGTTTTCGAAGAGAACGTCAAGAGCAAGCTCGCCCTTGACCATCGTCCGGGACTTAGCGCAGTCATCGCCTACTTACGGCCTGATGACATGCTCACGGCGCAGGAGGTTGGTCGCCTGGGTAGGAAGCCTGCTTGAAGGTCCCGTCGTGCTCAATGACCTGTTCACGCGCGGCATCGCGGTCAAAGTACTAGGAGGTATCGCCGCCGGTGAACACACCCAACGAAGCTTCGTCTTGGATATGGCATTGGCCTTGGCAGAATGCCGTCGGCGCAACATCGTGTGTAAGACCACGAACGGGCTCGAAGCGGCACGCAAGTACGGCAAGGTTGTTGGCCGCTCACGGGTGATTCATGATGATAAGCGAATTATCATTCTGGCACGTCGGGATAAAGGTGAGTCAATAAGAGAAATCGCTCGTGCGCTCGGCGTTTCCGTAGGTACGGTACATAGCACGCTGACATGAATCGACAGCGCCGGAGTCGCCAACATCAGCGACGAACCATAATGGTCAGCCGTCACTTTTAAGATCTGTCGCGCAGGCAATGACATCCTAGAGCATGCGTTCCGAGAGCTGGTCAAAGAACTCGGTGAGCAGTTGAGGAGCATTGGGTTTCATCAGTTCAGCCCCACCGAACCGGTAGACCTCGTATCCAGTCAACTTAAGTCGACGGTCTTCAGCGACCATGTCGCTATATAGCGTAGGACTTGCTATCTCCCCATTGGCATAGTGCTGTTTTCCATCCACTTCAATAACGACGCGATGCCTATCAGAAAACAAAATCAGGAAATCCATACGCTGACGGGCAAGCGGACTGCCATTTTGCCCAGCCGCGCGACGAGCCAGTTGCGTCGAAGGGTCAAAATGTAGATACACCTGTGGGATCAGCACTGGGACATCAAAATTGTCTCCGTTGTATCGAGATGCATATGCGTCAAAGACACAAAGCTCTACCGGATTGCCTCCGATTGAAGCTCTCAATCGCTGATGAAGATTGATCCCAGCATCCCGCTCAAGTACCGAATCCGGGAGTCCCTCGCGCTTACGCCACCACTGAATTAGCTGCCTAAACTTCAACCCATCGGCAGGAACAGGTTGATCATAAATCAAGCAGAACTCGCCATTTCGGACGATCTCAATGTCATTACTGACGGCGTCACGAATCACCAGATCTGGTTTGGGACCATTCGCAGCGAATATGAGGTTCTTCGTCGGCGCACCAACACCACCGCCTCGATCGTACTCATTTAGCAGAGCAATGACGTCAGCCCGAAGCACCTCTTCCACGTCAAGCTCAGCAACCACGCGTCGAGCCAGAGCAACTAGCTGCGGGAGTTCCCACCCCGAGGTATAGCCCTTGATGACATCACGCTTACTGAAGTTGGAATCGTTCGGGTGATAATCCTTTTTTGGCCACGGTAAACGAAGCTCTTCATGCAGCACTGCTTCGAGAGTCTCCCGTGTATAACTGCCGATCATCGATTCCTCGATGGCCAGTCTGAAGCCGCGCGAAGAAACCTTTACAGGCGGCTTCGGTGCGGAATCCCATTCACTGAGGAAGTTAAAATTATTCACAATCTCATTGTCCCCGGCTTACCCGACATAATCGACAATCGAACAGACGCATAAGGACTCCTCACCAATTGAACTGGGTTCCAAAAGTTGGACTAGCTAGACAATAGTCCCGCATCAGGCCGCAAGGGTGCTGATCTATCTGTTTATGGTCCAGCGGACTTGGAGCATGTGTGTATTTACCTCAACAGGGCGACAACGCAAAACGCTCGGCTGGAAAACTCCAGCCGAGCGTCTTGATGAATTACTATTAGTGGCTTAGCCGTCTGGTGTTGCATCGACCGCTAGAGTCCGCCCTATAAAAACCAGGCATCTAAAGCTCTAAAAGTTAGACGTTAAATCTAAACTCCACGACGTCGCCGCACATACCAACCTCTGCCTGCACGCAGAGTCCCTCCTGCAATATGCGCCGACCCGACGCAGTGAGGCGTCGAGTTCGTACACGACGGTTGCGGCTTCCCGGGGTGGTAGCGCAGCAGTACTGGTCAACTTCGCTGTGAATGCAGTATTAATCATTATCAACGGCACTTTTATTCACTCGGATAACCTAAAAAGCGCATTGATATTTGCTATAGTCAGTTTGTTGTACAACGCTATCCCACTTTTAGGGTCAG
>NZ_JBQSYR010000026.1:0-58474 GCF_052379505.1 Glutamicibacter sp. 363 | reverse complement strand
GGCAGGCGCTCTTCATCTGGCTACCTATTCCAGATAGCTTTCGGCTAAGTCTCAGGAAATGCCTTGAGCGGGGCTAAGAATTTTTGCCCCTTTGAAGTCCGTCATCCTTGAGCGAAATTGGCGCATTCGAAAGACAGGACCGCTGGGAGTCGTTGCGGAACCTTGCCTTGCCTTCCCTGTGGGGCTTGTTTGCTCCCTCCAGACAGCGCACACTCGGATCAAGAACATTTCCAGTGGACGCAAGAGTCGGGAGCACAGGTCGTGTCAAAGCATCACAGATACAGCAAGCACACTCCACAACTGGTCGTGTCCGCACCTGAGCATTTCATCCTGCAGGCGGTCAATCGTGCCGAAAGGGCAGGCGGCAAACTCGGCTACAAGATAGCCAAGAAGGAACTGAAGAACGCGCAGCATGAAGGGCTCGAGCTTTCCGAGCAACAGACCGACGAACTGCTCCAGGCCGCCGAACGCGCCGGAGCTGCGGCAGCATTGGCCGCGGCACGACGCGTGTTAGGCAAGAGCGTTCACGGGAGGCAGGACATATATCCCGGCGAGAACTCCGAGAATAAGACGCCCCGCCCCGAACTCACCGAGCCAACTCCTCTCAGCCACGGCATGGGCCAACACGTGTTGACGGTTAAACGCGTGAAGCATTTGAGTTCGGAAATGATCCGGGTGATCGCCGGAGCCGATCGACTTGCCGGATTCCGCCCGAACGGCAAGGCGGATCAGTACGTCAAGGTGTACTTTGCCGATCGCGAACTGGGGCTCACCGCCCCCTACGATTTGAAGGCATTGCGCCACCGGCTGCCCCGCGAGCAGGTTCCACGCTCACGTTCCTACACCATCCGCTGGGTCGACCGGTCGGCAGAAGAGCTGGCCATTGACTTCGTGGTGCATGGAGACCGTGGTTATGGCGGTTCGTGGGCCGCCAAGGTACTGCCGGGAGACCCACTGGTAATCTCGGACCCACGTGGCAAATTCACGCCGAGCTCGAAGGCCGGGAATTATCTGTTCGCAGCCGACGAGGCGGGAATTCCGGCCGTTTCCGTGGCTTTGAGTATGCTGCGTGCGGATGCGCAAGGAATTGCGCTGCTGGAAGTGGCCGGGGCCGCGAGCGAGTTTGAAATCGAGCATCCCGCCGGGATCGAACTGCGCTGGCTGCACCGAGACGGCCTACGCCCCGGAACCAGCGATCTGCTCCCTCCGGCGCTTCTTGCGCTGGGTCAACCCAACCCCGGGACAAGCGTGATGGCGCACGCCGAACGATCCACCGCGAAAGCCATCTCGAATATCACCGCCCAATGGGGCCTGAATAAGAAGTACGTCCACGTTTCTTCGTACTGGACGCTGCGGCGCTAGCGTTAGCGCCGCAGGTCACTGGACGTCACCGTAGGGAGCGGTATCTTTTCGAAGCGAAGCGAGGATCAATCGATGGCTCGGCTCCCCCGCGCCCGGCGACTGCTCAGCGCCATCGGCGGGTTGCTATTGGTCGTTATCGGGCTTGCGCTGATAACCGACTCGGCAACTTCCGTATCGCTCATCGTCCTCTTGCTGTGCTCGGGGTCGATTCTCACCGACCTAATGCGCCTACCGGCCGCGTGGCAGGTAAGCAGCCGGTGCGTGGCGCACTGACCGTGCTGGTTGGATTATTTGGTTCGGTTCTGGTCATCATCTGGCCCCGGCCATCGCTTTGGGTACTCGGCGCAGCTTTTGCGGGTGGCTAGTTCTCCTGGGACTGCACCGTCTTTGCGAAACTTTTGAACACCGGCTTCCCAAGACTCCTCGGTGGCTTCCCTGCTGGGACAGACGGGGCTCACCTTTGCTCCCGCCGGCTGCCTCGTGCTTCTGCTTGCCACCGGCGCCGCCACCGCATGGCTCTATTCCAGCGATGCACAGGCGGTCATGCGGCCCTTTTCGGTGCGGCTCGTGCCGAGAGATATGCTCCTGAACTGGAGGTACTCGATACTGCCGGAATGGCTCCGGCAACGGACCTGACTCGACTTGCGACAGGATTCAAGGACGAGGCTTAGGGAAAGATCGTCACCAGCCATATTGCCTCCGCCTGGGAGAAGATCTACCCCGAGTTGGAGATCGCCGCGCAACAGAACTCATCGGCCCGCTCCGCTGTCGAGCACATCTCACAGTTGCGCTTCTTCGGCAAAGACGTACCCGCCGCGCTGTCCACCAGCTCTCGACTATTCGACGCGTGCGCAGCCGGAAGCGATCTGCTCTAACGCGAATATGACGGGCTGGATCATCTGGGGCTCGTCGGAGAAAATTCACCGTTGAACCATGATCTCGTGCAATGGACCAAGGAATTGCTGGCGGGGGAACAAGAACGTGGAAACTGCACCCGCCAACTAGCTATCGGGCGAAGTTCCGGACCGTGACCTGCAATTCGGGCCTCTCGCTGCGCTAATCAAGGGCGATCCGTTTCTCCAACTCGGAAGTCTGATGTGGAGCTCAACGGCAGAACCGAATTGCCGATCGAGGCAGAGACGTTTCGTTCGCCAACGCCCACCTGTCCAAATTCCAATGCAGTGAAGCATTCGAATGACCGTGGGTCTGAACGATTCAAGACAAGGTGTGTCAGATCAGGAGTTCTCTACTAATTACTCCCTCTAGATCGCGGCTCGAAACATCTCACAAATGAACACGCAGGTGAACCCCTCGACTTGTCGGTAGCAACGAATAGAGTTCTACCGGTGGAGGACAAATCCACCTAATCAATACCGAAGCAGGAGAACTCCCCGGGCATGCGCTTATCGCGACGAATTATTTCCATCACGCTGGTAGCCGCCACCCTTGCCGTGGGTGCTTGCGCGTCGCTGGGATCATTTGAGCTTTCAGACTTGGTCTCCGAGCCTGCTGCCCAGACGGCAACCACACTGGGCGACAAAGAAGAGTTCGCCAAATCCCTCACGCTGCTTGAACAGATCGATCGCAAGGGGCGAGCGCCGAAAACCGGATATGCACGGGATCTATTCGGCAAAGGCTGGAAGGACCCGGACCGCAACGGCTGCGATGCACGAAACGATATCTTGGCCCGCGATCTGGAAGATGTTGCCTTCAAGCCGGCACGGGTCGACTGCGTGGTGCTCAGCGGCATCTTCCATGATCCGTATACGGGAGAAACCATTGAGTTCCGGCGCGGGCAAGGAACCAGCTCCGAAGTCCAGATTGATCACGTAGTCGCGTTGTCTGATGCGTGGCAAAAGGGCGCACAGAAATGGGACGCACAGACTCGGCTCGAATTCGCCAATGACCCGTTGAACCTTCTTGCCTCGGATGGGTCGGCAAATGCCTCCAAAGGTGACAAGGATGCAGCTACCTGGCTTCCACCAAACAAGAGCTTCCGCTGTGCTTACGTTTCACGCCAAACTCAGGTGAAGGCAAAATATGGCGCGTGGATGACCCCGGCTGAGCACATTTCCATTGCCAAAGTCCTCAGGTCATGCCTGTAAAACTCAGGCAATCGCCTCGCCATCATACAAAAGGATGAGGGCAATAGGCCGTAATTGCACCAAAAGTTTTATATTCAAATCGGTGAACCTGTGGCAGAATTGTATTAGTCCAGCGTTTTGGGAATAGCTCATGGCGCGACGAACACGAATCAACAGAAACTGGTGCACCATGAAGGCACGACTGCTCGGCTCGATACTTCTAGCCGCCAGCGTCTGCGTCTTCATGCTCGCCCTGGACGTCCAGCAACGCGAGATCGCGACCGCCTGCTGGGTGACCTCATCGCTGATGTTCATTGTCTCGGCAATGATTCTGGTGACCAGCACGCTGGATAGATCCGAAGTAACCGCCGGCGATCCGCGCCGCCGAAAGGTCTAGCGAACTAGGCTTTCTTTACGATGGAAGACTTCAGTTCCATGGGACCGAAGCCATCGACCTTGGCGAAGATATCATGGTCACCGCTGCCCGGAGTCAGCCTGATATTACGCACCTTGGTTCCAGACTTCAGCGCAGCCTGCGCTCCCTTAACTTTCATGGTCTTCACAATGGTCACCGAGTCGCCATCCTGCAAGACATTGCCCACGGCATCCTTTATTTCGGCGCCTGCGGCATTGTTGCCCCCCTCCCCAGCAATGTGCGCATTCCATTCGTGCGCGCATTCGGGGCAGACAAGTAGCGAGTCCATGGCATAGGTGTATTCGCTAGAGCATTCGGGGCACGGCGGCAAGGTTTCACTCATGAAAATAGCTTATCAATGCTGGTGATCGGCGCCCGCACCCTGGAGGGTCAAGCGGCGAACCGGCAGGCACCGCCCGCACCGGAAACGGCGTAATTTCCATATAGATGGACAAATTTCACGAGAAGTCATCGACAGGTTCACCTGCATGCGATAGACATGATGCATGTCACTCGCACACTACTAGGAGGATCTATGTCTGCATTCAAGCAGATAAGGAACACTGGACTAGCTTCGCTAGCCGCATTGTCCCTGCTCACCTCGGGCGCAATTGCCGCTCAGGCAACCGCGACGGAAGCACCCGCTGCTGGCGAAAATGTCAGTCTCGACCTTATCGGGATCAACGATTTCCATGGCCGTATCGCAGCCGACCGGGATTCGGCAGGCGCCGCGGTCTTGGCCGGCGCCGTCGATGCCCAACGCGCAGCGAACCCGAACACCTTGTTCGTCTCGGCCGGGGATAACATCGGAGCTTCAACCTTCGCCTCCGCTTCTCAAGAAGATGAACCGACCATCGATTCGCTTGTCGCCGGCGGGTTGGACGCCGCAGCGGTGGGCAATCATGAGTTCGACGGCGGATACGAGGACCTCAGCGACCGCGTCATCGAACGCTACGGGCAGCAATCCGGTGCGGATGGCGCCGACTTCGCGCTTGGCGCCAACGTCTATGACAAGGGGACCAAGAATCCCGCCTTGCGTGAATACGCGATCCGCGAGGTGGACGGGCTGCGCGTTGGAATCATCGGCACCGTCACCGCCGATGTCCCTTCGCTGGTCAGCCCGAACGGTATCTCCTCCCTTGACTTCGGAAGTGAATTGGAAGCGGCTAATCGAGTCGCGGCCCAGCTTTCCGATGGCGACGAGGCCAACGGCGAAGCCGACGTCCTGGTCCTACTGACTCACAACGGCTCGGAGAACGATACCTGCGAGGTTATCGCCGACGAGGACAGCGACTACGGCACGCTCATCCGCGATGCCAGCCCGGAGATCGATGCGATCTTCTCCGGCCACACGCATCAGGCCTATAACTGCGATATTGCGGGCCGATCGGTCATCCAGTCGCATCAGTACGGCACCACCTTGGGCAAGGTTTCCCTAGAGCTCGACGCCACCACCGGTGACGTCGTTGAGAGTGCAACCGAACTCGTCCCGCTGGCAACTGAAGATGCCAATGGCGATTGGTCGCCAAACTTCGAGGCAAATGCCGAGGTCCAGGCCATTGTCGATGAAGCAGTAGACAAGTCGGAAGAAGTCGGCAGCGTGAAGGTCGGCCAGATTTCCGAGGACATCCTGCGCGGCGGCGAAGAACCGGGATCCGACCGCGGTATCGAGTCGACACTGGGAAACACCGTGGCAGACATCCACCTGTGGGCCACCTCGAACGAGAACTTCGCCGGAGAGCCGGCGGAGATCGCCTTCATGAACCCAGGCGGCCTGCGCGCCGATCTGCTCTACGGCCAAGATGGCACGGTGACCTACAAGGCCGCCGCCGACGTCCAGCCCTTTGCCAACACGTTGATCACCTTCGAGATGACCGGAGAGCAGATCCGTGAGGCCTTGGAGCAGCAATGGCAGCCGGAAGGCTCGGAACGTACCAAACTGCATCTGGGCATCTCCGAGGGATTGGAATACACCTACGTTGAAGATGCAGCTGCCGGCGAGCATATCAAGGACATCACCTTCAACGGTGAGCCACTTGATGAGAGCGCATCCTTCACGGTCGCGGCCAACGCGTTCCTCGCAACCGGTGGCGATAACTTCGCCGCCTTTGCTGAAGGCACCGGCCACACGGACAGCGGCCAAATTGATCTGGACGCAACCGTGAACTACTTCAAATCCCACGACGTAGTTTCCCCAGCACCATTGGGCCGCGCCACCTTGTCGGGTACCGACTGGGCCAGCGTGGAGATTTCGCCTTCCGAGATCGTTCCCGGTGAAGGCGCTCAGGTCTCCGTGATGGGCCTCGAAGAAGGGGCAGAAGTAACAGCCACCGCCTTCGACGGCGAATTGGTAGTAGATGATATCCCTGCCGCGGATGCGGAAGGCAAGACCTCCTTCGAGCTTGCCGTTCCAGCCGATGCCAAGCTAGGGGCAAACTCGCTGGTTCTCTCCCAGGTGCAGCGCGAGGACATCTCGGTGGACTTCACCGTAATCGAGTCGGCCGCGGAGCCGACTCCGAGCGCCGAACCGACCGAGGAACCTTCGCAGAGCCCAAGCGAGGAGCCATCGCAAAGTCCGTCGCAGTCGCCAAGCGCAACACCTTCCGAGGACACCAAGCAGTCGCCTAGCGAGCAGCCTCGCGACAAGGACTCTCTGGCGGACACCGGGTTCGCCACTAGCTGGATCGGCATCGCCGCAGGGGTGGTGCTGGTCGCCGGAATCATCTTGCTGGTGATTCGCAGCCGCAAGAAGAACACCCACTAAGCAGGAGCGCACAGGCCAACGGCACCCCGGAATCCATCCGGGGTGCCGTTGGCCTTTCAGGAACTACGCACTAGTCAAACTCTGCTAATACCTCGTTCAGGGCCTCGGTCGAAGAGGGGTGGGTGAAAATCGAGTCGCGCAGCGTGCTGGCGGTGATCCCGGAGCGCATGGCTAGCGCCACCAGGTTGATGACTTCCTGTGCGTCTACGTGCATCAGCGCCGCACCAAGTATCTGGTCGCTGTTTCGATCCACCACAAATTTGATGATGCCTCGCGGATCCCGCACAATTTTCGGCCGTGGCATCGCCGCGATATCGGCAACTTTTTTCACTGCCACCTTAATGTCCAGTCCTTGGGCACGCCCCTGGTTTTCGCTGAGACCTACCCGGGCCAGGGGCGGGGTGCTGAACATGGTGGTTGGCACCGCCACCCGGTCTTCGAGGTTCCGTACACCCTCCCCCAAGAACTGGTCTTTGAGGATCCGCTGGTCATCTAATGAGGTGTAGGTGAACTGCGGTCCTCCGATGACATCGCCCAATGCGTAGATCCCCTCCGAGCTGGTGGCCAAATGCTTATCAACCTTGATCTCGCCCCTTTCGCCCAGACGAACGTTGGTCGTCGCCAAGTTCAGCCCCTGGGTGGCAGGTGTTCGTCCAAGTGCCAGGAGCACCGCGTCGGCTTCGATGCTCCGCTGCCGTCCGTCGCGTTGATAGGTCACCGTGACACTTTCGGCATCCTGACGCATCGAGGTGACACTGGCGGAATCGAGGATGTTCACTCCGGCATCAGATAGAGCCGAGGCCACCTCGGCGGCAACGTCTTCGTCTTCGCGCTTCAATGGCCGCGCTCCGCGATCCAGTACGGTCACCTCCGCACCGAATTGCGCAAACATGGAAGCGAATTCCAGCCCCACGTAACCACCGCCCACCACAAGAAGCTTGGCCGGGAATTCCGCATGTTGCAGGGTCGTTGAATCGTGGATTCGCCCGCCAATTTCCGCGCCGCTGATAGGCGGAACGGAAGGTAGCGCCCCGGTGTTGATGACGATCCTCGGGGCGCTGAGCTCTAGTACCTCCTCGCCGCCTTCCACCTTGATGCTGTGCGGGCCGGTGAAACTGGCCCTGCCCGTGAGCACCAGAACGGAGTCCAGATCGTTCAGCATCGAGAAGTTCTTTTGGCGCATCTTCGCGGTGAGTTCGTCGCGGCGTTCGACCGATTTGTAGAAGTAGTGGGCATCTGCCCTATTGCCCCGATGCTGTTCCGCGTCATGGATCAAGGTCTTCGTTGGAACGCATCCAATGTTGATGCAGGTGCCGCCATACATCGACGTCGACTGCTCAACGATAGCCACCCGTTGTCCTGCGCGGGCTAGCGTTCCGGCGAGAGTTTTGCCGCCCTTGCCCCAGCCAATGACAATGACATCAAGTTCCATAGCCACAACCACATCCTCACAATTGGTTTTCTGCTTCCACTCCGAGTCTTCTCCGTGCGTAGCTCCAAAGCAACCCATGGACTCGGGGAATAGGAAAGGCGCGGCCCGTAGTTGGAACTTCTTCCAACTACGCGCCGCGCCGCTTCGCTGCCTGCAAGGCTAGCCGATCTGGAGCTCGCCCATTTCGTCCCAGTCTTCGCCTTCGATCTTGCGCGAGATGATCTTTGGGGTCTCAACGAGCAATGGACGCATCGACTCAAGCCCGGCTGCGAAGTGCTCCGAGTTAACGTGAGCCGCTGCGGCTTCGTCATCGCGGAAGGCCTCGACGAGAACGTATTGGTTCGCGTCCTCGACACTTCGCGACCAGTCGAACCACATGTTGCCTTCCTCGGCACGGGTAGCCTGGGTGAACTGTGCAACGTGGGACATGAAGCTTTCGGAAAATTCCGGCTTTACCTGATATTTAACGACGATGAAGTACATGTAAGTCAGTCTAGCGATTCGTGCGCAATTTTTGTTTGCATGCGGATGAATTCTCGGTCACGCCTCGGCATGCCTTCGATCACCAGGTCGTAGGAGTCCTCAACAAGTTCCCGCAGGTGCTGCGGCTCCAACCCCGGACGCACCGAATTCCAGTGTTTTTTGCTCATGTGATATCCGGGAATGATCTCGTCATATTCGCTGCGCAGCTGGTCTGCGATCGCGGGTTCGCATTTGAGGTTCAGCAGCACCTCGCCTCGGTGCACCATGAGCAGCCCGAACATCTTGGCTTTTGCGCGGTCGCGGCCGGCAACCTTGAACACGGTGCTGTCTTCACCAAAAGGGTGGTCCTCAAATGCCCCGGGCAGCTCCAGGCAGAGGGCGCGCCACCGTTCGTGGATTTCTTCACTCGAAGCTTCGGCCATCGATTTGCCCCTTCATTTACGGCTCTGGGTTGCTGCCTGCCACGGTACCCAAGTTTTCCCGGCCGGACTTTGGCGAGGTCTACTTTTCAGAGCAGCGGATACTCAATTTTCGGGCAGGTATCCATGACAACTTCCAGGCCGGCATCCTTGGCCCGTTGAGCAGCCGCGTCGTCTCTGACGCCCAATTGCATCCAGATGGCTGACGCTCCAACGCTGATCGCCTGGTCGACAACGTCACCCACCTTATGCGAGTTCACAAAGCAGTTCACCACATCGATCTTTCCTGGGATATCGGCGAGCTTGGCATAGCCTTGTTCGCCGAGCGCATTCTCTGCGCGCAAGGACACCGGAACGATCTCCATGCCCAACTCGTCGCGCAGGTACCGGGCAATCGACGGCGCCACGCGATGCGGGTTGGCGCTCAAACCCACCACCGCCCAGCGTGCCGGAGTCGTCAATAACCGGCGGATGAGCTCGGGATCATTAACCTGATTTTCGTCCATGCTCGTCACCCTACAGGGAATGGATACGTAAAGACCGCCGGTGCACAGCCTGCCCCGGCGGCCTAAACGGTTTGCGTTCTAATGCTGGAGCGCCGTTTCGGTGTTCGTCGCGGAGAACTCTCCGAAGGCGCCACGGTACTGCGCCGCGGGGTGGTTCTCCGGAAGCTTGTCTCCGCGTCCAAAAACCTTCGCACGCAGGCTACCCGGAGCATATTCGGTCTGTGCTAATCCGCGACGCTGCAGCTCGGGAAGCAGCCCCTCGATGAAGTTGTCATAGGAGCCCGGCAAAATGTGGTTGATGACATTCAGCCCGTCGATCCCCGCATCCTGCCATTCGAGCAGCTTGTCGGTGATCTGTTCCGGGGTTCCCACAATCTGCTGGGCTTTGGCCCGGTAGTGCGCGAGGTCGCGCAGTGTCGGGTTGCGGCCCGGGGTGGAAGCCAGCGCGGCTTCCAGGACTCCTTGGGCGCCCTCGGTTTTCACCTCGCCCAGCGGGGTGTCCAAATCCAACCCGCCCAAATCCACGCCGATGCCGCCACCGATGTGAGCGATGATCGCATGCGGATCAAGGTACTGGTCGTATTCGGTTTCCAGCGCTTTGGCCTCCGCCTCGGTGGAACCGACCACGAAGGAAAGACCTGCAAAGACCTTGAGATCCTCGCGGCTTCGGCCCGCGGCGTTGAGGTTCTGCGTCAACGAGGCGACCTTTTTGGCCACATACGCCGGATGCGGGGCGAAGAGGAACGTCGCCTCCGCATGGGTGGCTGCGAACTGGCTTCCACGAGGCGATGATCCCGCTTGGAAGAGGAATGGTGTGCGCTGGGCGCTGGGAATCGCCTGATGCGGGCCATCGATCGAATAGATCTCGCCGCGGTGATTGATCTTGTTAATGCGCGCCGGATCGGCGTAAATCCCGGATTCCTTGTCGGCTTTCAGCGCATCGTCTTCCCATGAGCCTTCCCAGAGCTTGTAGGCGGCATCGACGTATTCCTCGGCCCACCCATAACGGTCGTCGTGGGCCATGAGGTTCTTCGCGCCGAAATTGCGGTGCGAGTTCTCCAGCACGCTGGTCACGATATTCCATGCCACGCGTCCTTGGGAGAGATGGTCCAGCGTGGAGATCTGGCGTGCGAATTGGAATGGGTGGGACTGGACGACCGAACTGGTCATAGCCAGCCCGATCTCCTTGGTGCTGGCGGCTAGCGCCGAAAGCAGCACCAGCGGGTCGTGGCTCGGGATTTGCATTCCCTTGCGTGCCAGGGAGGCCCAACCGCCCTCGTGATCTGCGTACAGTCCGGCCACGTCGGCGAAGAACAGGTTGTCGAATTTCGCAACTTCGAGCTTCTTGGCCAGATCCACCCAAAGTCCCAGCTCATGGAACCGGTCCTGCTGCGCTTCCGGATGACGCCACATTCCGCCGAGGATATGGCTAGAAGTATTCATCAGGAATGCCGAGAGGATGAAGCGTGGCCGTGTTTCGAAGGTACCCATTTTACTTTGCTCCCTTGGCTTCGCCGATTGAGTTCAGGCCGGTCGGAATCGTGCCATTGATGAAGTAGTCGCCTACCGAGCGGGCCTTGAATGCCACTGGATTGTGCGTGGCGACGGTGCGTGCGTTGCGCCAGTAGCGGTCCAGCGACTTGCTGGTGGACACCGCCGAGGCGCCGGTGACGTCGAATAGCTCGCTCGTCGCATCAAGCACCAGCTTGGGCGTGACGACGTGTGCCTGCTGCACCGCGATCTCCGCGCGCAGGAAGGCGGCTTCGTCATCCAGGTTCAGCGCCGGGTCGTGGGCGGCATCCAGTTCGCGGGCCGCGGTGACCACAATAGCTTCCGCGGCGTATACGTTCGCCGCAAGCCGGCCCACCAGTTCCTGAATCTGCGGATCGTTGCGGAACAATTCTCCGGAGCCGGTGTTGAAGGTCCGGGTGCGAGTTTCCACGATGCGGGCGGCCTCGTCGCGGGCTGCCTTGCCGATGCCGACGAGTACCGCGAGCAGGCAAAGCTGGAAGAACGCGGGCTCCAGCGTGGAGGCGACCTTGCGTTGCAGGATATTTGCCTCATCAACGGGAACATCGGTGAAAATGCCGGTTCCGGTACCGGTCAGCGGCTGGCCGAAGCCATCCCAATCGTCAAGGATCTCCACCCCTTCGCCGTGGCGGTCAACGATCGCGTACTGGCGCCCTTCGACTCCGTCGGTGGAGGCCATCACGACCACCCAATCGGCGAAGATCGAGCCGGTGGTGTAGTACTTTTCGCCGTTGAGCACCCAGCCTCCAGCTCTCTGGCTCAAACGGGTGTTGGTGGTTCCCAGCGCATTGCCGCCTCGTTCGGTGGCCGCATTGCCGAAGATCTGGCCGGCGAGCACGCGGGGGAACCAGCGGTCCTGGAATTCTTGGGGCTGCAGCGCGATGGTTTCGACAAAGGAAAAGTGGCTGCGCAGCAGGTGGGCGACGTTCGAATCCGCGGAGGCCAATTCGATCAGCAGCCGGAAAAGGTGCTCGTGGCTGACCGGTTCCCCGCCGTGGCTGCGCGGCACACGCAACGTGGTGAAGCCGGCGTCCTTGAGCCACTGCACCTGCTCGAAGGGCAGGATCCGCTGCTGCTCGCGCTGCGTAGCGCCTTCGCCCACGCGGGCGAAGACCGGAGCGAAACGCTCAGCCAGGCGCTGGTAGGTGGCTTCGGGGCTCAGGGTTTGGCTGAGGTCAATGCTCATGTGCTTCTCATTCCTTTTCACTGGAAATCTGTCTGGGATGATTCTGCCGTTCAGGCGCTGCGCAGGTGCTCGAATTCGCGCAGCACCGCGCCGGGGTTCGCCGCGAGCAGGGTGCGCGTGTATTCATGGCGGGGGTTGGAGAACACCTGCTCGACGGTTCCGGTTTCCACCAGTTCGCCGCGGCGCATCACGCCCACCCGGTGGCTGATCCGTTCGACCACGTGCAGGTCATGGGAGATGAACAGGTAGGTCAATTGCTGTTCGGTCTGGAGCCGATCGAGCAAGTTGAGGATTTGTTCCTGGGTGAGCACATCGAGCGCGCTCAATGCTTCGTCGAGGACCAGGATCTTCGCGCCGCTGGCCAGGGCGCGGGCGATGGCCACGCGTTGGCGCTGGCCCCCGGAAAGTTCCGGCGAGCGCTTGCCGGCCAGTTCCGGGGCGAGATTCACCTGCGCCATCAGCTCGCTCGTGCGTGCTTCGCGCCAGGCGGCATCGCCAAGCTTGTAGTTGCGCATCGGCTCTTGGATGACCGAACGGACCGATTGGCGGGGGTCCAGAGCCGAGTCGGGGTTCTGGTAAACCAGTTGCGCCTCGCGCCACAACGCATAGCGCTGCTTGCCGCCGATTGAGCTGATGTCCTGGCCGTTCACCTCGACGCTGCCCTGGCTTGCGCCAAGCAGCCCCATGATGATTTTGGCAGTCGTCGACTTTCCTGATCCCGACTCTCCAACCAGCGAGAAGGTTGTGCCGCGAGCCACCTCGAAGCTGACCTGCTGGACCGCCTGATGTGCCTTGGAGCCCTGGCCGAACTCCTTGCCGAGGTCCGTCACGCGAATCGCCACGTCGCTGATTTCGGCCGTGTCTCGGCGCTGGTTGGTGGCGTACGCCTGATCGAGCAGGGCCTTGGTGTAGTCATTGGTGCTGCTGGCAATCAGCTCGCGGACCGAACGGTCTTCGAGCACCTCGCCACCGTTCATCACCAGCACCCGGTCGGCAATGTCGGTAGCTACGGCGAGGTCGTGGGTGACGAACAGGACGGTGGTCCCCTTCTGCCGGGCCAGGGACACGAAGACTTCAAGCACCGTGCGCTGCACGGTGACATCCAGTGCGCTGGTTGGCTCGTCGGCGATCAGCAGCTGCGGATTCAGCGCGAAGGCGATGGCGATCAGCACGCGTTGCTTCAGCCCGCCGGATAGCTCGTGCGGGTACTGGCTCAGGCGTTGCTCCGCCCGGTCGATCCCGACGCTGCCGAGCAGTTCGATGGCTTTTTCACGCCACCGGTTCTTGGGCACCGAACGGGTCGGGTGCAGGCGGAACACCTCGATGAGCTGCGAGCCGATGGTCTTCACCGGGTCAAGCGAGGCGCCCGGGTCCTGCGGGACCAGCCCGATACCGGCGCCCCGGATATCGCGCCATTGACGCAAGCTCAGCGCGGTGACTTCGGTGCCGCCAAAGCGGATGCTGCCGGTGGTGCTGGCGTCCTGGGGAAGCAGCCCGATCAGCGCCTTGGTCAGCGTCGATTTCCCCGAACCCGATTCGCCAACGATTGCCACGATCTGCCCGGCCGGGATTTCGAGGTTGATCCCCTGCGCGGCGAGGGTGCCTTGGGCGTACCGCACCGAAAGATCCTCGATGCGCACGACCGGGTTGGTGCCGGTGTTCTTGGTAGTCATAATCTGATCCCTTCACAAATTTGGGTACCCGGTGCCGGTTAGAAGCGGAATGCCTTGTTGATTGCGCGGCCGAGCACGGCGGTGAGCATCACTGCCGCGACGATCACCAGCCCCGGCAGGGTGGTCAGCCACCAGGCGACGGTGAGGTATTGGCGGCCTTCGGAGATCAGCAGCCCCCATTCGGGTGTTGGCGGCGGCGAGCCGAACCCCAGGAAACCAAGCCCGGAGATCGCCAGGATCGCCGCCCCCAGGTCGACCGCCAAGAGGGCGAGCACCGGGCCGATCACATGCGGGATGATATGGCGGCGCAGCACGGTGAGGTAGCCGCCACCGCTCATCAGCGCCGCCTGCACGAAGTCGCGCGAACGTACGCGCAGCACCTCGGTGCGGACAAGCCGTGCGAAGGCCGCGATCGAGGCGATGCCCACGCCGAGCCCCAGCGAGAATGGACCGGGTTCGGTCGCGGTGACCAGGATCAGCGCGATCAGGAAGGCCGGCACCGCCAGCACCACGTCGACGAACCGCATCGCGACCGAGTCGGCGAAACGGCCGGCGGTGGCGGCGAGCAGACCCAGCAGGCTGCCCACCACGCTGCCGATCAGGCAGGCCAGCCCGGCGGTCAGCAGCGTCTGGCTGGTGCCGTGGACCACCCGGGCATAGACGTCGCGCCCCAGGTGGTCGGTTCCGAAGGGATGAGCCAGCGACGGTTCCGCGAGCTTCTGCTGCGGCACCCCGGTGAGCGGGTCCTGTCCGGTGAACAGCCCCGGCAATACCGCCCAGGCGAGCAGGAGCGCCAGCGGGAGGAGCACCCACCAGTTCCGCAACCAGCCAAGCAGCGTGGTTCTGGGCGTGGCGCCATGCTCCGGTTGGAGCGCGCTGCCAGGGGCCAGCTCCACGGCCGGGTTGCCTCGTTCGGTCAAAAGACTCATGATCGGTTCCTTTCCCTAGGCCGCCAGCGCGCGAGGCGAACCGGCGTGGGAGGTGATGATGCGTGGATCAAGCTTCGGGTGGATCAGGTCGACGAGCAGATTTACCGCGGTGAAGGCGGCGGCGGTGAGCAGCACCAGTCCCTGCACCAGCGGGATGTCCTGCACCGTGACCGCCTGCAGTACCAGCTGGCCCAGGCCGGCGCGGGCAAAAACCGTCTCGGTGATGACGGAACCGGCGAGCAGCGTGCCGATGGTGATCCCGGCAATGGATAGCGCCGCCGGTGCGGCGTTTTTCAGCGTGTGCCGGTAGAAGATCCACGCCTCGCTGGCGCCCTTGGCCCGCAAGACGTCGACGAAGGGCTGGGTGTTCACCTCGTGCACGCTCTTGATCAGCACCTGGGTGATGGGTGCGCTGAGGTGGATGGCCAGAACGAGGATCGGCACCGCCAGCGAGAGGAACGAGCCGTCCGGGAACAGCGACATCACCCCGAGCTGCACCGCGAGCACCTGAAGCAGCACCAGTCCGAGCCAGAACACCGGGATGGAAATCATCAGCGGTGGCAGATTCAGCAGGGCGTTGCGGACCCGGGTGCGGCGCGACAGGCTGGCGGCGGCGGTCAGCGCGACCGCCAGCACCAGCGCCAGGGCAAAGGCGCTCCCGGCGAGCACCAGTGTGGAGCCGATGACCTCGCCGATACGGGTGGACACCGCCGAGCCGGAGGACAGGGAATAGCCCAGATCCCCGGTCAGCAGCGCACCGAGCTGGGTGAAGTACTGCACGATCAGCGGCTGGTCATAGCCGTAGTAGGCCTTCATCTGCGCGATCGTTGCCGGATCCGCGGACGAGTCGGCGGAGAGGAAGATCGTGACCGGGTCGTTCGGCAGGGCCTGCACCGCGAGGAAGACCGCGGTGTAGGCCAGCAGGATCACCAGCAGTGCCTGACCGATGCGTTGAGCGATGTATCCACCCATGATGAGTTCCTTTAGCCGTTGCTCTTCCAGGCGCCCTGGAAGATTGGTGCGGTGCCGGAGGTGAAGTCGATGTGCGCGTCCTTGTTGGCGCCGTACACCTGCACTTCGTCCCACAACACGAGGGTCAGTGCCTTGTCCAGTACCAGCGCGCGCTGCTCCTCGCCGACGAGCTTCAGATGCTCTTCTTCGGTGGTCGCCGCCTGCTCGCGGGTGAACAATTCGTTCAGTTCCTTGTCGGCGTTCAACGTCTGGTTATTTGTCGCCGGCGCGTAGACCGGCCCCAGGCCGCCGTAGGCGAACTGGCGGGTTCCGAAGAATTCGATCTGGTCATCGACCATGGCGTTGGTCAAAAATGAATTGTCCGCAGCACGGTTGACCAGCTGCACTCCGATCTCCCGCCATTGCTGTTCGATCAGCTCGAAGGCTGGCTTGATGACCACGGAGTTATTCGAGCTGGCCACCGTGATTTCAAGCTTCTTGCCGTCCTTCTCACGGATCCCGTCCGCGCCAACGCTCCAGCCGGCTTCTTCAAGCAAGGCCTTGGACTTCTCCGGGTCATAGCCGAGCTCGGCAGACAGGTCCACGAAGCCCGGTGCCTGGTGGTTGAGGATCGAACCTGCGAGCACGTAGCTGTCCGAGAGGACCGTGTCCTTCAGCGCCTGGCGGTCGATTCCCGCCTGCAACGCCTGGCGCACCTTGGTCTCGGCCAGCTTGCCCGAACCGATTCGAATCGCGGCATGGTTGGTCGTCAGGTCCACGCCCTGGGCGGCGAAGATCTGCCCGCCTCCGGCGCTGAGCACCTCTTCGTCAACGGGCTGCAGTCCGCGGACCAAATCGACCTGGCCGGACTGCGCCGCGCCGGCCCGGTGGGCAACTTCTGGCAGGTACTTGACGACCAGCTTTTCAAGGTACGCGTCGCCCTGGTTTGCTGCGGTTTCCGGGGCCCAGGCGTAGTCATCGCGGCTGGTGAAGACGACCTCTTCATCTGGCTTTTCGGATTCGAAGACGAACGGTCCGGAACCGACGATCTGCGATATTGCGGTTTGCCCTGCATTGTCCAGTTCCAGGGTGCCCGGGGATACCAGCCCGGCGGTCACCGAGGAGGTGGAGCGCAGGAAATTCGCATCCGGGCGTTTCAAGGTCACCTTGACCTGGTCCTCGCCGACGACCGCGGAGCCCTTGTAGGCTGAAAAGTCGACGTTCGGTTGAATCTGCGCGGATTTCACGCCTAAGCCCAGCGCGTCCAGATTTTCCTTGACTGCTTCGGCATCCAGGGCCGTGCCGTCCGAGAAGGTGACGCCATCACGAATGGTGAAGGTGAATTCGGTCTGTGCCTCATTGGCGGTGAACTCGGAGGCGATCCAGCCTACGAGCTTGCCGGACTCGGTATCAAAATAGGTCAACCGGTCCAGCACCGAGTTCAGCACATTCGCCTTCTCGTAGAAGCGAGCGGCCTGGGTCTGCCAGTTGTTGATCGGGGTTACCTCGGCAAAGGTGAAGGTTCCGCCCGCTACCGGCGTGCCTGCTTCCGCGGAAGCTGCCGGCTCGGAGCTCCCCCCGGTGGATGCGCTGTTGCCGCCGCAGGCGGTCAGCGAAAGACCTAGAACTGCGAGTAGTGCCGCGGCCTTCAGGCTCAGTGGTGTGTTGCGCATTTTCTGGTGTTCCTCTCGGTAAGTTCCCGAGGATTACGCCGAAATCCCGATCCTGCCGCGGTATTGCGGGGCGGGAAGAAGGCAGACTTCTCCCCTGTGCGGACCGTTGCGAAATCTAGCAATCTCCATCGGTCCTGGCCTTAGCACCGCTCCCTGCCGGGATGGTTGCTGCAACGTCAACGAGCCAGGTCTCTCGGTCGCTCTGGATGGTTATCATTCGGTGTCTTTGCCGAACAATTTAAGTCTGCGCGCGCAGGTGCGGTGTGACCAACCATGACGTTATATGCGCGTCACGAAGTCATCCCAATACACACTTTGGGACTAATACAAGCCCTGAAGCCGGTCACTAATCGTCATAAGTCAGTTCGTGACGCTGCTGAAAAGATTTCCTTGACAGCAGTATCCCCGGCCCCGCGTGATCAAGGGTGGATTTGCTCGCTCGCCAACGAAACATTCGGGATAAAAGCGAACGGCCAGCCCGAACCTCTCTGGTTCAGGCTGGCCGTTCGCATAGTTCCAGTGAGCGGCCCTACTCGGCGGATACCGGAGTCAGCACTCCTTGGACCAACGGATCCTCGGTGTTCTTCAGGTATTCCTGCAGTCTTGGATCGGAGAACACCTCGATTAGCTTGGCTGCATCGGCAGTTTTGGAGAACTCGGTGCCGAAGATCAGCTTGGAGGCGAAGGTTCTAGGCGGTTCCGGGAACAGGATTCCCTTGTCGCGGCCGACCTTTCCGGCATCGAACTGCGACACGTATCCGATGGCTGCATCCACATCGTCTAGCATGCGCGGCATGGCGAGGAGGTCTGCTTCCTTCAGCTCGAAGCCGCGCGGGTTGTCAACCACGTCGGCCATCTTCGCGGTACGCGGCTCGATGCCGGGATTCAGGCCGAGCAGTCCCTCGCGCTCCAGGAGCCAGAGCGCTTGCCCCTGGTTGGCGACGTCGTTAGGCAGGAGCAGCGTCGACCCCTCGGGGAGAACCTCGACCGATTCGTAGCGGGTGGAATACAGACCGAAGCCCCATTGGTACAGTTCAACGGTTGGCGTCAATTCCACGCCGGCGGCTTCTGCCGATTGCCGCATGTACCACTCATGTTCAAAGATGGTCGCGTCGAACTGCCCTTCGGCCACGGCGCGGTTCGCCTGGATTGGATCCTGAAGCCCAATGGGTTCTATCTCGATTCCATAATCCGGCGCGATGGTCTCGGCCACGAATTTCAGGATCTTCTCTTCCCCGGCCATTGCCGGTTCAAAATGGACCTTGAAATTCGTTTTGCCGGGCTCGGTGGACGCGAGCGCTGGAGCGGACTTTTGCTGAACCAGCAACGCGCCAAGGACGAGCGCCACAATGGTCGCGCATGCCGCGATGGTCCAAGGCAGTTTCGCGGTGTTTTTACGCAGAGTGAAGCCATGGTCATGGCCTTTGGGTGAAGTCGTCATGTTCTTCTCGTTTGTTCTAGGGCGCTTAGGGGCGGGCCAGCGCGCGGGCGATGCGATCGCCGAGGAATTGGACTGCTTGCACGGTCAGAATGAGCGCAAGGATCGTGGCAAGCATGACATTCATGTCGAACCGCTGATAGCCGTAGGTGACCGCCAGATAGCCGATGCCGCCGGCCCCGATGGTTCCCGCGATGGCCGAATACTCGACCATCGAGATGGTGTTCAGCGTGACGGCGGAGGCCAGGGCGGGCAGCGCCTCACGGATCTGGGTTGCCCCGATGATTTGCAGCGGCGATCCACCGGTCACCAGCCCGACGGCCAGGTTCTCCTTAGGCAGATCATTGAGCGCGTTCTGCACGAGCCGCGCGAAGAAGGGAATGCCCGCAATGGTCATCGGCACCACTGCTGCCCAAATGCCGATGGTGGTTCCGGTCACCCATTTGGTGAATGGAATAATCGCCGCCATCAAGACCAGGAACGGCAATGAGCGTCCCATGTTGACGAACCAGCTCAGTGCCGCATGGCTCTTGTCGTGCGGAAAGAGACCCTGCCGGTCGGTGTTGAACAGCGCCAAACCCATGATGCCGCCAAAAATGATCACCAAGACCATCACGATGCCGACCATTGCCCAGGTCTGTCCATAGGCAGGAAGCATCAGGGCGGGCAGTTCGTTCCATGGGGTGTCGGTACCGACCGCTGCGCTTTCGGTTGGGATTCTCATACCGCCACCTCGATGCGTTCCGCGCGGTCGGCCACACTCGCGAGGAGCTGCTGGGATCGTGGCGTGGCGCGCAATCCCCATCCAGCCAAGACGGCAATAGCTCGTTCTGCGGCAATGCCCGCGAGACCGATTTCAACGCGGCCCAGCGTTCCCTCGTGGTGTGCTTCCACGGAGCCACCGAGCAGCGCGACCCGCGCGCCATGTTCGGTTCCCAGCCGGGATATCCAGGCTGGGTCCACATTTGCCGCCTGGTAGGCCACGGTCAGCGTGAAGTCGTAGCCGGCGGGCACCAGATCGGGGCGCAATGGCAGAAGCTTTGAACCGGTCACCGATCCCGGATCCGCTACCAGGCCTCGAAGTTCGCCGTACTCGGCGATTCGACCGCCATCGAGTTGCGCGACGCGGTCGGCGATATGGCGCACCACATCCATCTCGTGGGTGATCAAGATAATCGCCAAGCCCAAGTCGGTGCGCAGGGAATCAAGCAGTTCCAGCACCTGCGTGGTGGATTCCGGGTCGAGCCCCGAGGTTGCTTCATCGGAGAGCAGCAGACGCGGACGCAGCGCCAGCGCTCGGGCAATGCCCACGCGTTGGCGTTGGCCACCGGAAAGTTCTCCGGGGTACGAATTTGCCCAATCCGCCAGACCTACGCGATTCAGGAGTTCGGCGACCCGGTTTTCCATCTCGTGGTGGACTACTCCCAGGTTTCGCAGCGGCAACGCAACGTTTTCGGCTACCGTCATGCGGCGCAAAAGGGCCGAGTTCTGGAAGATCGTGCCGATGGCACGACGTTCGGCGCATAGTTCTTTGCCAGAGAGCACCGACAAGTCCTTGCCTTCTACCAGGATCTGACCGCTGCTGGGCTTTTCCAACAGCGAGATGCAATGGGACAAGGTGGACTTCCCGGCGCCTGAGGGCCCAACCACCGCGGTGATTGTCCCCGATTGAACGTCCAGGTCGATCCCCTTGAGGACCTCCACACGGCCCTGGGCCGTTTCGTAGTGCTTATGCAGCTGGCGAATCTCAATCATGTGATCGTCCAGATAACGTCGTTTGCATTTGTTCTCCTTGGTGCTGGCACCGCGCAGAGTCTCAAACAGCGACGATCCACGGATTCAGGATGCCGCTGGCTTTCGCCAGGCTCTGAATCTCGGGAACAAAGCCGGTGTTTCAGACTGCTCCATCGGTCCTGGCTGTAGCACCGGCCCCGTGAGGGTGGTTGCTGCGACGTCGTTGAGCCAGGTCTCTCGGTCGCTCTGGATGGTTACCATTCGATAGGTGAATCGAACAGTTTCAGTCTGTGCCCGTGCCCGCTTCGTGAACAACCATGACGTTATATACGCGTCATGAAGTCGACCTCGGTGCGCAGATCGGCGGAAAACCGGCCATAAATGCGCGACTCACCCGTCATATGTCGCCACGTGACGACGCTGAATTCGCATCTTGACTCAGGAGAACTCGGCGGGTGCGAGGACGCCCCTGGGCCTGAACGCAAAGCAAGCTTCCAGAACCGAAAGGTGGAGATGAATTAGGTGCCTGGAAGCTAGCTGCGCGGCCAGACCACTTCGAAGCGTTCGCACACGATCCGCTCACCGGGCACGCCGGTCATTGCCGGTTCCCACTGCTTGGCGAAATCTGCCTGCTGCGTCCGTTTCCAGAACTTTTCGTGTTCCCGGCGCCAGCTGGCCAGACTACGGTCATCCTCGCCCTCGGCAAAGGCAAAATCTGCATCCACCTGGTCGAATGATTTCAGCGTCACCTCGCTGGTACGCAGGATAATTTTCGGTGTCCCGGAGCCGTCGCAGGCGATCCAGTGCGAACCGACCCGCGGAAGCGGTTCGTTCTCGGCAAGGTACTCGTTTTCAAGGCTTGAGGTGGCACGTTTCTGCCCGTGGGTTACCTGATGCAGCAGTGCCTCGGCGAGCTCAGCGCTGTCTCCGAAGTATTCCACCACGTAGTCGCCCGGATCGGTGGCACAGCTGTTTCGGTAGTCAGCCCACATTTGCGCGGCGGCGGCGAGATCTACCGGGGGCAGCTCGGAGGTAGGTTCATTGCTCATTCTCCTAGCCTAAACGCAGTCCGGCCACCGAAGCTGCTGTATTCGGTGGCCGGATCGCTGGCTGCCGCGGTGGCGGCATGCCCTCCGAAGCCCTTGAGGCGACGGCGGTGAATCCGACGCTAGTGAAGTCTTCACCTGAGCGTAATGAGCGACAAGCATGCGCGGTGACGCGTGTCACAGCCTAAGTCTCAGGTGCTTCTCCCGTAAATTGGCGCTTGCTTCATCCCCACCTTTTCAGGAGATCAAAGTATGTCACGAGCAAGTACGAGAGCTATCGCCAGCGCCGCGGCACTGGCGCTGGGACTGGGAACTTTCACCGCCCTTCCGGCCAGCGCCGATCCCAGGGCGACCGACAAAACGCCTACGGCCAAAGGCAGCGGCGGCGCAGTCTCCTCCGTAGACCCGGAAGCGACCGCCGCCGGAATCGAGATCCTGCGCAAAGGCGGCAACGCGGTTGATGCGGCGGTCGCAACGGCGGCCGCGCTGGGCGTGACCGAGCCTTATAGCGCGGGCATCGGCGGCGGCGGCTACTTCATGTACTACGACGCGAAAACCGGAAAAATCAGCACCATCGACGGCCGGGAGACCGCACCGGCAGCAATGCCCCAAGATGCCTTCATCGATCCGGAAACCGGCGAGCCCTACAACTTCACTCCCGAACTGGTGACCAGCGGCGTGGCGGTCGGCGTGCCCGGCACCCTGGCCACCTGGCAGCGCGCGCTGGACAATTGGGGTTCCCAAAGCCTGAAGAAAGTTCTGCACCCAGCCACCCAGGTAGCTTCACGCGGCTTCGTTGTCGATGAAACATTCCGCGAACAGACCCTGGATAACAAGGAACGCTTCGCGACCTTCGGCTCCACCAGCGAGCTATTCCTGCCCGATGGCGATGCGCCGCACGTTGGCAGCATCTTCAAGAACCCGGATCTTGCCCAGACCTACCGGTTGCTGGCGAAGCAGGGCCCCTCGGCGTTCTACCAGGGCGAAATGGCCGAAGAAATATCCCAGACGGTGCAGGCTCCGCCCACGTCCGCGGACACCGAACTCCCGGTTCCGGCTGGCTATGTGAGCACCACCGATCTCGCGGAATACGAGGTCGTGGAGCAGCAGCCAACCCAGGTCAGCTACCGCGGCCTCGATGTTTTCGGCATGGCGCCATCCTCCAGCGGAGGAACCACCATCGGTGAATCGCTGAATATTCTCGGCGAGTTCGACCTCGCCGGCATGGAGCGGCCCACCGCGCTTCACCACTACTTCGAGGCGACAGCCCTGGCCTACGCCGACCGTGGCAAGTTTGTCGGCGACCCGGCCTTTGTGGATGTTCCCACCGAAATCCTGACCGACAAGCTCTTCGGCGTCGACCGGGCGTGCGCGGTAAACCCCGAACAGGCCGCGGAGAAGCCGGTGGCTCCGGGCGATATCGAGGGCTATGACGGAGTGTGCCCTGCGGCAACCAGCGAGCCGGTGGTTGAGCAGGATACCGAGAATATCTCCACCACCCACCTTTCGGTGGTGGACCGCTGGGGCAATGTCGTCTCCTACACCCTGACCATCGAGCAGACCGGAGGTTCGGGCATCGTGGTGCCCGAGCGCGGCTTCCTGCTGAACAACGAGCTGACCGATTTCTCCACGGTGTACGATCCCGCCGACCCGAACCGGATCGAGCCGGGCAAGCGTCCGCGCTCCTCGATGGCGCCCACGATCGTGCTGCGCGATGG
This sequence comes from Glutamicibacter sp. 363, assembly GCF_052379505.1. Taxonomy (NCBI): domain Bacteria; kingdom Bacillati; phylum Actinomycetota; class Actinomycetes; order Micrococcales; family Micrococcaceae; genus Glutamicibacter; species Glutamicibacter sp. 363. Next base: position 35,131 of record NZ_JBQSYR010000026.1, on the reverse strand, counting down.
CGAACCGATGCTCGCCATCGGCTCCCCCGGCGGCTCCACCATCATCACCACGGTGCTGCAGACCCTGGTGAACCGCATTGACCTGGGCATGGATCTGAGCGAAGCCATCGCGGCCCCGCGCGCCTCGCAGCGCAATACCGCGGCGGTGACGGCGGAGCCCGAATTCATCGAGGCCTATGGGCCGGCGCTTGAGGCTTTCGGGCACAAGCTCACCGCCGCCGGTGATTCCTTCACCCCGCAGGCTGAGATCGGTGCGGTTGAGGCGGTGGAAATCGCCGCAGACGGGACCTTGATCGCGGCGGCTGAACCAAACCGCCGCGGAGGCGGTTCGGCCATGGTGGTGAACCCGGCCAAATAGCCGTTAAAGCCAGCGAGTCCCCGCGGAATTCAACATTTCGCGGGGACTCGCTGGCTTTGCTAGCGCTTGATCTTCAAGGATTTAGGCCTTGGTGGCCAATCGGTTGGAGATCTTGTACTGGGCGGCACGGTGGGTGTCCTTCACCCGGTCACCTTCACCGAAGAGCTTGTGGCGCAGCGAGCCCTCGGTGTATTCGGTCTTGTAGACCCCGCGTGCCTGAAGCTCGGGAACCACGTACTCGACGACGTCCTCGAAGGTACCTGGGGTGACAGCATAGGCCAGGTTGAAGCCATCTACGTCGGTGTATTCAACCCAATCGATGAGCTTCTCGGCAACCTCGGCACCGGAACCGACGGAGACCGGACCGAATCCGCCCACGCCGATCCATTCGGCCAGCTGGCGGATGGTCCATGGCTTGCCGGTATCACCGCTGGCCTTCTTGAAGGTTTCCACCGAGGACTGGATGGCGTTGGACTTCACGTCGTCGCCAATCACGTCATCCGGTCCGTAAGCGGACATGTCGATGCCGGTCCAACCCGAAAGCAATGCCAGCGCGCCGTCGATATCCACGTAGGAGCTGTAGTCCTCGAACTTTGCCTGGGCAAGTTCCGAAGTTTCGGCGGTGATGATGGTCTGCATGGCGAAGATCTTGATGTCGTGGCGGCCACGGCCTGCGGCTTCGGCAGCGTCGCGGATTTTGGCGACCGCTTCTTTGAGCAAATCTCGCGTTGGGCAATTCACGAAGATCGCTTCGGCGTTCGACGCGGCGAATTCGGTGCCGCGCTTGGAGGCGCCGGCCTGGTAGATCACCGGGGTGCGCTGCGTGCTTGGCTCGGTGATGGCGATGCCTGGAACCTTGAAGTACTTGCCCTCGTGATTGATCGGGTGCACCTTGGAATGGTCGGTGTAGACGCCGGATTCCTTGTTGTTCTGCACCGCGTCCTCTTCCCACGAGCCTTCGAGCAGCTTGTAGACCACTTCGAGGTACTCATCGGCGTGGTTGTAGCGCTCGTCGTGCTCCATCTGGTCTTCTTGGCCCATGTTTCGGGCGGCCGACGGCAGGTAGCCGGTGACCACATTCCAGCCCACGCGGCCATTGGTCAGGTGGTCCAGGGTGGCCAGGCGGCGCGCGAAGGCATAAGGGTGCTCATAGGCGGTACCCGCGGTGACGCCGAAGCCGAGGTTCTCGGTGACCGCGGCCATCGCGGAGACGAGCATCATCGGGTCGTTGACCGGCGCCTGTGCACCGCTGCGCAGCGGAGTTTCGTTGGTGCCCTTGTAGACGTCGTAGGTGCCCAGCACGTCGGCGAGGAACAGCCCGTCGAATTTGCCCTTTTCCAGCACCTTGGCCAGGTGGGTCCAGTAGCCCAGGGTGTTGTAGGTCGACGCCTTGTCATCCGGGTGGCGCCAGAGGCCCGGCGACTGGTGCACTACGCAGTTCATATCAAAGGCGTTAAAAAGGATTTCGCGCTTGTTCTCGCTCATTGGTGTGCCCCTATCCATAGAAGAAATCTGGTAAGTCTAAAAATCAGTGTTCGAAGAGTGTTGCCTAGCTGCCGGAGAACCGGTTTGCTCCGGTTACCGTGCCGGTGACGGACAGCCGTTGGGGCTGCACGCCGTTGATCTCGTAGTCCCCCACGATGCGCGCCTTGTAGATCGCCGGATTGTGCGTCGCGATGGTGCGGGCGTTGCGCCAGTGGCGGTCCATATTGCAGCTATTGCGGGTGGAGGATGCACCCAGCGCGTCGAAGAGCTTGCTGGTCGCACCGATGACCAGCGGCTGCACGATCGTCTGGGCGCGGTTGGCCGCCAGTTCGCACACGGCAAAGCGCTCCTCGGCATTCAGGTTCGCATCTGCCATGGCTGATTCGACCTCCAGCACCGCGCCCATGACCACGGACTCCGCGGCGAAGATTTCGGCGGAGACCTCGCCGACGAGCTGCAATACCTGCGGTTCGCGGTGCACCGGAACTCCGGTGCCGGTGCTGAAACTGCGGGTACGCGCCTGCACCGAGGAGCGCAGGTCGTTCAGTGCCGCGCGTCCGATTCCGGCCTGTACCGCCATGAGCACGAGTTGGAAGATCGCGGCTTCCGGATCCGTGGGGTCCTCCGGCATGAAGGTGTCCACCGGAACTTCGTGGAATTCGGTGCTGCCGGTACCGGTGAGCTGTTGGCCGAAACCGTCCCAGTCATCGAGGATTTTCACGCCGCTGTGCTGGGTGGAAACTACCGCGATCTGGCGCCCTGGGAGTTGCGGGTGCGCCACCGCTACGGTGGTCCAGTCGGCGAAGATGGTGCCGGTGCAATAGAACTTCCGCCCGTTGACCAGCCAGCGCGACCCCTCCTCGGTGACCTTGGTGTTGAGCAACCCGAGGGCGTTGCCGCCTTCCTCGGTGTAGGCGTTGCCCACGATCTGCCCGGAGCTGATCCGGGCAACCCATTTGCTGCGGAGCTGCGCATCTTCCAGGCGCACCGCGTTTTCCACGAAGGCAATATGCGCGCGCCATAGCTGGGCCACATGCGAGTCCGCCTCGGCTAATTCGATGAGCAGCCGGAAGACATCGCTCAAGCGTGCCCCGTGGCCGCCGTCGGCGACCGGCAGGCGCAGCGCACCGAAGCGCTCGCGGTTCAGCAAGCCAACCTGTTCAAATGGCAGGATCCGCTGCCGGTCGCGTTCTCTTGCACCCGAGGCGATCTGCGCGAATACCGGACGGAAAATGCCGGCAAGCCGTTCATACTGCTCGTCAGCGCCGGGGCCCGGGGTGATCTTCAGCAGCTGCCGGGTAGGAAGTTCTTGTGGAAGGTCGTCAAGCCCCACCGCGCTACCCGCAATAGACGGGTCGCTGAGCGCATTAAAGTCGCCAGCGGGATCGCCAAATGACATCGGAAGTCCTCAATTCTTTCCATCGGTCCTGGCTGTAGCACCGTCCCGCGCCAATATTTGGTGGGTGGTTGCTGCGACGTCGACGAGCCAGATCTCTCGGTCGCTCTGGATGGTTCGTAATCATTTGTAGCCTGAGGTTTACATCGCCATCAACCCGGTTAGTCACATTTCGTCGTGTGCGGATGGAGATTGAAATGCATCAAGGACAGCACTTGCCTAGCGAGGTCGAACGCAATACCTAGCGTTTAGCGATTTTTCGGCCAAATACGCGATTGATGAAATAAAAATCGAAACATCACGATGATGTGACGCATCTATCGAATATTTTTCATGTTACGAAAGATTTGCATTGAAATCGTTCGAAGGCCTGTAATAGTCGTGTAACCATCCCGAGCGGCTAAGAGATCTGGCTCTGTGACGCCGCAGCAACCACCACACACGGTTAATAAACCAAACGGTGTCCGGTGCTACCGCCAGGAACGATGGAGATGAAAATGACTACAGCCTTTGCCTTGCCCGAGACCGTCCAAAGCGCAACGGCGCTCGACGTGGAGTTCCTCGAGCTATCGCGTACTTTCACCGCCAAGAAGGAAAGCAACACGGTGCTTCGCGACGTGAATCTGCGCCTCGAAGCGGGCCAGATTGTTGCAATTCTCGGCGCAAGCGGTTGCGGCAAATCCACTCTCTTGCGGGCGGCCTCCGGCCTGGACCGCCCCTCCACCGGGTCGGTGGTCATCGGAAGCCGCGCCGTGACGGGGATAGATGAGCGGTGCGCCGTTGCATTCCAGGAACCACGGCTATTGCCTTGGCGCTCGGTCCGAGACAACGTGTCCATCGGCCTTGCGCCGGGAACCGACAAGCAATCCGGGCGCCAGCTGATCGCCGAGCTGCTGGAGCTGACCGGCTTGAGCCACGCAGCAGATCTGCGCCCACGTGAAATTTCCGGGGGCATGGCTCAGCGGGTTTCGCTTGCTCGCGCGTTGGCCCGGCGCCCGGGCGTCCTGCTTCTCGACGAACCCTTTGGTGCGCTCGATGCGCTGACCCGAATGAAAATGCAGGATCTGCTGCTGGCCATCCATAAGTCTTTCCCGACTACCGTGCTGCTGGTGACCCACGACGTCGATGAGGCGCTGACTCTCGCCGACCGCATCGTCGTGCTGGGCCGACCCGAGGGCCAGGCCTCGGCGACTGTGATCGAGGATCGAGTCCTGTCCGCGGCGCACCCGCGCAGCCATACGAGCAGCGAATTCGTCGCCCACCGCACAGCGCTGCTGAGCCTGCTCGGCGTTGATCCGACGAACCACTAGCACTTTCTACCGCACTCATTTGGTCCCGCGGGCCTTCCCTTCGCACAAATCAAGGATTTTCCATGCTCTCGAATCGTTTTTCCCGTCGCGCCGCACTATCCGTAGCAACGCTTGGCATTTCGGCCCTGGTGCTGACCGGATGCGCGGGCGAGAACGCCGCAGCCGACGGCCAGACGCTGTCCATCGACTTCGCCACCTACAATCCGCTGAGCCTGGTCCTGAAAGAAAAGGGGTGGCTGGACGCCGCCGCTAAGGAACAAGGGGTCAGCGTCGAATGGATCCAGTCGGCCGGCTCGAACAAGGCCAACGAGGCGCTGCGCGCCGATGCCGTGGATGTGGGATCCACCGCCGGTTCGGCAGCACTGCTGGCCCGCTCCAACGGCTCACCTATCAAGACCATCTCGCTGTATTCGCAGCCCGAATGGTCCGCCCTAGTGGTGAACGAGGACTCGGATATCAAGTCGGTCAAGGACCTTGAGGGCAAACAGGTCGCGGCCACCAAGGGCACCGACCCCTACTTCTTCTTGCTGCAATCCTTGGCCGAAGCCGGTCTGAGCGATTCGGACATCACCTTGCAGAACGTGCAGCACGCCGATGGGCGCACCGCGCTGGTCAACGGTTCGGTCGATGCCTGGAGCGGCCTGGATCCGATCATGGCCGATGCCGAACAGGACGGCGCGAAGCTGCTCTACCGTAACTTGGACTTCAACACCTATGGCGCGTTGAATGCCCGCGAAGATTTCATCGAGGAAAGCCCCGAACTCGCCCAGCTGGTGGTGGACTCCTACGAGAAGGCTCGCGGATGGGCCGCCGCCAATCCTGGTGAAACGGCGAGCATTCTGGCCGAGGTTGCAGATCTGGAGGCCCCGGTCGCCACCCAGGTGATCGAGGAACGCTCGAACCTCGACGTGGACACCGTGCCGGGTGAGGATTTCATTTCGGTGCTGCGCAATATCGGACCTACCTTCGTGGCCAACAAGGACGTCTCCACCCAGGACGCAGTCGATCAAGCGCTGGAATCCCTGGTGGATGAGCAGTTCGCTGCCCAGGCCGACGCGACGAAGATCGCCGGGGAATAAGCAACATGTCTTCAGCGAACCAAACCCAGCAAGCCAGCACGCCGGTGCAGGCACGCGAAAGCCTTGGCGCCAGGCTTCTGAAGCTACCGCACTGGCTGCTCGCGCTGATCCTGCCGCTCATCGTCTTGCTCACCTGGCAGGTGGTGACGACCACCGGCATCGTCGCGCCGTGGTCCTTGCCGACTCCGGCGGCCGTGGTGGCCGCGGCCGGCGAACTGCTCGAAGGCGGCGAGCTGGGCAAACATGTGGGCATTTCGACCCAGCGTGTACTGCTCGGATTCTTCTTCGGCTCGCTGCTCGGCCTGCTGTTCGGCGCGCTGGTCGGACTGTCCCGGCTCGCCGACGCACTGCTCGGCCTGAGCATCGGGGCGCTGCGCGCCGTGCCTTCGCTGGCCTGGGTTCCGCTGCTCATCCTGTGGATGAAGATGGGCGAGGACTCCAAGGTCACGCTGGTCATCATCGGCGCATTCTTCCCGGTGTTCACCACCGTTGCCTTGGCCCTGCGCCACGTGGACCGCCAGCTCATCGAAGCCGCGCGCGCGTTCGGACTGAACGGCCTGAAGCTGCTGCGCACCGTGCAGCTTCCCGCGGTGGTTCCCTCGGTCTTCTCCGGGCTTCGCCTCGCCTTGGCCCAGGCCTGGCTGTTCCTGGTCGCCGCCGAACTGCTCGGCGCCTCCATGGGGCTGGGCTATCTGCTCACCGACTCGCAGAACAACGGTCGCATCGACCGGTTGATCCTGACAATTATCCTGCTCGCCGTCTTCGGAAAGATCACCGATGCCCTGCTCTCGGTAGCAGAACGCTGGGCGATCAACCGCTGGACCTAAGCCAACAACTCGAATCACGTTCAAGGACCGCAATGACCACCATCGAATTGGCCAGTACAAATCAGCCCTCCAACGCCGAGGCACGCCAGGAGTTCTGGGACGAGGCGGCGAACCTGCTTGACTGGGACACCCCATGGCACACCACCAGCCAGATCATCCCGGCAGACGCACAAGCCAAGCGCGGCCCGCAGATCTCCTGGTACCTCGGGGGCAAGCTCAACGCCGCGGTGAACTGCGCCGACCGCCATGTGGCCGCCGGCAACGGCGAGAAGGTCGCCCTCTACTTCGAGGGCGAGCCCGGTGACCGCATCGCGGTGACCTACCGGAACCTCCAGGAGCGCGTCAGCCAGGCGGCGAACGCCCTGCAGGAGCTCGGCGTGGCCAAGGGGGACCGCGTGGTCATCTATCTGCCGGTGCTTGTCGAAACCATCGTCATCACCCTGGCCTGCGCACGCATCGGGGCGATCCATTCGCTGGTCTTCGGCGGCTTTTCCGCGGAGGCGTTGAAGTTCCGGGTGGAGGACACCAAGGCCAAGCTGCTGGTCACCACCGACGGCCAGTTCCGCCGCGGCACCTCGGTTCCGGTCAAGGCCAACGCAGATCTTGCGGTATCCGGGGAAAACAGCATCGAAAAGGTTCTGGTGATCCGCCGGACCGGGGATGAGATCCCGTGGACCGCCGGACGCGATGTGTGGTGGCACGAGGCGGTGGAAACTCAGTCCACCGAGCACGCAGCGCAGGCTTTCGATTCAGAGACCCCGCTGTTCATCATGTACACCTCCGGAACCACCGGGCAGCCCAAGGGGCTGGTGCACACCACCGGCGGGTACCTGACCCAGGCCGCGTACAGCCACAATCTCCTGTTCGGCAACCCCGACGAATCCCAACGCGCGAGCGACGTGCACTGGTGCACCGCGGACCTGGCTTGGGTCACCGCGCACACCTACGAGATCTACGGCCCGCTGGCCAACGGCGTCACCCAGGTGATCTACGAGGGCGTGCCCAACGCACCGCACCCGGGCCGCCACTTCGAAATCATCGAACGCTACAAGGTCACCAGCTACTACACCGCGCCGACCCTGGTCCGTTCGCTGATGGGCTGGTTCCCCGAGGGGGTTCCGGCCGGCTATGACCTGTCCTCGGTTCGGGTGGGCGGCACCGTGGGCGAGTCGGTCAACCCCGAGGCGTGGCGCTGGCTGCGCGCTCAGCTGGGGCGCGACACCCCCGGCGGCATCCCGATGGTCGATACCTGGTGGCAGTCCGAGTCCGGCGCAACCGTCCTCTCCCCGCTGCCTACCGACGAGCATTTCAAGCCCGGCTGCGCTTCGCGGGCGCTGCCCGGCGTTTCGGTGGACATCGTGGACGCCTCCGGCGGCCGCGTGGGGCCCAACGAGCAGGGAAATATCGTGATCACCCAGACCGGCCCGTCCATGGCCCGCACGGTCTGGGGAAACCCGGAACGCTACTACACCAGCTACTGGGAGCAGTACGCCGCGCAGGGCTGGTTCCTGGCCGGGGATGGCGCGCGCTTCGATGAGGATGGGGACATCTACATTCTGGGACGCACCGATGACGTGATCAACATTTCCGGACACCGGCTGTCCACCATCGAGATCGAATCCGCACTGGTCACCCACCCAGGTGTGGTCGAGGCGGGAGTCTGCCCGACCCCCGATCAGAAAACCGGGCACGCGGCCACCGCGTTCGTGGTGCCGCTGGATGCCTCGCTGGTCGCGGCGCAACCCGATGCGCAGACGCTCGTCCGCCAGCAGCAGTTCATCGCCGAGCTGCGCGCAACCGTCACCACGCAGATCGGACCGATCGCCAAACCACGCGATATTGTCCTGGTCCCCGATGTGCCCAAGACCCGCTCGGGCAAAATCATGCGCCGCCTGCTGACCCAGCTTTTCGAAGGCACCAGACTAGGGGACACCACCAGCTTGCAAAATGAACCATGCATTGCCCGGCTCAACGAGATCTGCCGCGCTCGTCCCTAGCCGCCACTGGATCTGGCCGACCTTCATCCGCTCTTGCGAAGGTCGGCCAGATTCATTTAACCGATTCTGACCACGAATTTTCAGCGGAGCGAAAAGATACGAGTAATTATCTTGACTCATTCAAAATAAATAGGGCAAGCTAGTACCATGACAACATCCGAGGGAATCGAGAAGGTGCTGCGCGAAGCATCGATGCGGGTCACCCGCCCGCGCGTCGCGGTGCTCGCCGCGGTGACAGCTCATCCCCATGCGGATACCGAAACCATTATCGAGGCAGTGCGCCAAGAGCACCCGCTGGTATCCCACCAGGCGGTCTACGATTCGCTGAAGCTTCTCACCAGCCTTGGACTGCTCCGCCAAATCCAGCCCCACGGTCATATCGCCCGGTACGAAACCCGCGTAGGCGACAACCACCATCATGTGGTGTGCCGCAATTGCGGAACGCTGGCGGACGTGGACTGCGCCGTCGGAGCCGCACCGTGCTTGCATGCCTCGGATCACCACGGTTTCAGCATCGACGAGGCAGAGGTCATCTACTGGGGGCTCTGCCCGGACTGCCAACAAGCCAAGACAGCGCAGCCGGCTACGGGAACTGTCTGAAAAGAAGTACCGCAAGGAACTAATTTTCGTCTCCGCGGGCCAACGGCGCACGGAGACGGAGTACCAAACCAATCCCTTATCGGAAGGAAGACTACATGTCAGAAACGACTGCAGGTCAGTGCCCAGTAGTAGGAGCCGGACGCGTTCACCCTACCCAGGGTCATGCGAATACCGAATGGTGGCCAAATAAGCTCAACCTGAAGATTCTTTCGAAGAACCAGGAAGCCACCAACCCGCTGGATCCCGACTTCGACTACATCGCGGCCTTCGAGGCGCTGGATCTTGCTGCCGTCAAGGCCGATATTGCCGAACTGATGACCAAGTCCTACGACTGGTGGCCAGCTGACTTCGGCCACTACGGTCCGTTCTTCATCCGCATGGCGTGGCACGCGGCGGGCACCTACCGCTCGCATGACGGCCGCGGTGGCGCAGGCGCCGGCCAGCAGCGTTTCGCACCATTGAACTCCTGGCCGGATAACGTGAACCTGGACAAGGCACGTCGCCTGCTATGGCCGGTCAAGAAGAAGTATGGCCAGTCGCTGTCCTGGGCCGACCTGATCGTGCTGACCGGCAATGTGGCCCTTGAAGACATGGGCTTCGAAACCTTCGGTTTCGCCGGCGGCCGCAAGGACGTTTGGGAAGCCGACGACGACATTTACTGGGGTCCGGAGAAGGTCTGGCTGGAGAGCGAACGCTACACCGGCGCACGCAATCTGGAGGCGCCACTGGCAGCAGTCCAGATGGGCCTGATCTACGTGAACCCAGAGGGTCCGGATGGCGTGGCAGATCCATTGGCTTCGGCCATCGATATCCGCGAAACCTTCCGCCGCATGGGCATGGACGACGAGGAAACCGTCGCGTTGATCGCCGGCGGCCACACCTTCGGCAAGACCCACGGCGCCAGCGCCGAATCCCACAAGGGCGGCGATCCGGAATCGGCTCCGCTGGAAATGCAGGGACTGGGCTGGAAGTCGGACTTCGGCACCGGGCACGGCGATGACACCATCGGCTCGGGCTTGGAAGTCACTTGGACCTACCACCCAACCCGCTGGGACAACGAGTTCTTCCACATCCTCTTCGCCTACGAGTGGGAGCTGTTCTACTCCGAGGCCGGCGCGCAGCAGTGGCGCCCGAAGGACGGGGCAGGCGACGACATGGTGCCAATGGCCCACAACGCAGCCGCACGCCGCGAACCACGCATGCTGACCAGTGACCTGGCGCTGCGCTTCGACCCGATCTACGGTCCAATCTCGGAGGACTTCAAGAACAACCAGGAGAAGTTCGCCGATGCCTTCGGCCGTGCCTGGTTCAAGCTGACCCACCGCGACATGGGCCCGAAGTCCCGCTACTTCGGCCCAGAAGTTCCGGCTGAGGACCTCACCTGGCAGGATCCATTGCCGGCAGCTCCGGAGGTCACCCTGGGTGACACCGAGATCGCCGCATTGAAGTCCCTGATCGCCGAATCCGGGCTGTCGGTTCAGCAGCTGGTTTCCACCGCGTGGAAGGCCGCAGCAAGCTTCCGCTCCTCGGACAAGCGTGGCGGCGCCAACGGCGGCCGCATCCGCCTGGAACCACAGGTTTCCTGGACGGTGAACCAGCCTGAGCAGCTCAAGCCGGTCATCGCGGCGCTGGAAAGCATCGTTGCCGAATTCAACGCGACCTCGGCCGTGAAGGCTTCCTTCGCCGACGTTGTGGTTCTGGCCGGCAACGTGGGTGTCGAGCAGGCAGCGCTGGCCGCCGGCCAGCAGCTAAACGTTCCGTTCACTCCGGGGCGCGTTGACGCAACCCAGGAGCAGACCGACGTGGAGCAGTTCGCCTGGCTGGAGCCGGTAGCCGACGGCTTCCGCAACTACGATTCGGGCTTCCTGCAGCTGCCTTCTGAATACCTGCTGCTGGACCGCGCCAACCTGCTGGGCTTGACCGCCCCGGAGGCGACCGTGCTCCTCGGCGGCCTGCGCGTACTGGGCAACAACTGGGACGGCTCGAACACCGGCGTCTTCACCGAAACCCCGGGCGCGCTGACCAACGATTTCTTCGCGAACTTGTTGGAGCTGGGCCTCGAGTGGACCCCGGACGCCGAGGAGAAGACCTACTCGACCACCGACGGCCGCTGGGTTGGCAGCCGCGTTGATCTGGTCTTCGGTTCGAACTCCGAGCTGCGTGCACTGGCCGAGGTCTACGCCGCGGACGATGCCAAGGAGAAGTTCGCCAAGGACTTCGCCGCAGCATGGGCCAAGCTCATGGATGCCGACCGCTTCGAACTGCGCAATAAGTAGTTTCTAGCCTCATGACGATGGCCGCCACCCCTTGCGGGGTGGCGGCCATTGTTCTTAAATGAGCCACGAGGGTACGCATCCAATTCGTTGGTTTGCTGCGCCGCAGCCACGCCATTGCGCATGGCCGGGCCGCCCTCGCTATCGGGGTTTAGCCGCTACGCCCATTTGCTGGTTGAATGCTCCGCATCGATCACGCGGACCGTTCGGGATTTCGAGCGCATCACGATCGATTGCGTGCGGATGGTCCGCGGCCCGGTCCGCAGGCCCTGCAGCAAGTCACCGTCGGTGATGCCTGTGGCCGCGAAATAGCAGTTGTCGCTGCGGACCAAGTCACCGGTGGAATACACCTTGTCCATATCCAGGCCCGCAGCCAGACCGCGTTCGCGCTCTTCGCCGCTGGTTGGATGCATCCGCCCCTGGATCACTCCGCCGAGGGCCTTGACGGCGCACGCGGTGATCACGCCTTCCGGGGAGCCGCCAACGCCCATCAACGCGTCGATGCCGGTTCCTTCACGTACCGCCGCGATCGCCGCCGCCACATCACCGTCGACCAGTGCCTTGGTCCGAGCGCCGGCCGCGTGAATTTCCTGAACCAGATTCTGGTGCCGTTCACGATCGAGTACGCTCACCGTCAACTGGCGAATATCGACCGACTTTGCCTTCGCGATCAACCGCAGGTTTTCCTTCACCGGCAACCGCAAATCCACGTATTCCGCGGCTTCGGGGCCGGTCACTAATTTCTCCATATAGAACACCGAAGAGGCATCGAGCATTGACCCGGCCTCGGCGACGGCCAGCACGGACAGCGCATTTTCAAGGCCCATGGCGGTCAGCCGGGTGCCATCGATCGGGTCGACTGCCACATCGCATTTCGCCCCCTCGCCGGTGCCCACGCGTTCACCGTTGAACAGCATAGGTGCCTGATCTTTTTCACCCTCGCCGATCACCACGGTCCCGTCGAATCGCACCGAGGCAAGCAGCGAACGCATCGCGTCCACGGCCGCCCCATCTGCGCGCAGCTTATCCCCCGCACCCACCCACGGGCCAGAGGCGATAGCCGCCGCTTCGGTGGCCCGCACCAGCTCCAAGGCCAGGTTTCGGTCGGCATGCAGAGAAGAAATATCAGGCATCAGGTCAACTGCTTTCTACTACGCTGGCCCTTGCAGGACCTAATTTTTGAACCACAGGCAGGCTCCCGGGCAATAGCTTTCGAAGCTATGCCGAAGAAGATGAGTCTGCGCGGTACTTCCGGTTACGCACTGCGAGGATCAAGGCGCCGATCACGGCGGCAAGCAGCGAGCCGCACAGCACCCCGATCTTGACATACTGTGCCTCGGCACCATCTGCGCCAAAGGCGAGTTCACCAACCAGCAGCGAGACCGTGAAGCCGATTCCGGCGACGAAGGCCATCCCGAGTACATCCACCCACTTGATCGACCGGTCCAGCGTGATCCCCGGAATCCTCGTGACCAGGAAGGTGGAGGCGGTGATGCCAATGGATTTACCCAGCACCAGGCCGGCAATGATGCCTACGGCCACCGGGCTGAGCAGTGACTCGGCCAGCCCCGAAAGCCCGCCCACGGCCACGCCCGCGGCGAAGAAGGCGAACACGGGGATGGCGACTACCGATGAGGGCACGCTCCAGCGGTCCGCAAAATGCGCCGCTAGCCCGTCATATACCGGTTGGCCGTCATTGGTCGTGCCGATCTTCACCCGCGCCCGCGAGGTTGCGACCACCGGAACCATGAAACCTAGCAGCACCCCGGCCACGGTCGCGTGGATACCCGAGGCATGCACTAGCGCCCACACCGCAATGCCTAGTGGCATCAGGATCCACCACGCACGCACGCCGCGCTGCACGGCGAACGCAAACACCAACAGTGGAATCAGGGCCAGAGCCAGCGGCAGCCACGCTAGATCATCGGTGTAGAAGATCGCGATGATCGAAATCGCCAAGAGGTCGTCAACCACCGCAAGGGTCAGCAAGAACGTGCGCAGCGCCGGCGGGAGGAACTTTCCGACGACTGCGATGACCGCGATCGCGAAGGCGATATCGGTGGCAGCAGGAATCGCCCAGCCGTTGATCGCGTCGCTCCCGGCGCTGGTGATCACCCACGCGTAGAACAGCGCAGGCAGGGCTACGCCGCCGATTGCGGCAGCGATGGGGACCAACGCGGTGCGTGGGTTGCGAAGCTTGCCGACAACGAACTCTTCCTTCAATTCCAGGCCGACCACGAAGAAGAAGATTGCCAGCAGCCCGTCGGCTGCCCACGTGCCTACCGAAAGATTCAGGTGCAGCGCTTCGGGGCCGAAAGTGAAGTTCCGTAGATCCTCATACCAGGACGCGGCGGGGGAATTGGCGAGGATCAGCGCAGCGACCGTTGCGCACAGCAGCAACAAGCCGCCGACCGAGTCCTGCTTTAATGTCTGGTGGATTCCACGCCAGATGGAATGGGGTGCTTGACGAATTACGTCGGAAGAATGGTGCGACAAAGTAAGGTGTCTTTCTCAGAAGAGGTATGCGGGCGCGATGGCGCGCGGAATCCACCGATCAAGAAAGAGAGCAGAGAGCCGCGCAGATCAGGAGCGCGGTGGTGGACAGCCGGCGATCTCGCCATGGGCATTGGTTCCCCAGGAACTCATCCACCCGTTAGTGCCGCTAGCCCGTTTCGTCAGTAATTTTGAGTTCGGGAACACCGCAGCGATCAACCGCTGCACGTGGGACGAAACCAAAAAGGGCATGCTTCAACACTAACATGAACCGGGCAGGCAGCGATTGGAATACGCCACCAGTACGCGGGCAGAACGGCGGTAGAAAACATGTGGGGCGGGCCCCGAGGTGGAGGCACTTTGCCGCGGAGTTCGCGGATGAATAGTTCATTGCGTTACCGAGCTATCAAGCGCTCCCCGAGCACCATCCCCAGGTCTGTGCGGCTTAGCTCCGTGGCTCGGGCTAGAAAAGGACCGGGGCTTGTTCTGAACGATCCGGATTTTCCATCCGGAGCAGGTAGGTCTTGGTCTCCAGCCCACCCAGATAGCCGCCGAGCGAACCATCGGTGCGCAGGACCCGGTGGCAGGGCAGGACGATAGGCAGCGGATTGGTGGCGCAGGCCGATCCAACCGCGCGCACCGCCTTGGGCTTGCCGAGCCTTTCGGCCATCCGGGCATAGCTCCAGGTTTCGCCGTAGCCTATCTGGCTCAGTTCCAGCTGGACTTGCCTGCGGAATTCGGTCGAGAGGCGCAGGTCCAAGGGCACTTCGAATTCCTGCCGGTCCCCGGCAAAGTACTCTTCGAGCTGCCAGGCGACATTGTCCAGTTTTGCTGGCGCGCGCAAGATCCGCGCACCCACTTTGCCGGACAGGATATCGAGGATCGATTCATGCCCCTCGCTTTCGAAGGCGACCCGAACCAGCCCCACCTCCGTGCAGGCCATAAGCAGCCGCCCGATGGGCGAATCCACTACCCGATAGGCGATATCGATCAACTGCTGCTCCCCCGCGCTACGCTCCAGGCGCGTATGGAGCTCGCGCAGCAGCTGCGCCTCGGATGAGGTCGGGTTGGAGTCTGGAGTTTGCGTGTTCATCGGTCGCCTCCTGGTAGTTGATCCTGCGACAGGTGGGTTCGCAGGTTCTTGATTCCGTCGGCTGAAGCACGCCGGGCAGCATCCGCGCTGCCGGAGAGAATCTCGGCGATTTGGGCATAGCCGAGCCCACCCAGATAACGGTAGGCCACGACCAGCCGCTGCTTTTGTGGCAGCAGCTTCACTGCCTGCCACAGCTCCATGTTTGCCACGTGGTCCTCCGCGCTGGTCTCGGACGATGCCCGAGTGGCTGGCTGGACCTCTGCTTGGCTGAGTTCTGGTTTGTGCCGGCGGAGCTCATCGATGGCCTTGCGATGGGCGATGCGCACCAGCCACGCCTGGACATTCGCCTCCTCATCCAGCTCCGGGTACGCCTTCAGCGCGGAGAGAAACGTTTCGGACCAGGCATCCTGCGCGCGGTGCTCATCGAGCAGGGCGCGGCAAACCCGAAGGACGCTCAGCCCGTGGGCCTGGACGATGCGTTCGAATGGCTGTTTCATGCTGCTCCTGGTTCGGTGCTTTCACCATGTAAACGTACCGCCGCGATGTTTTGTGAGGTTTCGTGGGGATTTTTCTTCGAGAAAGATTCTCCGCGGCTGCCTAGCGGTGCTTAAGCAGTACCGGCCCGGTGCCGGATAATCACTGGGTGGCAAACGAGCCTAGCGGGCGTCCGCAAGATCGTGTTCCTGAACGAGTTCGGCGAGCCGGGCAAGGCTGACCGGAATGACTTCTCCATTTTCCACTCCCCGCTCGGCGCGGGTCCCGGCGAGCGCGTCGCGGGTGATGCGCATGGCGGCCCCATGGCTGACCACCAGCATGCGGCGGCCGGGGTTTGCCTGAATCAGTTCGGTCAAGGCGAGCAGCATCCGCTGCAGCACCAGTTCACGGCTCTCGGCTTGCCCCGCCAGCGCAGCCGCTTCCCGCTCGGTCACTTCGATCATGACCCGCCCTTCGAGCGGACCGAAGCCGCGTTCAACCGCGTGAGCAACCGGGGCACCGGTGTCGACGCCGAGTTCCGCGGCGATGAGCGCGGCGGTCTCCTGGGCGCGGGACAGCGGGGAGGCGAGCACCAGATCCCACCCCTCCCCCATGAGCGCTCGCCCGGCCGCGCGCGCCTGTTCGCGGCCGGTCTCGTTCAGCTCGATGTCCGTGCGGCCCTGGAGCCGACCCGCAAGATTCCAGTCGGTCTGCCCGTGTCGTACCAGTGCTAGCGCGGTGTCCATAATTCGAGCATAGGGTAACCGCGGCGCCGCACCCGAATCAGTCTGCGCTTCAACCTTCGCAACCTTAGGACTCATTGTTGGGTCATCCCAGGACATATTGACAGACTATTACTTAACCATCCCGAGCGGCCGAGAGATCTGGTTTGATGACGCCGCAGCAACCTGCCACAGCCGGTGGATCAGGTGCTACCGCCAGAACCGATGGAGCTGCTTTCCACTGGACTCCAGGGGTTATGCGACATTGACCCGGGATTCCTGCCGAAGACCCAGTCGACAAGGAGTCGTAAGCCACCATGGCCGACCACAAGTTTGGATTCCGCACCCGCGCGCTACACGCAGGCGGCACCCCCGATGCCGAGCATGGCGCACGCGCCGTGCCGATCTACCAGAGCACCTCATTCGTCTTCAAAGACACCGATGATGCGGCGAACCTGTTCGCCCTGCAGAAATACGGCAACATCTATTCGCGCATCGGCAATCCGACCGTGGCGGCTTTCGAGGAGCGCATGGCCTCCCTCGAAGGGGGCATCGGCGCGGTAGCCACCGGCTCCGGCATGGCAGCCGAGTTCGTCACCTTCGCGGCGCTGGCACAGGCCGGAGACCACATCGTGGCCTCTTCCAAGCTCTACGGCGGCACCATCACCCAGCTGGACGTCTCCCTGCGCCGCTTCGGCATCAACACCACCTTCGTCGATTCCAACGAGGCGGCCGACTTTGAGGCTGCCATCCAGGAAAACACCAAGGCCGTCTACACCGAGATCGTGGCGAACCCCTCCGGCGACATTGCAGACCTGAAGGGCCTGGCCGAGGTGGCGCACCGGCACAACCTGCCGCTGGTGGTCGACTCCACGCTGACCCCGCCGTACCTGCTGCGCCCTATCGAGCACGGTGCGGACATCGTGATCCACTCGGCGACCAAGTTCATCGGCGGCCACGGCACCACCTTGGGTGGTGTGGTCATCGAGGCCGGCACCTTCAACTGGGGCAACGGCAAGTTCCCCACTATGACCGAACCGGTGCCGAGCTACGGCAACGTGTCCTGGTGGGATAACTTCGGCGAGTACGGCTTCCTGACCAAGCTGCGCAGCGAGCAGCTGCGCGACTTCGGTCCCTCCCTGCCGGCCCAGTCGGCCTTCCAGCTGCTGCAGGGTTTGGAGACGCTGCCGCAGCGCATGGACAACCACTTGGCCAACGCGAAGCAGATCGCCGCGTGGCTCGAAGCCGATGACCGCGTCGGCTATGTGAACTACGCGGGCCTGGAATCCCACCCACAGCATGAGCGGGCCACCGAATTGCTTCCCCTGGGCGTCGGCTCGGTCTTCAGCTTCGGCGTGAAGGGTGGGCGTGCGGCCGGCACCAAGTTCATCGAGGCGTTGCAGCTGGCCAGCCACCTGGCGAATATCGGCGATGCGCGCACCTTGGTGCTGCACCCGGGCTCCACCACGCACCAGCAGCTGAGCGCCGCGCAGATGATTGCCGCCGGCGTTCCGGAGGACCTGATCCGCTTGTCGGTTGGCCTGGAGGACGTCGAAGACATCATCTGGGACCTTGATCAGGCGCTGAGCGCCTCGCAGGCAGCCACCGCGGACGAACAGCTCGACACTCCCACCTATGACGGCGCCGCCTGCGCCGTGCCAGCCGCTTCGAAGGGAGCGAACTAATGAGCATCGAAGAACGCACCTGGCAGGCGCCCGGCGCGGCCGAACGCCTGCAGATCCTGCGCGATACAAAGGTCATCGCCATTGTTGGCGCCTCGAATAAGCCCTCGCGTGCGAGCTATTTCGTCGCCACCTACCTGCTGTCCTCCTCGAAGTACAAGGTGTACTTCATCAACCCGGTGCTCGACGAGATTCTGGGCCAGCCGGTCTACAAGTCGCTGGCGGATCTGCCGGAGACCCCGGATCTGGTTGAGGTCTTCCGAAAGCACGATGACCTTCCCGGCGTACTGGATGAGGCCGTGGCGGTGGGCGCGAAAACGCTGTGGCTGCAGCTTGGATCCTGGCATGAGGAAGTCGCCGCACGCGGCGAGGCGGCGGGCCTGAACGTGGTCATGGATCGCTGCGTCAAGATTGAGCACGCACGCTTCCACGGCGGCTTGCGCCTGGCCGGCTTCAACACCGGAGTCATTTCTTCCAAACGCCAGATCCTGGCGTAGCGCTCGGCTCAATACCTCGATCGGTGGGTTCCCTCTGCGGAGAGGACCCACCGATTTTTGTCTTTTGAACGGATAACCCCACGCAAGCAAAGATTAATCCACAATATTTTTGGATTTCATCTTGACTACCCCACGCAAACGGGCATAAAGTCATGGAAACACAGATTCGTGTGTTGTAGATCATGACTTCATGGAGGCGCAGATGTTTGCCGAGGAAAGACACCGGCTAATCACTGATCAGTTGGCGAATGCCGGGAAAGTAACCGTCGCTCAGCTGGCCCAGCGCTTCGAGATCACCGCCGAAACGGTCCGCCGCGATCTGGCCCAGATGGAATCAGAGAACCTCTTGCGCCGGGTGCACGGCGGTGCGGTCGCGGCCAGCGAGGCGAGCACCCGCGAGGAAAGCTATGTAGCCCGCACTGCCATCCACGCCGAGGCCAAGGCCCGGATTGCCCAGCGCGCGCTGAGCCTGCTCCCGGTCTCCGATGCCTCGGTCATTCTCGATGCGGGAACCACCACCGAGATTCTCGCCGAACGCATGGTGAAAACCAATGCAGGGTCGGGGCTCGTGGTGATCACCCACGCGCTGCCGATCGCCACCGCGCTGATGCAAAGCCCGCAGATTGCCTTGGAAATGATTGGCGGACGAGTTCGCGGAATCACCGGCGCCAGCAGCGGGGCGCGCACCGCACAGGAATACGCGAACTACCGCGCAGACATTGCTTTTATCGGAACCAACGGCCTGCATGCCGGCTTCGGGCTGAGCACCCCGGACCCGTTGGAAGCCGCCGTCAAAACGGCGCTGGTCGCCAGCGCCCGCCGGGTGGTCCTCCTGGTGGATTCCTCGAAATTCGAGCAGGAAACCCTGGTCCGCTTCGCGCGGCTGGACCAGGTGGACACGATCGTCACCGATCACGCCCCGGAAGCCGAGCTGTCCCGCGCCCTGGAACTAGCCGAGGTAGAGGTAGTGGTCGCATGATTATCACCCTGACCTGCAACCCGGCCCTGGACAAGACCATCGAGCTGCTGGATCCGCTGGCCCACGGAGCGGTCCAGCGCGCGGCCAGAAGCCACACCCAAGCCGCCGGCAAGGGAGTCAATGTTTCCCGGGCGATCTCGATCGCCGGTGCCCAGAGCCTGGCATTGCTCCCCGGAGCGGCCAATGACCCCTTGATCGCGGCGCTGCGCGGCGACGGGCTTGAGTTCAAGGCGCTGCCCATCGATGGGCCCTTGCGCACCAACATCGCCATCACCGACCCGGACGGCACCACCACGAAGATCAACGAATCGGGTCCGGTGCTCACGGCCGA
Organism: Glutamicibacter sp. 363; assembly: GCF_052379505.1. Taxonomy (NCBI): domain Bacteria; kingdom Bacillati; phylum Actinomycetota; class Actinomycetes; order Micrococcales; family Micrococcaceae; genus Glutamicibacter; species Glutamicibacter sp. 363. Next base: position 15,535 of record NZ_JBQSYR010000026.1, on the reverse strand, counting down.
GGCGCTGAACGCACTGAGCGCGCTGGTGCTGGAATCCGCTGGCGCAGCCCAATGGGTGGTGATGGCCGGCTCGCTGCCACCGGGAGCACCCGCAGATTTCTACGCCCAGCTCACCGCGGCACTGCGCGATGCGCTCGGGGTGAATTGCCCGCACATCGCCGTGGACACCTCCGGTGAACCGCTGCGCCAGCTCTTTGCCCACGGCCCAAGCCACGTCCCGGATCTGATCAAGCCAAATGCCGAGGAACTGGCCGAACTGGTGGGCTCGCAGCTCACCGAGGAGCAGCTCGAGGCCGACGCCGAGCTGACCGCGAGCACCTGCCGCGACCTGCTCGAACGCGGGGCCGGCGCGGTGCTTGCCACCCTCGGAGCGCACGGCGCCGTGCTGGCAACGGGCCAGGGCGCCTGGCATGGCTGGCACCAGCCGATCACCGCCCGCAGCACCGTGGGCGCCGGAGACTCTTCGCTGGCAGGCTACCTGCTAGCGGCCATCTCCGGGGCAGCACCGGATCAGTGTCTTGGCTCCGCCATCGCCTACGGCGCGGCGGCGGCCTCACTTCCCGGCTCAACCATTCCCGCACCATCCGATCTCACCGTGGACGCCGTCACCGTTCTCGCACTAACCCCAAGGCAAGGATCATAGCTATGAGCGACCTGATCACCACCCAGCTCGTCACCCTCGACGCGCACTTGGGCACCTCGACCTCCGAGGTCATCAACCATCTGGCGCATTTGGTGGCCCAGGCCTCCCGCGCCACCGACGCCTCGGCTTTGGCCGAGCATGCGCTGGCCCGAGAAGCCAAAACGGCAACCGGCGTCCCCGGGGGCATCGCGATCCCGCACTGCCGTTCGGCGGCCGTGACCATCCCGACCCTGGCCATGGCGCGCCTGGCCACCCCGGTGGACTTCGGAGCCAAGGACGGCCCGGCGGATCTGATCTTCTTCATCGCCGCCCCGGAAGGCGCCGACAAGGATCATTTGAAGCTGCTCTCCAAGCTGGCCCGCGCACTGGTCAAGAAGACCTTCACCGGCGCCCTGCGTGAAGCCAAGAGCGACGAGGAAATCGTCGCACTGGTCTCCGCGGTGATCTCCGATAGCCCCACGGTGCCTGCCGCGCAGCCCGAAGCGCCGGCTGCTACCGCGAAGGTCTCCAGGATCGTTGCGGTCACCGCCTGCCCCACGGGCATCGCGCACACCTACATGGCGGCCGACTCGCTGGCGCAAAGCGCCGAGGAGCTCGGCATCGACTTCGCCGTGGAAACCCAGGGCTCCTCCGGCTCAACCGCCTTGGACCCGGCGGTTATCGAAGCCGCCGACGCGGTGATCTTCGCGGTAGACGTCGACGTGCGTGACCGCTCGCGTTTCGCCGGCAAACCGGTGATCCAGGTTCCCGTCAAACGCGGCATCGACGAGCCGGAAAAGCTCTTGCAGGATGCCATCGCCGCGGCCACCGATCCCAACGCACGCAAGGTTCCCGCCGGCACGGCCGCCGCGGAATCCGAACAGGGCGGCGGCAAGCAAGGCTTCGGCGCCGACCTGAAGCGTGCACTGCTCACCGGCGTCTCCTACATGATCCCGTTTGTCGCCGGCGGCGGTTTGCTGATCGCCTTAGGCTTCCTGCTCGGCGGTTACGACATCACCGACGTGGCCGATCAGTACCTGGCGGAGACGACGCTGTTCAATCTGCCGGACGAGGGGCTCCTGGCCTTCCTCGGCGCGGTCGCCTTCAAGATCGGCGGGTTGTCCATGGGCTTCCTGGTGCCGGCGCTGGCCGGCTACATCGCCTACGCCTACGCCGACCGTCCGGGCATCGCCCCCGGTTTCACCGCCGGTGCGGTGGCCGGGTTCATGGGAGCCGGTTTCCTCGGCGGTATCGTCGGCGGCCTGATTGCCGGACTGGCGGCACGCTGGATCAGCTCGTGGAACGTTCCGCGCTGGCTGCGCGGCCTGATGCCGGTGGTCATCGTGCCGCTACTGGGCTCGATCATCGCCTCGGGGCTGATGATCCTCTTCCTCGGCGGCCCGATCGCAAAACTCACCGAAGCCTTGAACTCATGGCTATCGGGCATGTCGGGCACCGCCGCGGCAATTCTTGGACTGATTCTCGGCCTGATGATGGCGGTGGATCTGGGCGGACCGGTCAACAAGGTCGCTTACTCCTTCGCCGTGGCAGGTCTGGGAGCCGGCTCGATTACCGATAATCCGGCACCGCTGATGATCATGGCGGCGGTTATGGCCGCGGGCATGGTTCCACCACTGGCCATGGCGCTGGCCACCGCGGTCTCCCCGAGGCTCTTCACCGGGGCCGAACGCGAAAACGGCAAGGCTGCCTGGCTGCTCGGTGCCGCGTTCATCTCAGAAGGGGCGATCCCCTTCGCCGCGGCGGATCCGCTGCGCGTCATCCCGGCCTCGATGGTCGGCGCCGGGGTCACCGGTTCGCTGATCATGACCTTTGATGTGGTCAGCCAGGCACCGCACGGCGGAGCCTTCGTCTTCTTCGCGATGAACAACACCTGGCCGATGTTCTTGCTGGCAACGCTCATCGGCACGCTGGTTTCCGCGGCGCTGGTGATTATCTTGAAGAAATTCGTCCGCAAGTCCGCGACGCCGGGCGTAGAGAATGCGAAGGTCGGCGCATGAGCACCCACAGCGTAGAAAAGTTCTCCGGCGTCGGGGTCAGCGCGGGCCGGGTCATCGGCACCGTGCGGCGCATGCCCGATCCGATCAGCGCCCCGGCCGACGGCGCCCCGTTTGCCCCGGGGGCCAGCGTGGAGAGCGAAACCGCCCGCCTGGCCGAGGCCACCGCGGCGGTCGCGGCACAGCTGAAGGAACGCGCGGCGCATGCCACCGGAGACGCGCAAGCGGTGCTCAAGGCCACCGCGCTGATGGCCAGCGACCGCAGCCTGCTGAAGTCCGCGACGAAGCTTGTCGCCTCGGGCACCTGCGCCGAGTCGGCGCTTTGGGAAGCCGCCGACGCGGTGGCCACCCAGCTTGCGGCGCTCGGCGGCTACATGGCCGAACGCGCCGGCGACGTGCTGGATGTGCGGGCGCGCATCGTGGCCCAGCTGCGCGGGGTCCCCGCCCCGGGAATCCCCGATTCGGACGAGCCCTTTGTGCTCGTTGCGGTGGACCTGGCGCCGGCGGATACGGCCACCCTGGATCCGGCCAAGGTCTTGGCCCTGGTCACCAGCGACGGCGGCCCGCAGTCCCACACCGCGATCATCGCCCGCTCCCTGGGCTTGCCTGCCATCGTCGCGGCGAGCGAGACCACCGCGCTGCGTGATGCGGACCGGGTGTACGTGGACGGCATCGACGGGCTGGTGGTGCGCAACCCCACCGAGGTCGAGGTCGCCATCGCGCGCACCTACGCCAACCGCGAGCAGCTGCCGGACTTCGACGGCAGCGGCGTGCTGGCCGACGGGCACCGCGTCCCGCTGCTGGCCAACGTCGGAAGCGGCGAGGACGCGCAGGCGGCCGCCGCGGCCGGAGCCGAAGGCGTGGGCCTGCTGCGTACCGAGTTCTGCTTCCTGGGACGCGAAAAGGAACCTTCCCACGAGGAGCAGGTCGCGGCCTACGGTGCGGTCTTCGCGGCGTTCGCGCAGCAGAAGGTCGTGGTGCGCACGCTGGATGCCGGCGCCGACAAGCCATTGCCATTCCTCACCGATGCCAGCGAGCCGAACCCGGCCCTCGGGGTGCGCGGCTACCGCACCGATACCACCAGTCCCGGCGTGCTGGCCCGCCAGCTCACCGCGATCTCCGAGGCGGCCGCCGCCCACCAGGCCGAGGTCTGGACCATGGCCCCGATGATTTCCACGCCCGCCGAGGCACAGGATTTCGCGGCGCTGGTCGCCGCGGCGAAACTGCCCACCGCCGGGGTGATGATCGAGGTGCCCTCGGCCGCACTGCTGGCCGAGCGGATCCTGGAACGCTGCGATTTTGTCTCCATCGGAACCAACGACCTGACGCAGTACACCATGGCCGCCGACCGGCAGTTGGGTTCGCTGGCGGAACTCAACGACCCCTGGCAGCCTGCGGTGCTGCACATGGTCGCGGCCACCTGCGCCGGGGCGCAAGGCGCCGGGGCGCAAGGCGCCGGGGCCAAACCGGTAGGCGTGTGCGGTGAAGCCGCGGCGGATCCCGCGCTCGCGGTGGTGCTGGCCGGGCTGGGAGTCAGCACGCTGTCGATGAATAAGCGTGCGCTCGCTCCGGTAGCGGCGGTGCTGCGCACCGTGGACCTGGCGGCCGCGCAGGATTTGGCACGCCTCGCCTTGCAGGCGGCCTCGGCGGATGAGGCTCGCGCTCTGGTGCGCGCGCAGCTGCCCGAACTGGACCGTTTCGGACTGTAACCGAAGACCTAAGTACTTTAAGCTTACGAATACCACCGATCAGAAGGAGCCATCATGGCAGAACGTACAGCAATCATTGGAAGCCGGGTTGGCCTGCATGCCCGTCCGGCTGCAATCTTCGCCGAAGCCGCCGGTGAGCTTCCGGTCGAGGTCACCATCGCGCTGGAAGGAGAACCTGCCGAGGACGCGCTGGATGCCTCGAGCATCCTCTCGCTGATGGGGCTGGGAGCCGAATACGGCACCAAGGTAGTGCTGCGCGCCGAAGGCGAAGGAGCCGAGGCCTCCCTGGATCAGCTGGTAACGCTCCTGGAAATTGACCACGACTCCGAGTAGCCAAGGCTTCTCTGCTTAGCCCCGTGCAGCACCCGTCAAGGGTGCGGCACGGGGCTTTTGCGTGCACCGGAATTTACTGATTGACAAAATTCAATCAGTGGCTGGATGATTGGTCTTACACACGTTTATGCAGGAGCACCCATGAGCAGATTGCAGGCCTCGGTGCTGCGTCTAGTCAAGCCATTCGCCCACCGGGATTATGCGCTGCTCATCATGCGCGCTGCCGCGCAGCCGGCTGCGCAGAGTTAGCCGTGAAATTCGCGCCGTGGGGCGTGGCAACTTGGCGCCAGCGCCATGGGAGGTAGATGGTTGAAGGATGAGTTCGTTCTCCCGCCGCGGCTACCGCTTTTCCGTGCTGGCTATCGCCATCGCCTTGCTTGCCGGCTGCGCCGCGCAGCCTGCGGCGCAGCAGACACCTGCCGAGCCAAGCCCCGCAGCCGTGGACTGCGCGGCCACCAAGTGCGCCGCGCTGACCTTTGACGATGGGCCCGGGGAGTTCACCGACAGGCTTTTGGACGAATTGGGCGCGCAGCACACCCCGGCCACCTTTTTTGTGCTGGGCAAAAACGTCAAGAAGTACCCGAAAACCCTGGAGCGCATGGCCCAAGAGGGACACCAGATCGGCAGCCACACCTTTGACCACAAGGATCTGACCACGTTGACCGCCGAAGGCATCGAGCAGGAGGTGCAATGGACCGAGGTAGCGATCGAAGAGGCCGCCGGGGTGCGCCCCGCCATCCTCCGCCCGCCCTACGGTTCCCACGGCGCGGTTTATGACCGGCTGGTGCCCTACCCGCTGGTGCTATGGGATGTGGACACCCTGGACTGGCAGCATCACGACCCGAAGAAGACCGTGGAAATAGCCATGGAGGAAGTCAACCCCGGCTCCATCATCTTGATGCACGACATCCATGAAAGTTCGGTCCAGGCCGTGCCGCAGCTGGTGGAAGAACTTCGGCAGGCGGGCTACACCCTGGTGACCATCGAGCAGCTTTTCTCCGGAACCGAGTTCAAGGATTCCAAGGCCTATGACAAGCGCAGCATGCCGCACAGCCAATAGGTTCCGCTATGGAGCCTGCTCGGCGTAGAGCCTGAGCTGATCGAGCATATCTCCCTCGGCCTCGCGCACCGAGGCGGCAAGCTCTTCGCATTGCTCAACGGTGAGGTCCGGATTGATCACCGCCACCTGGAGCACCACTTCGGTGTATCCGGCATCGTCTTTCAGGTCGAAACGGTAGGAGAGGCCATCTGGATTTTCGGAAGTGTGCGCCACCAGCAGTCGGTTCTCGATCAGGTCGTGGATCCGGTAGTGGCGTTCGTGCTTGCCTACCCGATAGATCAACTGCGTGCCTACGCGTAGCTGCACGTCATCAGAGTGCATGGTGGCAATGCCCGGCATCCATAACGGGGTGGCTGCCCAGTCGGTCAGCAGTTCCCAGACGCGGTGCACCGGCAGGTGAATCACCACGGTGCTTTCAAAGACGCTGAACTGGCTCATAACGGCATCGTCCCACCAATCATGCGATATGGAAATAGCAGGATCCATTTTTCCGCTCCGGCCTGCCGGTTTCGGCGAGCAAAAAACCGACCCGTCCACGGCGCACCATGGGCGGATCGGCTTCGTGCTGGGGGATCTGGGTTTACCAGTCGTCCTCGTCATCGGCTTCGGAGGTCCCCAATTCGGGTTCCTGCTCCTGGTCGAAGTTGTACCAGGCTTCGGTGAAGCCCACCATCTCGTCCAAGGCTTCTTGCTGATCCTCGTCCAGCGCCTCAAGCGCTTCGTCGTTGTTCAGGATCGCTGTCACCGCAAGGAACGGGTGGCGCTCAAAGTAATCCAGTGGAGTGGCTCCCCGATTGAAGGTCAGGTCTTCACTCTGCGCAAACAGCTCAATGTATTGCCCCACGGCGCCCGGCAATCGGGTCAGCGAGATGCCGGATAGGGATTCGTTGTAGATTTCGGCAGTGGCATCGGCCCACTGCTCAATGAGCTCTTCGCTCATTTGTGCCATCTGATTCTCCGCCTTGGTGGGTTGGGATTGGATTGCTCTCGTATTCCGTAGGAATTCAGCTTAAACCGTCCCACGGGGCATGCCAAGGCGATAGGAGTGGGATTTATCATTGCCCGCGTGCGCACGCCACGCCATCGGCAGAAGGCCCGGTCCTCCGCGGCAGCTTTCGCATCGCTCGGGAGGCCGGTTTCCGGGTGCCTGGCAGAGGTTAAAGCGCCCAGCGAGCGCCGTCGGGGCACTCGCTGGGCGCTGCGCCTTGGAGCCGCCTAGTAGGCCTTGACGCCCTGCTCCACGATCAAATGGATCAACGCAAAGGTTTTCTCTCCGTCGATTGCGGCGAGCGCCGCTTCGACTGCCGCGGGAACGTCCGCGTCCTTTTCGACGCGCGCCCCGTACCCGCCGAAGGCCTGGGCCATCAGCGCGAAGTCCGGGTTCTGCAGCTGCGTGCCGGAGACGCGGCCCGGGTACTGGCGTTCCTGGTGGGTGCGGATGGTGCCGTACTGCTGGTTGTCCATGACGATGACCAGCGGGGTGGCGCCATACTGGGTGGCGGTGGCCAGCTCCTGGCCGTTCATCATGAATTCGCCGTCCCCGGCGATGCTGACCACCTGGCGTCCCGGGTAGGACAGCGAAGCGGCCACCGCCGAAGGGATGGAATAACCCATCGAACCGTTACGCGCCGAGAGCATCGAGGCGTAGCCGTTGGTGGGGAAGTAGCGATGCGCCCAGTTGGTGTGCTCGCCGGCCCCGAAGGTCACCATGGCATCTTCCGGGAGGGAATCGACCAGGTTGGCCATGAGAGTTGCCATCCGGGCTTGGCCTTCCGCCGGAACCGCCGAAGGCAGTTGGGCGAACTTCTCCTGCTCGCCGCGCATGCGGCCAGTCCATGCGCGCCAGGAATCCTTGACCTTCAGATCCATGAGCATCAGGTCGCGGACGAAAACGTCGGGCTTGGCCACGATCTGGTGCGAGACGGGCCCCGAACGGCCACGCAGCGAGGGGTCGATGGTGACCAGGAAATTCTTCTTATCCCAGTTCTGGCGGATGTTGAAGCCATCGGTAATCACGTCTCCGGGCACGGTGCCTACGAAGATGAGCAGGTCCGTTTCTTCAAGCAGGTCATAGGTGGGCTTGGGACGGCCGTACCCGATGGGCCCCACATATGACGGGGAGTTGAACGGTACGGTTCCTTCGCAACGCCATTCGGCGGCGGCCGGCAGGTCGTGCTCTTCGAGCCAGCTGGTGAAGTTTGCCGCCCCCTCATGGGACCAGTCGTTGCCGCCGAAAATGAACAGCGGCTTATCGGCTTCCTGCAGCGCCTCGTTCAACGCCTTCCAGTCGGTGACCGTCATGCCGCCGGTAGCGACAGGGATCGCAGGGTGCACCTCCGCAGGCACCTGCCGGGTGATGATATCTTCGGGCAGTCCGACCACCACCGGGCCAGGGCGTCCGGACATGGCGGCGAACATGGCTTCGGCGACGATTTCCGAGGCGCGATCGGGGTGGTCCAGGATCATCACGCGTTTGGCGCCGGTACCGAACCAGGCCTTTGGATCGAATTCCTGGAAGGCCTCCTTGCCCCGGTGTTCGAAGGGAATCAGCCCCACGAAGAGCACCAGCGGAGTGGAGTCCTGCCACGCGGTGTGCAAACCGACGTGGGCGTTCGCGGCACCCGGGCCACGGGTGACCATCGCGATTCCCGGGCGCTGGTGCATTTTGCCATCGGCTTCGGCCATATAAGTGGCTCCGCCTTCATGGCGGCAGACGATGGTGTCGATGGCCGAGTGGTGCAGGCCGTCAAGGACGTCGAGGTAGCTTTCGCCCGGTACGACGTAGGCGCGCTCCACGCCATGGGCTGCAAGGGTGTCGACAATGACGTGTCCGGCCGACTTCATTGTCGACGGCTGACCATTTTCACTCATCTTTTAGGCGTCTTTCTATCGAAAACTCGGGGGACGCGCATACGAAAAAAGGTGCCACAGAGGCACCGGATGCAACGTTGCGTCGTCCTGAAACAGTACTCGAGTCCACGCAGCATCGCACAAGATCCATGGATTGCTACGCAAATATGACAGACTGCCCAGCGATCATTCATATCGCTCGTCAAATTGTCCATAAAATTACGGCGGGTAGGTCAGTGTGTTCCATCACAGCAACCAAGGGTAAATCGGGCAGGTCGCACCGCACTTCACCCGCAGCCTGCCGGGCCGCGCCTCGGATGCCCCGCAACCGTCGAGGCAATCACCGGGCAAGCTTCATGTGTTTGACGACACACCGCTATCACCAATAGCCTGTAGAGCAACAAAAGTTTACTTACGGTAATCTCGATTGCCCGCCCTCACAGAACACAGGCCACCTTCATGGAATACATCAACGGAATAATCGTTGCAGCTTATCTGGCGGCAATGCTGCTCTTCGGATGGTGGGGAAAATCGCGCACCAAGAACAGCAGCGACTACCTCGTCGCCGGACGCCGGCTAGGCCCCTTCCTCTACACCGGCACCATGGCGGCCGTCGTGCTCGGCGGCGCCTCCACCGTGGGCGGCGTCGGGCTGGGCTATAAATGGGGCATCTCGGGAATGTGGCTGGTGGTCGCCATCGGGGCCGGAGTCATCCTGCTCTCGCTCTGCTTCGCGCCGACATTGCAAAGACTGAAGGTCTTCACAGTGTCGCAAATGCTGACCCTGCGCTACGGCAGCAAGTCGGCCACCAACACCTCGGGCATGGTCATGCTCGCCTACACCCTGATGCTCTGCGCGACATCCACCAGTGCGTACGCGACGATCTTCTTGGTGCTCTTCGATTGGGAGAAGTGGCACGCCATCGCCATCGGCGGGGCGATCGTGGTGGTCTACTCGACTATCGGCGGCATGTGGTCAATCACCCTGGCAGACCAGGTGCAGTTCATCATCAAAACGATCGGCATCTTCTTCTTGATGCTGCCCTTCGCCTTGAACGCAGCCGGCGGAATGGCTGGCATCCGCGAACGAGTGGATGCCGAGTTCTTCAGCTTCACCGGCATCGGGTTGCAGTCAATCATCACCTACTTTGTTGTCTATACCCTTGGCTTGCTCATCGGCCAGGACATCTGGCAGCGCGTATTCACCGCTAAAACCCCAAAGGTGGCCCGCTGGGGCGGCACCACCGCAGGAATTTACTGCATCATCTATGGCGCTGCCGGAGCGATTATCGGCATGGCGGCCCGTGTAGCCCTGCCGGACATCGTCGGAGCTGACTCCAACCAGGACGTGGTCTACGCGGAGGTCGCAACCCAGTTGCTGCCGGTTGCCGTAGGCGGCTTGGTCATGGCCGCTGCGGTGGCTGCAATGATGTCAACCGCATCCGGCGCATTGATCGCCGCGGCCACCGTGGCACGCGCCGACGTCACCCCCTTTGTTGCCAGCTGGTTCGGCAAGACCGTCCAGGCCAACTCCGACGAAAATCCGGAGCATGACGTGCGCGCAAACCGCATCTGGGTCCTGCTCCTCGGCATAGTCACGGTCTCGCTGGCGATTCTGGTTGATGATGTGGTCGCTGCGCTCACCATCGCCTATGACATTCTGGTCGGCGGACTGCTGGTCGCCATCATTGGCGGGCTGATTTGGAAGCGCGGAAACGGCATCGGTGCCGCGGTCTCCATGGCGGCCGGTACAGTCGTCACCCTGGGCACTATGATCATCTTAGAGATCCAGGCCGAGGAAAAATTCGCCGGCGTATACGCAAATGAGCCGATCTACTACGGACTAATTGCCTCGGCGCTGACCTTCGTGATCGTCTCCCTGCTCACCCGACCCACCTCCGCGCAGGTCATCGAGCATTGGAATCAACGAGTGGCAGGCAAGATCCAGGACGCTCCGGCCAGCACTACGGCACAGGAGTCAGCACTCTAGACCAGTAGGCAACATCGGGGCGAACCCTCGTATTCGAGTCCCGCGCTCAGCCGTGAACGTCGCTGAGCACGGGGCTCGTTTTGTTATTCGGCATCCAGCGTCACGGAATAGGCTGCGCAGGAATCCGGGAGGGCCATGAAATTATGAGTTCACAATTCAGCAGGACGCGTCTTTGCCGTACGGGAACTTGGAAACAGCAGTTTTGCAGCGTTGGAATCTCGGCATCTTTATCGCTCCCGCCAAATTGAAACCCTTTATTTCCGATCTGTCGTTAATGCTCATATTTTCATCACCTGAAATAGTAGGTGCGGCAGCTACCCTAGGCCGAGCATGATGATTGCCACGGTGACCATGATGATCAGCTTGCTGGTGGTGCTGGCCTTTTGGCACCTTAGCGGTAATGCGCAGTTTTTTGGCCTTTAGCGGCGCACGGCAATTAAAGACCAAACTTCTGGGCGTTAATGCTCACCATGCACTAATGCACAGGATTCTGCTCATTAAAGTCACCGACCTACTAAAACGCAAAAATCAGTACATTATGATGTCATTGGGGTTAATTCACGATAAAATGGGCTTTAAGAGAAAGGCGGGCGCATGCGAAACGACCCCAAAGCCATAGGAAGCACCTTGCGCAAACAGCGCATCGACCTCGGACTGAGCCAAGAGGACGTCGCCGACCAGCTCGGCATCTCCCGCAACACCATCAGCGCGATCGAAAACGGCAAGCTCGGCAACGCCAACATCCTGCTCGAAATCATGTCCCTCCTCGGCCTGGATCTGCTCATCGCCCCACGCCACTCCGGCGAAACCAACGCCATCCGCAACAGCATGGCCCGCAACGCCCGCAGCATCCACCACCGAGTCAAGAGGAGCTGACGTGGCAGACCCGCAACTGGCGCTATGGTTCGACGGAGTGCACACGGCCACCATCACCGATCACGGCTTCGGCACCATATCCCTGCAGTACACCCCCGAAGCTCAAAACAGCAGCGCACTGCTGTCCACCAAGCTGCCCATCCGGGAAGAACCCTACCCCTGGGTCGAATGCGTCCACTTCCTGGACGGCCTGCTGCCAGAAGACGACGTCCGCAAAATGCTCGCCGACAAGGCGAGAATCCCGCACGAGGACACCTTCATGATGCTCGGCGCCTACGGCAAGGACTGCGCCGGCGCCGTCCAAGTGCTCCCCCTGGGCGAAGAGCCCAACAACGAACCGCACAAAATCCGCTGGACCACCGACGAGGAACTGGCCAAAGCCATCGCCAGCCTGCCCACAGCACCCCTGGGCATCGGCATCGACAGCTCCATCCGGGTGAGCCTGGGAGGACTCCAAGGCAAGCTGCTCGTAGTCCGCGACGGACCCCGCATCGGCATGCCCCTGGACGGCAGTCCCACCACCCACATCCTCAAACCCGCGCGGCTGAATGAAGACGGCACCGAACAATGGCCGTCCATCGCCGAGCTGGAACTGTTCGGCCTGAGACTGGTCGAAGCCTCCGTGCGCCTGAGCCGCTCCAAACGCCAAATCGCCGCCGCCGCCGAAGTCATCACCGTCCAAGGCCGCAAAGCAATCCTGGTTGAACGCTACGACCGCGACGCCCGATCCAAACCGGTGCGGCGCATCCACCAGGAGGACTTCTGCCAAGCGCTCGGCATGAAGCAGAAGTACCAGAAACCCGCAGAGAACTCCCCCACGCTGAAGCTAGTCGCCCAGGTCCTCACCGACAACGCTTCAAATCCTCCGCAAGAGCGAGAACTGCTGCTCAAATACCTGACCGTGAATCTGGCCTTGGGGAACTGCGACATGCACGCCCGGAACATCGGATTGACCATCGACCGCGGAACCGTGCGACTGGCGCCGGCCTACGATGTGGTCCCCACCGCCGCATGGGCGCATGCCGATCGCGAGCTGTCCCTGCACGTAGGCGCCGGTGCGCACATCGACGAGGTCGATGGAAGGCATCTGATGGATGAAGCGGCCTCCTGGGGTGTCCCTTCGAAAATTGCCGCCAGGCAGATCCGTACCGCCCTGGGAGAGATGCTTGATGCGCTCCCGGCGCTCATCGAGCAATCGCGCGCAGAAGGCTGGTTCACCCCCATGATCCTCGACGTTGCCGATGACACCAGAAAACGCATCGGCCGGCTCACCCCGCCAAGTGCCTAGCGAAAAGGGAGCTGGACCCTAGTTCCTCACTCACTTCGCGCACGCCCGCATCGAGAGGAGACTCGCCTGGTTCAGGCTTGCCACCCGGGACCATGAAAGTTGCCGTACCTCGTTTGCGGACTGCCAGAACCTGCCCGGCCTCGTGCCCGGTAATGCCCGCTGACAGTAATCTGTTCTGGAATTCGAGTTTCTTCTTGATCCACCCACGGGCTGGGTGTGCATGTTCGGAGAAACCACCATGCCCGCCATCCAATCCTAGGACTTCATCTTGGGGTGCCTGAATCCCACTACCAACACGTCTTAGGTTCGAGCGCACGAAAAAAGAGCCGTCGCAGTTCATCAATCAATGAACTGCGACGGCTCCCAAATGTCTAGAAATTAATCCTTAAGCAGATCGTGGCGCACGATGGTCTGATCGCGGTCCGGACCCACGCCGATGGCGGAGATCCGCGTGCCGCTGATCTTCTCCAGGGCCAGGATGTAGTTGCGCGCATTCTCTGGCAGATCTTCCATGCTCCGGGCTTCGGAGATGTCCTCGGTCCAACCCGGGAAGTACTCGAAGATCGGCTTCGCGTGGTGGAACTCGGTCTGCGTCATCGGCATTTCGTCGTGGCGCACGCCGTCAACGTCGTAGGCCACGCAGACCGGAATCTGCTCAATGTTGGTGAGCACATCCAGCTTGGTCACGAAGTAATCGGTGAAGCCGTTTACACGCGAGGCATGGCGGGCGAGCACCGCGTCATACCAGCCGCAACGGCGCGGGCGACCGGTGTTCACACCGAATTCGCCGCCGGTGGTCTGCAGGTAGATCCCCATCTCGTCGAACAACTCGGTGGGGAAAGGGCCTGCGCCCACGCGAGTGGTGTAGGCCTTGATGATGCCGATCGAACGGCTGATGCGGGTCGGGCCGATGCCCGAACCGACCGAGGCGCCGCCAGCGGTGGGGTTCGAGGAAGTGACAAACGGGTAGGTGCCGTGGTCAACGTCCAGGAAGGTGGCCTGGCCGCCCTCCATGAGCACCACCTTGCCCTCGTCCAGCGCGTTGTTCAGCTCGAAGGTGGAATCGATCATCAACGGGCGCAGGCGATCGGCATAGGACAGGAAGTACGCCACGATGTCCTCGACGATCACGGTGCGCCGGTTGTAGATCTTCACCAGCAGTTCGTTCTTCTGGCGCAGCGCGCCTTCGACCTTCTGGCGCAGGATCGACTCGTCGAAGACGTCCTGCACGCGGATGCCGAGGCGTCCAACCTTGTCCATGTAAGCGGGGCCGATGCCGCGGCCGGTGGTGCCAATGGCACGCTTGCCCAGGAAACGCTCGGTGACCTTGTCCATGGTCTGGTGGTACGGGGCCACCAGATGGGCGTTGGCCGAAACGCGCAGCTTCGAGGTATCGGCGCCGCGGGCTTCGAGGCCATCGATTTCTTCGAAGAGCGCTTCGAGGTTCACCACGCAACCGTTGCCGATGATCGGAGTGGCATTTGGCGACAGGATGCCGGCTGGAAGGAGCTTGAGCTCGTACTTCTCACCGCCGACGACCACGGTGTGCCCGGCGTTGTTGCCGCCGTTTGGCTTGACTACATAGTCGACGTGTCCACCGAGCAAATCGGTAGCCTTGCCTTTGCCTTCATCGCCCCACTGGGCTCCGACGATCACGATTGCTGGCATGGGATCCTCCCCCTTGCATAAAGCAGCGGTTACGGCGCTCTTCACGCCGTCCCGGCACGGTGCCGGGCAAAAAATATGCCCCTGTACTTCTCACTTGGCCCAATGGGCTCAATGTAAGAGTTAGGGGCTCTTACGACCAAAGTTTACCGAAACGATTAGGGAATCTCGAGCTCAGCGTCACGGTGTCGTCCCCGCCGGCCATATGCGACGACGAGAAAGGCTATTCCCGCGAAGGCCACGGCAATGGAAACAACGTACAAGCCGATGACTCCGTATCCCTGATCCGGGTCGAGGAAGGGATAGGGGACCCACCCATCGACGGCCCCGCGAACCAGCACCACCCCGGTCCAGAGCAGCGGGTAAAGCAGGAGCACCGGTACCGCCGTGTAGGGCAAGGCCTTCCGCTTCTTAGCCAAGAGCCAATCGGCCAGAACCAGGATTGGGCCGAGAATATGCATCACCCAATTCGCCCACGGCAGCGGCACCCCGCCGGCAGCTCCCAAGGGTGCCAGCAAGGTGATATAGATCAGCCCGACGGCCACCATGCACATACTGGCCAAGGCCCGCAGGCCCACAACCCAGCGTGGCACCGCGGCACCCTTGGCTAGGCCCATCACCCCGGCGACGAGCCCGACGCCTACCACGATCAGGTTCGACTGGATCGTGAAGTAGCCAAAGAAATTCATCGCTTGCACCGGGCCTCGCGACGCGGTGTCCGCATAAGTGGCCAAAATAGCGCCCAGGGTGACCAGCGCCCAGAAGATTCGAGCGAGGTTGAGATAGCGCACGGTTTTTTGAGGCGTCTTCACCTTCGAAGATTATCGTCTAGCGCTGTAGTATCCAATGGCTTTAGCTAAGCGACCTGTAGCTTCCGGAAAATTACCGGACCCAGGAAACGCCAATGGCACCCGTTGCGGTGCAACAATAGCCCCAGAACCAACCGAGGGCTTGACTCTCACACGGTGTCAGGGCGGAGAACTTAAAGCATGTTATCCATTGGAGCGTTTGCGCAGATCGGTCAGGTGACTCACCGGATGCTTCGGCACTGGGACACCGCCGGGCTGCTTGTGCCCGCCCACGTCGACGAGTTCAGCGGCTATCGCTCGTATGATCCTGCGCAGCTAG
>NZ_JBQSYR010000025.1:0-61357 GCF_052379505.1 Glutamicibacter sp. 363 | reverse complement strand
CAATCGCGGTGGCGGGTGTTTTCCACGGGCCACGGCTATTTCCAATGCTCTGGAATTAGGGTTGCGGCGCCTCGCCACGAGCGACCATGAGTCGATCGCCCGCCGGGTCCAGACCGACCTTGACCACATCCCCATCCTGGATGCTGCCACCGAGAATCGCCCGCGCTAGCCGGTCACCGATTTCGCGCTGGACCAGCCGGCGCAGCGGACGGGCTCCGTAGGCCGGATCGTAGCCTGTCAAGGCCAACCACTCTCCGGCGGATTCGTCCACATCGAGGCTGAGCCGGCGTTCGGACAGCCTTTCGGCCAGCAGGTCGATTTGCAGCTTCACGATATTGCCAAGCTGCTCGATGCTCAACGGATCGAAGATGATGACCTCGTCCAAGCGATTCAAGAACTCCGGCTTGAAGGACGCGTTGACCACGTTCATCACCGCAGACTTCTTGTCTTTGTCCTCCATCGTTGGATCCACCAGGAATTGGGAACCCAAATTTGAGGTCAGGATCAAGATCGTGTTCCTGAAATCCACGGTGCGGCCCTGTCCATCGGTCAAGCGGCCGTCGTCCAGCACCTGCAGCAGGATGTCGAAGACCTCCGGGTGCGCCTTCTCCACCTCGTCGAGCAGGATGACCGAGTATGGTCGACGGCGCACCGCTTCGGTGAGCTGCCCGCCCTCTTCGTATCCCACATATCCTGGGGGCGCTCCGACGAGTCGGGCGACCGAGTGCTTCTCGGAGTACTCGGACATGTCAATCCGCACCATGGCCCGCGGGTCGTCAAAGAGGAAGTCGGCCAGCGACTTGGCCAGCTCGGTCTTGCCCACACCGGTAGGCCCAAGGAACAAGAAGGACCCGGTGGGGCGGTCCGGATCGGCTATTCCGGCACGTGTGCGGCGCACCGCGTCGGAGACCGCCGCAACCGCTTGCTGCTGGCCGATCAGCCGCTGTCCGATGCGCTCTTCCATCTGCAGCAGCTTCTGGCTTTCGCCCTGCAGCATCCGCCCGGCGGGGATGCCGGTCCAGGCCGAGATGACCTCGGCAATATCGTCGGCCGTGACTTCATCAGCCACCATGGTGTGTTCCGCGGTGTTGCCGGCTTCGGCTTCGGCCGCTGCCTCAAGTTCGCCTTGCAGCGTCGGAATCTCCCCGTACAGCAGGCGCGAGGCATTCTCCAGGTCCCCCTCACGCTGGAACTTTTCGGCCTGCGAGCGCAGGTCGTCCAGTTTCACCTTCAGGTCGCCGACGCGGTTCAGCCCGGCTTTCTCCGCGTCCCACTGGGCGTTGAGCGCGTCCAATTTCTCCTGCTTATCCGCCATGTCAAAACGCAGTGCCTCCAGCCGTTCGATCGAGGCTGGGTCGCTCTCCCCGGAGAGCGCCAGCTCTTCCATGGTCAGCCTGTCGACTTCGCGGCGCAGCTCATCAATCTCTTCCGGTGCGGAATCGATCTCCATGCGCAGCCGGCTCGCGGCCTCGTCAACCAGGTCGATAGCCTTATCCGGCAGCTGCCGCCCGGAGATATAACGGTTGGACAGCGTGGAGGCGGCGACCAACGCCGAGTCGGCGATGGAAACCTTATGGTGCGCCTCGTAGCGCTCCTTCAGGCCGCGCAGGATCGCGATGGTGTCATTCACGCTAGGCTCCCCCACGTAGACCTGGGCGAAGCGGCGCTCCAGGGCCGGGTCCTTTTCGATATTCTCGCGGTACTCATCCAGCGTGGTCGCGCCGATGAGCCGCAGCTCACCACGGGCAAGCATCGGCTTGAGCATATTTCCGGCGTCCATGGCCCCTTCGGAGGCCCCGGCGCCGACCACCGTGTGGATCTCATCGATGAACGTGACGATCTGCCCGGCGGAAGATTTGATCTCTTCGAGTACCGACTTCAGCCGTTCTTCGAACTCGCCGCGGTATTTGGCGCCAGCGATCATGGACCCGAGGTCCAGGGAGATCAGCGTCTTGCCGCGAAGGGACTCCGGTACGTCACCGGCGATCATGCGCTGGGCGAGTCCTTCGACGACGGCGGTCTTGCCGACGCCGGGTTCACCGATCAGCACGGGGTTGTTTTTTGTGCGCCGCGAGAGCACCTGAACGACGCGCCGGATTTCCTTGTCGCGGCCGATGACCGGATCCAGTTTGCCCGAGCGTGCCAGCGCCGTCATATCGGTACCGAACTTTTCCAGCGCTTGGAAGGTGTCTTCCGGGTTCGGATTGTCGACCTTGCGGTCCCCGCGGATGGTTGGCAGGGTTCCTACCAGCAGCTCGCGGGTGGCTCCGGCATTGCGCAGGGCTTCGCCGGCCTTGGTCTGGTCGGAGGCCAGCGCGATGAGCAGATGCTCGGTGGAGACATAGGTGTCCCCCATATTGTTCGCGATCTCCTGGGCGGTGCTGACCGATTGGAGCAGCTGACGCGAAAATTGCGCCTGGGCCACGGAGGATCCGGAGTTCGCCGGCAGAGCGTTGATGGCGCTGCTTGCCTCGACGGAGAGGGCGTCAACGTCCAGTCCTGCGGTTTTCAGCAGCGCCACGGCGACCGAGTCCCGCTGATCCAGCAGAGCCTTCAACAGGTGAGCCGGTTCGATCTGCGGATTGCCCGCGGTCGACGCATTCATCCCGGAAGCAGATAGTGCCTCTTGGCTTTTGGTAGTGAGCTTGGTGTCCACGCGCATCCTTTCTCTCTGAGGGTGAACCCATAAACTTGAGTGTACTTAACTCAACTCTACTCTTCATATCGATATTCCGCGGTTGCGAAACAATTTTTGAGAATTTCGCGCCGCTTCTCGAATAGCTTGCCCCGAAGTTTCGCCGGCCGCTCAGGTACGGACATATAGTCCGCGGCTCAACCCCAGCTCCGGTTCATGCACCAGAGAATGGTGCGATCCATGATTATTCGGTTCCAGCACCGCTACCGGGCGCGTGCTCCGCGAAACGACATCTAGGCGGCCGGCACGTCACGCCGGCGGAATCCGGCGAAGCCAAGCGCGAACGAGAGGACGGCGACCCCCGCCAGCCCGAGCATGTGCCCGAGCTCCGGTTGCTCGGTGAACGCGGCCGGAAGCCAGTAGAAGGGCGAGATCCCGTGCACCCAGTCCGGCAGGTCCTGCAGTAGCCCGCCGAACATGCCGATCACGAAAGTGTAGATCAGCAGCACCCACCCGGCGCCCGACGCCCGCGGGATCCACGCATACAGGACCGTGGCGAATCCCAGATAGCTGGCCAGGGCCACAAGGTAGGGCCACAGCACCCCGGTATAGTCAGCGAACGTCTGTTCCGCGTAGCCAACGGATGCCGCGCCTAGCCACATGGCCCAGATGCTGACCGCGGCAAGCATGCCGGTACCCAGCGCCGCGACCAGCAGTTGGGCGCCGAACCAGCGATGCCGGGATATCGGCTTGGCCAGCGCGATTTCGGCACGGCCGGCGCCTTCCTCCACCTTGGCCCGCTGCCCCATCACGACGGCGTATGCGGCGCAACACAGCATGGCGAACATGATCATCACCCCGAGGAAGGCCGTGGTGAACTGGCTCGGATCCGCACCGAACACCGCGGCGAAGACCGGATTGCTCTCCGGGATTTCGGCGATCATGGAGGTGATGTCCGGCAGCAGGGTGCCCGAGGCGAACCACATGAGGCCCAACCCTATGGCGCTCCAGCTGAACGCGGTGCGCTGCTGGAGCCAGGCGAGGGTGGCCGGCCCGCGCAGCACCGCCCGGGCATCGGACCGGCCCGCGCGAACCGCAATCAGCCCCCCGCCGAAGTCGCGGCGTGATCCGAGGAAGGCGCCGACGAGGAGGAACACGAAGATGGCGACGAGGCACAGCGCGGCCGGCCACCACCGCACGTCGACGAAGGGCCGCATCTGCTGCGGCCAGGCGATCGGGGAGAACCACGACAACGCGCTGCCGTGCCGCTGCTGGATATCGCCCGCGGCGCGGAGCATGAAGGCCAGAGCGAACGCCGCGAGACTGATGCCCACCGCGCTGCGGCCATGCTCGGTCACCTGCGCGGCTACCAAGGCGATCGCGCCGAACACCATGGCGCTCAGCGCGCTCCCGGCGGTCAGTGCAAACGCATCACCCAGGGCCAGGTCCTCCCCGCCCACACCGGAAAGGACGAGCGCAGAGGCGAGCGCAATCACCGCGTTCACGACGCACAGGGTGATTGCCGCCGCGACCGCGGGCGCGTGCCGCCCGACCGTCCGGGCGAGCACCAGCTCCGAGCGCCCGCTCTCCTCCTCGCCACGCGTGTGCCGCACGATATGCAGTATGCTCATGATCGCCAGCCCCATGACCATCCAGGTGATGCCCTCGTTGGCGATGGCCACACCCACCGTGTAGTTTTCGATGCCGTATCCGGGTCCGCCCATGGCGATGCCGCTCGGGGTCTGCATGATCAGCGCGCGCCCGGCAAGCGCCTGATCGCCCAAGGCGCCAAGTGCCACCACGAAGTACGCATAGAAGAATACGATCGACGCCGTCCATACGCCCAGCCGCACGCGGTCCCGGCGCAGCATGAACCGCACCAGCGCGCCGGTTCCGGCCAAGGCCGATCCGCGGGCCGAACGCGGCCCGGCAGCAGGCGACACGGAGGCGAGGTGGGCATTCATCGCGCACCCGCGCCCTTGGCGCCCTCCGGCGATCCACTCGCCGCTGCGGTGCCAGAGTCGAGCACATCGCCGTAGTGGCGCATGAACAGGTCCTCCAGCGACGGCGGGGTGGCGCTGAGGCTGCGCACCTCGAGTGCGGTGAGCGCCGTCAGCACGGCGCCGATCTGCGCGTTGTCGGTATCGAACGTGACCCGGGTGGCACCGGCAAAGGCCGTGGTGGCCAGGTCATGAACCCCGGGCAGCGCGGCGAGCGCCGACGGGTCTGCGCCGACCACCGCGCTCACGCTGGTGCGCGTGAGGTGCCGCAGCTCCTCCAGCGTGCCGGACTCGACGTCCTTCCCGTTGCGGATGATCGTGACGGTGTCGCAGACCTTCTCGACCTCGGAGAGGATGTGGCTGCTGAGCAGCACGGATTTGCCCGCGGCTCCGGCCTCGCGGACGTACCCGGTGAACACGGACTCCATCAGCGGGTCCAGCCCGGAGGTCGGCTCGTCGAGCACGTACAGCTCCGCGTCGGCCAGGAAGGCCGCAACCAACGCGACCTTCTGCCGGTTGCCTTTGGAATAGGTGCGCGTCTTCTTGCGCGGGTCCAGTTCGAAGCGCTCCAGCAGCTCGGCCTTGCGGGCTTTGAGCCGGCGCTTGTCGGCGCGGCCACCGAGCCGGGCGAGGTAGTCGATGCACTCGCCTCCGGTCAGGTTGGGCCACAGGCTGACGTCTCCGGGCACGTAGGCGATGCGCTGGTGCAGCTTGACGGCGTCGCGCCACACCTCTGCGCCGAACAACCGCGCGGAGCCCGCGTCGGCCCGCAGCAGGCCGAGCAGAACCCGCAGGGTGGTGGATTTTCCGGCCCCGTTGGGGCCCAGAAAACCACGGATCTCCCCGGGCTGCACACTCAAGTTCAGCCCGTCCAGGGCCCGCACCCTGCCGAAGGACTTGGACAGCTCGTGGATCTCGATAGCTGGTCTCATGCTCATGGCTCGCTCACTTTCAAATGCCTGTCGCAGGTGTTGCTAGTCAGCGCGCTCTGGCGCGCCGGGCAATGCCGCCTGCCGCTAGGGCGGGGTGGACATGTATGCGAGGCAGTCCTCCAGCGCACGACGGGAGGTGAGATAGCCCTCGGTGAACAATTCCAGCATCGGCAGGTAGCTGCTGCGCAGATAGCCGCGGACGATCGACGCGAGGTCGGCTGGGTCCGCCGGTGGATTGAGCGTCACCTCCAGCAGCAGTGCGCCGAGCGCGGAAAGCGTGAGGTAGCGCGCCCGCGCCGCTTCGTCCCGGCTGGGCACGATCACCCCCGCGGCGACGCCCTCGCGGCTGTAGCCGACCGCGTCATCGACCATATGGTCGATGAACTCCCGGGCCAGCGGGCCGCCGTCCTGCATGGACCGCAGGACGTACCCGAGGACCGCCGCATTCTCCTCGGCGGCCGCGAACTTGTCGAAGAGGCTCTGGCCCGCGGCGGCCTCGGCGACATTCTCGCGCTTGAGCCGGCGAATCGTGGCGAGCATGTTCTCATCGCACGCGGCGCGGAGCCTCGCCTTCGAGCCGAAGTGGTGCATCACCAGGCCGGCGCTCACCCCGGCGTCGGAGGCGATGGCCCGCACCGAGGCGCCGAAGCCCTCCACCGCGAACCGGAAGGCCGCCGCATCGCGGATCCTGGCGCGCGCGGTCAGGTCGCTGCTACCCGGCGGCGACGCGTTCGACGCGCTTCCCGCAGGGTTTTGCCCACCCTTAGCTGAACGCATGTTCAAGATTCTAGTCCTGTGTTCAGCCCGTGCCTAGGGCCTGCTGGCGTTTAGCTCGCGGGATTGCCGAGGGGTCTGCGCGCGATCTTTGGCAGCCCACGGTCTTGTCCTCCCTACCGCATCTGGCACAGTATGTCGCATGACTAATCCAGATGCGCCAATTCACTACCGCCAAGACCCAGCCGAGCTGGTGGACGAGTTCATTGAGCAGCACCGCCAGATGCTGCTCGGCTATCTTGACGGAATGACCGAAACCGAGGCCAGGGCACGTTTGGTTGCCTCGAAGACCACCCTGCTCGGGTTGCTGAAGCACGCGGTGTTTGTTGAACGAGTCTGGTTTGGCGAGGCGGTCACCGGAGCCTCGCGCGCCGAACTCGGTATTGCGCAGTCCCCGGATGAATCATTTGACCTGGCGCCAGAGGACACTATCGCTTCGGTCAGCATGGCCTATCGGGATGCGGTAGCCCGCTCCCGCGAGATGCGCCAAGGCCTAGCGGACGATGCGGTGCTTTCCGGAAATCGACGTGGTCCGCTCTCGCTCGCATGGGTCCAGCTGCACCTGCTGCGCGAGCTCGCCCAACACTGCGGACACGCAGAAATCCTTCGCGAACAGCTGCTCGAGGCACGCACCGAAAGTTGAGCAAACCTCGCAAATGCGTAGGGGCCGACTCCCCAAGTTCTGGAAATCGGCCCCTAGCTCGTTACCGGACTACTAGCGGCGAACGTTGCCGATGAAGTAGTCGGAAGGAACGATCTCCTTGCCCAGCGGCATCAAGGATACCGGGATCATCTTCAGGTTCGCGATGCCTAGTGGGATGCCGATAATCGAGACGAACATCGGGATCGCGGTGAGCACATGGCTAATGGCAATCCAGATACCGGCGAAGATCAACCAGATGACGTTGCCCAATGTCGAAAACGCGCCGACCGGCCCGCGGTCGACGACCGTGCGCCCAAAGGGCCACAGCGCATAACCGGCAATTCTGAATGACGCGATGCCGAAAGGAATCGTGACGATCAAAAGGCAGCAGATGATGCCGGCTAGGACATAGCCCAACGCCAGCCAAAGTCCTCCGAATACAAGCCAAATGATGTTCAATAAACCGCGCACTAGATCTGTCATACTTCTAGGATGCCTGTTCGAGGCGGCTTTTCGCCATAGGGGAACACCCGGAACGCCCCCTAGTATTTCTCGATTCCCGCTCGGCGGGTGTGCAACGCCCCATAATTTCCAAGTTTGTGCCGGCCGGTACTCGGCTAGGATTAATAATCATGAGCGAACGTAGCGAAGAGCAGCCTGCAGTCTCCGGCAAGGCGGCCAAAGACCCATCTTATTTCCGTGCCGAACCGGTCTCTTTCGTACGCCGAGGCAATCGACTGCAAGGACGCCGCGCGGCTGCTTGGGAGCGCAACGCCGATCGCTACGTGATCGAGCCGCCGCGTAAAATTGCAGATACTTCGGTGGCGGATGACTTCCGCTTGGACCCCGAGCAGGCCTTCGGACGTGTTGCCCCGCTGATCGTCGAAATCGGCACGGGCCTGGGCGAATGCATCGCCAATGCCGCCAAGGATGACCCAGAGCGCAATTATCTGGCCGTTGAGGTGTACCTTCCGGGATTGGCCCAGCTGATGCTCAAGGTTGAATCATTCGAGCTGGAAAACGTTCGCGCGGTGCAGGCCAATGCGCCAGAAGTTCTAGAGGTCATGCTCGAAGAGAATAGCGCCGATGAGCTCTGGATCTTCTTCTCGGACCCTTGGCATAAGCCGCGTCATCACAAGCGCCGGCTCATTACCTCCTCATTCCTGGACAAGGTCGCGCGCGTGCTGAAACCCGGCGGGACCCTGCGCCTGGCCACCGACTGGTCGAACTACGCCGAGCAAATGCGCGAAGTGCTGGAAGCACACCAGGCATTCGAGAATCTGCACCCCGGCAACGCCGCCGGGGAGGAAAGCGACCTGACCAAGGTGCGCCAGAACGGCATGGAGGGCTTTGCCCCGGAACCGGAATTCGTTGATGACCTCGGTGGCTGGGCACCACGATTCGAGCGTCGCATCCTCACCAGCTTCGAAGGCAAGGCCTTGAAGGCAGGACGTTTAGTCTTCGACTTGGCCTTCGCCCGAACAGCCAAGTAAGTCTTGGTTTCGCAGGGCCATGATTGCAATAGACTTGCAGTCATGGCCCTCAGCGCATCCCCCACCTTAGAATTCGCCGGCGTCCGGCTCGAACAGCTCGACCGGAAGCATTCGGCACATCTGGGAGCCATGGTGGCCCGCGATGGGCTGGACCAGGCCTGGTTCACCAAGATCCCTTCGGCGCAGGGCATGGACTCCGAGATCGACCGGCGGCTGGCTCTGCAGGCCGAGGGCAAGATGGCCCCGTTCGCAATTCTCGACCTGCAAAGCAATAAAACGGTGGGCGCGACGACCTACCTCACCATCGATGCGGTCAATCGTCGGGTGGAAATTGGTTCGACCTTCCTGGGGCTTGACCACCAGGGCACGGGCATCAATGCCGCGGCGAAGTACCTACTGCTTCAGCGCGCCTTCGAAGAGCTCGACTGCATCGCCGTGGCTTTCTGCACGCATTGGCATAACCAGCAGTCCCGGGAAGCTATCGCCCGGCTAGGCGCTAAGCAAGATGGGGTGCTGCGCAATCACATGTATGACGCTGGCACAGGCACCTTGCGCGACACCGTGGTTTTCTCGATTTTGCCGCAAGAATGGCCCACCGTAAAGCAGGGGCTCTTGGCGCGTTTGGCCAAGCACGGCCGCATCTAGGCTCCCGCGGTCCTTAGCCAAGCAGGGTTTTCGCCGCGTCTTCGCGCAGTTGCACCTTGCGGATCTTGCCGGTGACCGTAATCGGGAACTCATCGAGGATCATCACATAGGCCGGGATCTTGTAATGCGCCAATTGCCCTTCGGCGAAGTCCTTGATGTCCTGGACCCCAAGGGGCGATTTGCCAGTCTTCATCGTGATGCAGGCGCAGATCTCTTCACCATATTTTTCGTTTGGCACCCCCACCACGGAGACATCTTCTATATCGGGATGCCCGAATAGGAACTCCTCGATTTCCCGCGGGTAGATGTTCTCTCCCCCGCGGATCACCATGTCCTTGATTCGCCCGACAATGGTGCAGTAGCCGTCCTCGCGCATCACCGCGAGGTCTCCGGTATGCAGCCAATTCTCGGAGTCGATGGCCTCTGCGGTTTTCGCCGCGTCGTTCCAGTAGCCGAGCATCACCGAGTAGCCTCGAGTGCAGTACTCCCCGGGTTGCCCGCGTTCCACCGTCGCGCCGGTTGCCGGGTCCACGATCTTGACCTCCAGGTGCGGATGCACCCTGCCGATGGTTTCCGTGCGAGCGGCCAAATCATCATCGGCACGAGTCTGGCAGGAGACCGGACTGGTTTCGGTCATCCCATAGGCGATGGATATCTCGGTCATGTTCATCTCCTCGAGGCAGCGGCGCATCACCTCGACAGGGCATACCGAGCCGGCCATGATTCCGGTTCGCAAGGTGCTCAGATCGTGGGTGCCAAAGCTGGGATGATTTTGCATGGCGATAAACATGGTGGGCACCCCATATACCCCGGTGCATTTTTCCTCGGCAATGACTCGCAAGGTGGTTTCGGCATCGAAGCTCGGGGCGGGAATCACCATGGTGGTCCCGTGCGCGGTGCATCCGAGATTTCCCATCACCATGCCAAAGCAGTGGTAAAACGGCACCGGGATGCAGAGCCGATCTTCCGGTCCAGTCCGATACCGAATCCGGGTTCCGGCAATTCAAGGACCCCACGTGGTTTCCGCTTCTCCGATGAACCACTGGAACGAACGCTACATCCGCGTACACGCCTTCATCTGCGTCCAAGCCCGGTACATCGCCCTCCTCATGCGTCGCGAAGACGAACAAGCTGACGAACACCATTCGGTGCGAGAGCCGCTCGAACAATTCGGTAGCATCCAGGAAACCGTAATGAACTACTCCCCCACCGGTGTCCAGCCCAAGACCCAACGTATGCTCACCGAAGGGATCGCCGCCCGCTCGGACCTTTCCGAGATCTTCAACCTCGGCAAGTTAGCCCCGAAGGAAAGTTCGGCCATACATTTCTGGCCAGCAAAATATAGGTTAACTAGGCAGCCCATGAAACTCGAAGTGCATAGCTAAGAAACGCCCGCTAGCAGTCCCGTCCCGTCAGCCTCGGCGGGGCAGAAGGTCGTGTTTTTGAGCACTGATCTTCGGGCCTTCGGCGTTTTCGAAGGCAAGGAGCGACACTGAAGCCATGCGGATTTGGTTTTGCTGACCTTCGCCGAGCAGGTTATGGAGAGTTCGGCTTTTGGCGTGATGGTTGGCCGCTGTGCAACGTGCTTTGCGCTTCGATCTCGCAGCGGCCGCAGCCGGCGAACCGGAAGTTCCACGGATCAGCCCCATCGACCGTCTTGTGCATCTCATCGCCCCGGACGCGATGGATACCTTGGAAGCGCTGCTCGCTATCGGCGAAAACACCTGGACCGGGTCGCCCTGCCGGATATCGCGCCCGCCGCAATTATGCTTTCCGCCTCAGACCGGGAGAATCCTCGTCGAGGTGCCCTAGTTCATCGCTGTATCCGGGCGATGCAGGTGTCAGCATTGCACTGATCAACCATCGGCGCGGGGCGGGGCAAGTCCGCTTCAATTCGGTGCCCTCGAGATGAATTTGATTATGTCGGCGGCTACACGCTCGGGCCTTTCCCACAACACGAGATGACCGGTGCCTTCGTACGACTCGATGTAGCTGTCCTTGATCGCCTCAGACAGCTCGTGGAGCTGGTCCGCGGGTAGTAAGTATTCTGCTGATCCCCAGAGGATCAGTGTAGGAGCGATGATGGGGCCGCACCGAATCGGCGGTGTTGCGGCAACCAGACCGTCGAAGGTCGACCGCCAAACTCTCGGGGGTATGGTGAGCGCGGCACGCTTCTGGGTTTCGACGTACGCATCCGGGACAGGGCTTAGCAGGGGCAGAGCGTCGCGGAAGGCCTTCATGTCTTCGATGGACACCGGATCGTGGAGCGATTCCAGCAGTTCACGTATGGCGGCCGGAGGTGATTGGTGCAAGTTGCTCGGTGAGCCTACAAGGACCAATCCACGCACTCGTTCTGGATAAGTCACAGCAGCCTGCTGCGCCAGGTAGCCTCCGCTGGATGTCCCAACCAGCCAACTCGAGTCGATTCCCAAGGCATCGAGCAGTGCGATTACATCCTCGGCTGAGTCGGCCAGCCCGTATCCATCCGCCGGCTTGTCGCTCTCGCCGACACCGCGTTGATCTGGAATGACCAGTCGCAGGGACGTGGAAAGCAGTGGTGCGAGCCGATCGAAAACGCGGTGGGTCTCAGCCCAGGCATGCAAGAGAAGAACCGGCTTGCCTTCGCCCATTTCCTCTACGGCCATCTCTACACCCGTCGAAAGCAGGACTCGTCGCATGCCGAGAGCCTAACACCGCGGCTTGCAACTGACCATACCCGTGGGACCGGTAGAGTCGGGGCCCGCCGCGATTGCGATGTGCGCCAATTCAAGACCCCGGACACGATGCGCCGTCGAACCACGGCCTGTCTCGATCCACAGAAGAAGTCCGGCGGGAGTATGCGCCTGTGCGCATGATCCAGATATCCTGCCTCGACGAATGCGGCACCCTCTACTACCGGTGGGTCCGAGTCTGGCAACGGATCTTCAACAGGCACGAGGGCAAGTCGGATTCCATAGGAAAGCATCGCACCGCTCCCCTCGGTGGCCCCGGGGGTGTCCGGGCGTTGCAGGATACCCCTTGGCCATGGCTGATTATCCGAATCCCAGGTGCCGCGTTTCCTCCGGTACAGTTGCCGCTTCCATGGGGTCCAGCAATTTCTCGATGTCCTTGGCGCTCTCCAGCCCGGATTCGGAATCCATCTTGGGTTGCCCCCATCGGCCCAGGCCATTTCGCGCAGGTACCAGTATGCCTGGCCGCTAATCGTTTTCTTGTAGAGCGCCGTACAGAAAACCTTCTCTAGATCCTGCGAAATTTGATGACGCGAAGGATCCTCCCCGCCGCGACCTGCATGGTTTTTATTTTTCGGTCCCTCAAAAACAAGGTACGCGGAGCGCGGGCCTAGCGGCCGATGGCGCGGCGGGTGGTAAATAGGGTCACGCTTGGTTCGCGACGTGCCGGTCGCATGCCACGGGCCATGGAGACCACATCTCCGGCGGCCGTACCTGCGGCGAAAACCCGGGTTTGGCCTTGCTGGACCGCGTGCAGCTCATCGCGCAGTTCGGCCACTTGGCTTTGGAGGTGGGCTACCTGGTTTTGCAGCTCGATGATGCGTTTAATGCCTTCGAGCGAAACGCCCTCTTTGCTCAGCAGCTGCACCTGGCGCAGCAGCGAAACATCGCGTTGAGAGTAGCGACGCTGCTTGCCGGCTTGGCGGCTTGGAGAGACCAATCCGATGCGGTCGTATTGCCGCAGCGTCTGCGGATGCATGTCTGCTAGTTGCGCGGCGACTGAAATGACGAATACAGGTCGCAAGAACTCGTGGGCCATGAAATTCAGTCTCCTTACTTCCGCTGCTGGGGATACATCCATTGTCCACCTCGGCGCGCCCCTTTCGGGGCACGCCGACGCGTTGCACTACATCGCTCCAGGATTATGCCTAGAGCCTGGCCTTGGCCTCAAGACCCACGCGAGGATCTTCACCCTCGGTGGCGGCAGCGAATTCTTCGATGGCCGCCTTGGCCTTGTCGTTCAGGTTCTGTGGAATCACCACATCCAAGACGATCAGCATGTCGCCGGTGGACTTCGAGGTCTTCACCCCACGCCCCTTCAGGCGCAAGGTACGGCCCGAGTTCGATCCGGCAGGCACCTTCACGGCTACCTGTTCCCCGTCGAGGGTCGGCACGTGGATCTTCGCTCCGAGGACTGCCTCATCAAAGGTGACCGGCAGGTGAACACGAATGTTGTTCTCTTCGCGCTTGAAGAACGGGTGCTCGGTGACTTTAACCTTGACCAGCAGGTCGCCGTTGCCGGCTCCCCCAGCCTGGCCCCGTCCGCGCACGCGCACCGACTGTCCGTCCTTGATTCCGGCCGGAACACGCACGTCAATGACTTCACCGCTCTGCTCACGCAATCCGATGGTGGTGCCCTTGATGGAACCAGCGAAGGAGATGGTGGTGCTCGCCGTTCGGTCGGCTCCCTTGCGTGGCGGGGCGCTTTGGCCGAATCCGCCGCCGAAGCCTGCCCCGCCGCCGAAGAGATCGGAGAAGTCGGGCTGTCCGCCGCGGCCGCGCGGGCCTCCCCCACCACCGAAGAGGTTGGAGAAGACGTCGTCGAATCCTGCCTGGCCGCCCGGGGCACCGCCAGCGCCACCGGCGCTGAACCGGGCGCCTCCACCCATGGCGCGGATGGCGTCGTATTGTTCGCGCTCTTCCTTATCGGAAAGCACCGAGTTGGCCTCGGAGATGTCCTTGAATTTCCGCTCGGCGTCCGCATCACCCTGGTTGGTATCCGGGTGGTACTTACGCGCTTGCTTGCGGTACGCCTTCTTGATGTCCGCCTCGTTGGCGTCCTTGGAGACGCCCAGAATGGCGTAGAAGTCTTTGTCGATCCAGTCCTGACTTGCCATCAGGGCCCCCTTTCTTTCGACTAGCGATTCGAAACTGCCCACTGACGAATTCTCGGCAGTGGGCAGTTTCGCTATCTAGATGTGCGGCTATTCGCCGGTGGCGACCAGCACCTGCGCGGCGCGCAGTGTGTAGGTGCCCTTGCGGTAACCGGCTCGCAATACCTGTCCCACATGGTCCGCCGGAATTTCGGGGACCGGCTGGCGCAGCAAAGCTTCGTGGACGTTAGGGTCAAATTCGACCCCAGCCTCGTCGATTCGCTCCAGGCCGTGCGATGCCAATACCGTGTCCAGCTTGTTGGCGATGGCCGCGAACGGTCCATCGGCCAGGTCGCCGTGAGCACGAGCGGCATCGATGTCATCGAGTACCGGCAACAAGGTGGAGAGCACCGACTGGACGGCGCTGTCACGCACTGCCACCCGGTCGCGCTCGACGCGCTTGCGGTAGTTGACATACTCGGCCTGCAGGCGGAGCAGGTCGTTGCGCAACTCGTTTTCCTTCTCGGTGACCTCAGCCTGCGCCTCTTCGACGCCGGCGGCCGCCTCGTTCAGGATCGCCTCGGCCTGACCCAAAGCGTCTGCAGTCTGCTGCTCATTGGCGGCATCCTGCTCGTTCTCCGGCTCCTGGCCGGAGTTGGCGTTCTGGTCCTGTGCCTCGGACATATTCCCGTCTCTCCCTTACTTCTTGACGTTCTCGTCGTCTTCGTCGATTACCTCGGCGTCGACGATGTCTTCATCAGCATTCGAAGCCTGCTCACCCTCGGGAGCTTCGGCGCCTTCGGTCGGGGCATTGGCGTAGATTGCCTCGCCCAGCTTGGTCTGCGAAGCCTGCAGCTTCTCAAACGCGGCCTTGACCTCGTCGTCGTTGTCCTGCTTCTCCAGGGTTTCCTTCAGCGCGTCGACGTCGGCCTGAACCTCGGTCTTGACCTCTTCCGGAAGCTTGTCCTCGTTGTCCTTGATGAGCTTGTCAACCGAGTAGGCTGCCTGTTCGGCGGCGTTGCGGGTTTCGGCTGCCTCGCGGCGGGCCTTGTCCTCTTCGGCGTGGGCTTCGGCTTCCTGCACCATGCGCTCGATGTCTTCCTTCGACAGCGAGGAGCCGCCGGTGATGGTCATCGACTGCTCGGTGCCGGTGCCCTTGTCCTTAGCGGAGACGTGCACGATGCCGTTGGCGTCGATGTCGAAGGTGACCTCGACCTGCGGGATGCCGCGCGGTGCCGGGGCGATGCCGGTCAGCTCGAAGGTGCCCAGTGGCTTGTTGTCACGGGTGAACTCGCGCTCGCCCTGGAAGACCTGGATGGACACCGAAGGCTGGTTGTCCTCCGCGGTGGTGAAGGTCTCCGAACGCTTGGTTGGGATCGCGGTGTTGCGCTCGATCAGCTTGGTCATCACGCCGCCCTTGGTTTCAATACCCAGGGACAGTGGGGTGACGTCGATGAGCAGCACGTCCTTGCGCTCGCCCTTCAGCACGCCTGCCTGCAAGGCAGCGCCCACGGCGACGACCTCATCGGGGTTGACGCCCTTGTTGGCTTCCTTGCCGGCCATGTCCTTGACCAGATCGGCAACGGCTGGCATACGGGTCGAACCGCCAACGAGGATCACGTGTGCGATCTCCGAGACCTTCACGCCGGCTTCGGCGATCACGTCGTGGAATGGCTTCTTGGTGCGATCGAGCAGGTCCTTGGTCAGGTCCTGGAACTTGGCACGCGAAAGGTGCTCGTCCAGGTGAACCGGACCCTCTGGGGTGACCGAGAGGTACTGCAACGAGATGTTGGTGCTGGTGGCCGAGGAGAGTTCCTTCTTGGCCTGCTCGGCAGCTTCCTTCAGACGCTGCAGTGCGATCTTGTCCTTCGACAGGTCTGCGCCCTTCTGCTTGGCCTGAGCCAGCAGCCAGTCAACGATGCGCTGATCCCAGTCATCGCCGCCGAGGCGGTTATCGCCAGCGGTGGAGCGGACCTGGATGGTGGAGAAGCCGTCTTCGTCCTTGCCAACTTCCAGCAGGGAGACGTCGAAGGTACCGCCACCGAGGTCGAAGACCAGGATGAGTTCGTCTTCTTTGCCCTTTTCCAGGCCGTAGGCCAGCGCCGCAGCGGTTGGCTCGTTGACGATGCGCAGCACGTTCATGCCCGCGATTTCGCCGGCTTCCTTGGTGGACTGGCGCTCGGCATCATTGAAGTATGCAGGGACGGTGATGACCGCGTCGGTGACCTTTTCGCCCAAGTACGACTCGGCGTCGTTCTTCAGCTTCATCAGGGTACGAGCGGAGATTTCCTGAGCGGTGTACTTCTTCTCGTCCACGTCGATGGACCAGTCGGTGCCCATGTGACGCTTGACCGAAGCGATAGTGCGGTCGATGTTGTTCACTGCCTGGCGCTTGGCGATATCGCCGACCAGAACTTCGCCGCTCTTCGAGAAAGCAACGATCGACGGGGTGGTGCGGTTGCCTTCCGCGTTTGCGATAACGGTTGGCTCACCGCCTTCAAGCACGGATACAACCGAGTTGGTGGTTCCTAGGTCAATGCCTACAGCACGCGACATATTGGCTCTCCTTTGCAGTAGTTGGAAATTACTAACGCTTGGGGCGGATGCCCCTATTGAGCGTTCTGCACTCAAGTTTATGCACGGCCTTTTTTGGCTGTCAAATCAACTTGAGCGAACCTGACTCAACTTTGCGTTCTGCACTGTACAACGGACATGTTGCGCGAATAATTCCCAGCAGGCAAAAAATCCCGGCGATCAGGTTTACCCGCGAGCTGGGCTGAACTATGCAAGGGGCGGGTCATGGCAGCGAGCAAAACATTCAGCGGGCGCTCCGCCGGCTCACGAGCCGGCCTCATGGTCACCGCAATTATTGAGCTGACATTGGCAGTTGTCACCTTGCGCACCCCTGGCACACAACCGGCCGCGCGGGTCGAAGGCGCCCAGAAGATGTGGGCGCTAGCCGGCGTTGTCAACACCTTCGGACCGATTGCCTGCTTCCTTTTTAACTGCCAGAAGCAGCTGGCATTTGCCGTCGGGCACCACGCGAACGAGCCACCCGCGGATTTTCCGCGGGTGGCTCGTTCGCTCAGAGCATGCCTACTTGCTCAGCAATGGGAGGCCAGTAGCGGCAAGCGCCCCGAAAGCGGTGCCCCATAGAACAATGGAGATCAGCTGCCAGAAGATGACCTTCTGCTTATTTGCACCAAAGGACACCAATGCCGCGGACGTGATTTGCGACGGCAGAATGGTCTGCCCCAAGAGGCTGACACCGGCAATGCCGTACTTGTCGAATGCCTTGTGCAGCTTCTCGTATTTGCGTGCCTTGTTTTCCGTTCCGGCACCCTGCCGCACCTTCGTACGCACCGCATGTGCACTATTGACAAAGAGCAGCATCGAAATCGCATTGCCGACCACGGCCGCAATCACCGCGAATACCACCGGCATCCCGAGCAGTACACCGATCACCGATCCGAAATAGGATTCCACAAATGGGATCGCGGCGACTATCGCCACGGCTAGCCACTGCAGCGGTTCGGGGAATGATGTGGCAAAATCCTGCAATGTCTCGATCACGGTTAGAGCTCCTGATGGGGTAAATTCACGGGTGAGTTCGTAAATTTAACTCTACGTTTCGCCTAGTCGCACAGGATCATCCGATAGAGGTAATCTTTCGGACCGCAGCTGCGCGGATTAAACGAACTAGTCCCCCGCATCCGATAGAGATCGGATCCGAGGGACTAGGACTAAGGACTAGCCGCTAGAGCTTAGCGGCTACGAGTTGCCGGGCTCGAGGCGCGGCGTGGACCGCGGGAACGTCCACCAGCAGCTGGCGCGCCGGCGCTTGCGCCGCGGCCGCCCTGGCTTGGCGCACGGTTGCCACCGGTTGGGCGCTCGGCATTGGCGTTTTGTCCGCCGCGCGAGGGACGTTCGGCATTGGCCGAGTGTCCTGCGCGTGCTGGGCGCTCTGCGTTAGCCGATGCGCCGCGAGCTGGGCGACGGTTGGAGTTCCGCTGCGCTTCGCCTTCGCCACCCGAGCGAGTGCCACGGGCCGAACGGCCACCACGGACCGCACCGTTGCCGCCACGCGAGGATCCGCTACCGGAGGCCGCCACCGATTTCTTCCGTGGCGATGACTTCTGCTGAACCGGAGCGACATAAGCCACCGATTCCGCGACCTCACCGACGACGTTCGCAACGACGCTGGAGTTCAAGTTGATCTTCTCAAAAGGAACCTTCAGGCCAGCCTGCTTGAGCAGGGTCGCGACATCACCCTGCTGATCTGGAGTACAAATGGTCACTACGGTGCCACTGGAACCGGCGCGGGCGGTACGGCCCGAACGGTGCGTGTAGGCCTTGTGTTCTGCCGGTGGGTCCACGTGCACAACGAGCTCCACACCATCAACGTGTACGCCACGGGCGGCCACGTCGGTGGCTACCAGTACCTTCGCCTCACCCGAGGAGAAGGCTGCGAGGTTGCGGTCACGAGCGTTCTGCGACAGGTTGCCGTGCAAATCAACGGCCGGGACTCCAGCCTTTGAAAGGACAACTGCCATCTTCTTGGCGTGGTGCTTGGTGCGCATGAACATGATGCGGCGTCCGGTGCCCTGAGCCAGAATACGGATCAGTTCCTTTTTGTCGTCAGCCGGGATCACGAAGACGTGGTGTTCCATGGTATTCACCGCGGCTTCCGGGGCGTCAACCGAGTGGATGGTTGGATTGCTCAGGTAGCGTTTGACGACCTTGTCCACGCCATTGTCCAAGGTGGCGGAGAACAGCATGTGCTGGATCCCTGTTGGCATGCGGTCCATAATGCGGCGCACTACCGGCAAGAAGCCCATGTCGGCCATGTGGTCGGCTTCGTCCAGAACCGAAATTTCCAGCTGGGACAGGTCAACGACCTTCTGCTTGATCAAATCGTCAAGGCGACCGGGGCAGGCAATGACAATGTCAACGCCCTCGTTCATGGCCCTCTCCTGGCGGCTCTGGGCCACGCCACCGTAGATCACGGTGGTGCGCAGTCCGGAGGCTGCTGCCAGCGGGTCCACTGCCTTGGCGATCTGGGTAGCCAACTCGCGGGTTGGAGCCATGATCAATGCTCGTGGGAAGCGGGCCTTGCGACGTTGTGGTCGCTGCGCCAAGCGCGCTACCAATGGGATCGAGAAGGCAAGGGTCTTGCCGGAACCGGTCTGTCCGCGGCCCAGGACGTCTCCGCCTGCAAGTGTGGTGGGAAGGGTTGCTTCCTGAATTGGGAAGGCCGATTCGATGCCTAGCTTCGCTAGAACATTCGATAGGTTTTCGGGCACGCCAAGGGCGCTAAAAGTTGTAGTCACGCTCAAACTTTCTCTCTGATTCGCACGCCGGTTTCGACGTTTGGTTTCGCCGAGCCAGGAGGAAGTCCACCACAAGCAAAAGCCGTAATTGGGCCGATAACTTGGGGAGAGGAAAGGCGCATTGCGGCGCAGATCATCAGCGGGAAATCTAAACTGTCGACGAATGCGCACCGAGCTTTCCGGGAGAATCACCAAATCACTTGCTGGTGCGCACAACCCCAGTCTACAGGCCATTGACGGACCCAGACAGTGCCTGAGTCCGTCAAATGCCCGCAAATCAAGAGATCTCAGACACGTCGGGGGTTATTCGGCCTTCTTGGAGAGCTTTGAAGGCCACCAGACTTTCGGCCCGATTTCCTCCACTAGCGCCGGCACCAGCAGGCTTCGAACGATGAAGGTATCAAGCAGAACCCCGAAGGCCACGATAAATCCCAGCTGAGCGAGGAACATGATCGGCACGACTCCCAAGGCCGCGAAAGTCGCTGCCAGAACCACACCAGCCGAGGTGATCACCCCGCCGGTTACCTTCAGCCCCCGGCGCATGCCCTCGCGGGTTCCGTACTTCAAGGTTTCCTCACGCACCCGCGTCATCAAGAAGATGTTGTAGTCCACGCCGAGGGCCACCAGGAATACGAAACCGAACAGGGGAACCGCCGGGTCTGCGCCGGAGAACTTGAAGACGCCGTTGAACACCAAGGCGCTCACACCCATTGCGGTTCCGTAGGAGATGACCGTGGTGACGATCAACAGCACCGGCGCGAGCACCGAACGCAGCAACAGCATCAGAATGATCAGGATCGCTATGAGTGTCAGCGGAATGATCTTGGCCAAATCCGCCAGAGCGGTATCGGCCGTGTCGAGCTGCGTCGCGGTGGTTCCGCCGATCAGCGCCTCGGCGTCCACCGCATGAACCGCCGCGCGGAGTGCGCCAATGGTTTCCTTGGCTTCATCCGAGTCCGCGGCGTCGCTCAATGTGATGGAGATCAGGCTGCGTCCCTCGATCACTTGCGGGTCGGCACCGCGTGCGGCCATGGCTGGCCCGCCGTCTTCTGCCTGCAAGTAAGCGGAGTCCACTCCGGTGACATCCAGTACATCTTCGAGGATGATGGCCGCATCGGCTTCGCTCACCACCGCGATGGCTGGTGAGCCGGATCCCGCAGGGAAGTGCTCACCGAGGGCGGCCTGCCCGTCCCGTGATTCCGAACCGCCAATGACCAGCTCGCTTTGCGGAACGCCATGCGCCTTGAGCTGGGTTACCCCCAGCGCACCCGCGGCAAGAACCAACAACGTGAGGATCCAGATGGGACGCGGATGGGCAGCGACGAAGTTCGCGATGCGCCCCCACAGCCCTTCTTTCACCACGGCATGCTCACCGTGCTGTGCGGCTTTCGGCGGGAATGGCCAATAGGCGGCCCTGCCGAGCAGGCCAAGCACTGCGGGCAGGAAGGTCAGAGCGGCAATGATGGAGAAGATGATGCCGCTGGCCCCAATCGGCCCCAGCGCCTTGTTCGAGTTCAGATCGGAGAACAGCAGGCAGAGCAGGCCGACCGTCACGGTGCCGCCGGAGGCGACAATCGGCTCCAAGGAGCTGCGCCAGGCCTTGGCGACGGCTTGGCGCTTGTCCTTGCCTTCCGCCAGAGCTTCCTTGTGCCGCGCCACGAAGAGCAACGAGTAATCCGTCGCCGCACCGATCACCAGAATCGACAGGATTCCTTGCGACTGCCCGTCGAGGCTGATCCACTGCGCATCGGCCATGTAGTAAACAGTGAGGATCGCCGCGCAAAGCGCCACCACCGAGGTGAGCAATACTGCAAATGGCAGCAGCACCGATCGATAGACCAGCAGCAGGATGACGAGCACGGCCACGAGGGCTACGCCCAGAAGCACCCCGTCAATTCCGCCGAAGGCTTCGGTGAGGTCGGCGCTGAACCCGGCGGGGCCGGTGACATAACCCGTGGTGCCATCGGGGATGATCTGCGCCAGCTTCGCCCGAAGGTCTTCGACTCCAACATTCGCTTTCACCTCTGCGCTCACCGGCACCAGCAGTTCAACGGCTTGCCCGTCTTCCGAAACGAAGGGGCCGGTAACCTGCCCGTCAAGATAGGCGAAGTCCGCGAGCTGCGCGGCCAGGTCCTCCCCGGCACTGGCCGGGAGGTCGGTTTCGCTCGTGACCAGAACCACCGCCGGAATCGCATCCGAGGTGCGGAACTTGTTCTGCCATTCAAGGGCTCGGGTCGCCTCTGCGGTTGCCGGCAGGAAGGCAACCTGGTCATTCGTCTGGACTTCGGAGAGCTTGCCGAAAGTTGGCCCGCCCACCCCTGCAATCGCCAACCAAAGCAAGATCACCAGGGAATACACCCCCAAGCGGACTCCCACGGCTTTCTTTTTCGAAGGCAACTCTGGCTTTCTCAGATGCGGCACGATTTGTTCCTTTTCGCAATGACACGGTTCTGCCAAGAATGTCGGGCAAGCTCAGCCTAGCAGAAAGTAGTTCCATTATGGAATGATTTGATGGCCTATACAATCAAAGTCATGTCTACGACTACAAACCATCAGCTTGTGGCGCTATTAAGAGAATTCGGCCTTGCATCCGATCGATATGTTGAGTCGACCGGATCGATCCACGGCACGCACCGCACCGATATGAATGCGCTTTCGATCATCATGAAGTATCAGATACGCAGTACCCTCCCCTCCCCGCGTGATCTCAGCCGGGAGCTGCAGCTGAGTTCGCCGGCAACGACGGCGATGCTTGACCGGCTGGAAAAGATCGGCTATATCGAACGGCAGCGTACCGACAAGGACCGCCGTGTCGTACGCATCGCGATGACCGACAAAGCACGCCGCGAAGGACGGGAGATGTTCCTGCCCCTAGGCAAGAACATGCTTGATATCGTCGCCGACTACGATGCCGAGCAGCTCTCGCTCATTACCGAATTCATGAGCCGAGTCGTAGCCGGGGTCGACGCCGCTAGAGCCGAAGTGGTGTCACGTCACGAAGCCAAATCTGCTCCGGGGGCCGAAACAATCTAAGCTGATCAAGTGACTCTTGCACTTTGGATCTCCCTGCTCGGAGCGAGCATCGTCATCAGCTTCACTCCGGGCGCTGGCGCAATCAATACGATGACCAACGCGATGAGGCTCGGTTTCCGCTCATCCATCTGGGGAATCCTCGGCCAGCAGATCGCATTGCTCATGCATGTGATCATCGTGGCCGCCGGAGTCGGGCTCCTAGTTGCCGGCTCACCGGCGATCTTCGCCGCGGTGCGTTATGCCGGCGCGGCCTATCTGGTGTATCTGGGTATCCGCATGATTCTTTCCAAACCGGATGTCACCTCGGACGGAACCACCCAAGGCGGTGCGATGGGCCGCTGGGCGATGGTTCGGCGCGGGATCCTGGTGAATCTGCTAAACCCCAAAGCCATCGTGTTCTTCTTGGCGTTCACCCCGCAGTTCATTCGTCCGGATCAGCCGCTCATCGCGCAGTATGCCATCTACATCGGCACGATCATTTGTGTAGATATCTTGGTGATGTGGTTCTTCTTCGCCGCCACGGCACGCACCTTTCAACGATTCACCGCCACCGCGCGCGGAGCAAAGATCCTCAATCTGGTCTTTGGCACGCTCTTCATTTTCGTGGCGGCCCTGCTGCTTTTCCTGCATTAGTCACCGCGCAGCACCACGGCACCGAAGCGCGTAGATGAATCGTTGCCTTTTTGTTCTCATAAATAGGGCGCGTAGCTCTCGAAGGTTGGCCCCACTTGTGCCTAGACTAATGACATGTTCCGGATAATGATCGTGTGCACGGGAAACATCTGCCGTTCGCCTATGGCCGAGTACATGCTCAAAAATGCGTTGGGCGACGCTGGAGTCTCCGAGGTCGAGCTCTCTTCCAGGGCGACCACCGATGGGGAAATTGGCCATCCCATCGACCCGCGGGCGGCAAATACCCTGCGCGCGCATGGCCTCGATGCCACCGGGCATGTGGCGCAACAGCTCACCGCCGAAGAACTGGCGCAAATGGATCTGGTATTGGCGATGGACACCGATCACTTCGAATTCCTTGTGCCGGACCTCGCCGAGATCGACCAGGCCGATCGTCCGCTGCTTCGCATGTTCAGGTCCTTCGATCCGG
The DNA here is from genome assembly GCF_052379505.1 of Glutamicibacter sp. 363. Taxonomy (NCBI): domain Bacteria; kingdom Bacillati; phylum Actinomycetota; class Actinomycetes; order Micrococcales; family Micrococcaceae; genus Glutamicibacter; species Glutamicibacter sp. 363. The sequence continues at coordinate 37,948 of NZ_JBQSYR010000025.1, read as the reverse complement.
CGATTGCCAACGAGCCCCATGAGAGCCAGGGGGTTTACGACCCTTGGTATGGCGACGCCGGGGATTTCAGGGAAACTTGGAAGATGATCGCTGCCAGCCTGCCCGCCCTCGTCGATTATGTGCGGAGTAATATCGCCTCCCGTGGAAACCGCTAGACCATATATTATTGCCCTCGACGGTCGTTCCGGCGCGGGTAAAACACAATTCGCGGCCGCCCTAGCCACCACCCTGGGGGCCAGCGCAAGCGCAGATATCTTGCACCTCGAAGACCTGTATCCCGGATGGGATGGGCTCGGACGCGCCCGGAAGCTCTACGCTGAGCTCCTTCCCGAACTGGCTCAAGGCCACGAAGTGGCTTGGCAAGCCTGGGACTGGGAAACGAACCAATATGGGGCGCCACGAACCTTTGCCCCCGGCCCGGTGCTCATCATCGAAGGCGTTGGCGCCGCTGGAACCGCTGCACGCGACTACGTGGATGTGAGCATCTGGCTGGACGCGCCCGCGACCCTGCGCCGCGAGCGGGCGTTGGCGCGAGACGGCGAAACCTACCGCCCGTACTGGCAGCAGTGGGCTGCCCAAGAGACGGCCTATCTCCACGCAGAGGCCCCGCAAGAACACGCCACCATCGTGCTGAATGCGGCAACGGAGCAAACCCCGAGCCAACAGCTACGCGCGGCGCATCGATTCCTCCCGGCCGCGCTGCAACGCCTGCTCCCCCACGATGAACCGGCGCCGGCCCCAGCGCTGCAGGCGACCTTCGCGGCGCCGGCAGATGTAGCGGCCCTGTTTGAGGCCGTAGCCTCCGCCCTGCCGAGGGCCGCACTGCTGGAATCCACGAGCCACAAACTTACCGATCCGTTGGATCGCAATAGGTACTCGTTGCTCGCCTTGGCGCTGGATCCGGGCTCCGCGGTCCTTACGAGCGTAGCGAGTCGGACCGTAGTCCATGCCGGATCGGCCACCGTGCAGCAAGGCGGGGAGTTCTTCACCGCCCTGCACCGGTTGTGGCCCCAGCATTCGGCGATGGCCCACGACTATCCGCTGCCGCAATGGGTGGGCTATCTGGGCTATGAATTAGGCCGCGAGGTCGGCGCGCGAGATCGCACCGTCTTTTTGGCAGATGGCACGGCTCGGCCCGACGCGCAGTTCTTCTGCCCCGATGCCGTCTTGGTCGTCGACCACCGGCTGGATCGACTGATGCTCCACTGCGCCGCCGACCAGGTAGCCGCGCTTAACGAGATCATCGAGGCGGCCGCCGCGGCCGGCACGCGCCAAAGCGCCTCGTTGCCCAACCTGGCCTTCGAATGCGCAGATTCGGCCAACGGATATCGGCAGAAGGTCCGGAGGGTGCAACAACAGATTTTTGAGGGAAACACCTACGAGGCCTGCCTCACCACGGTGCTGAAAGCCCGGGTCGAAGATTTCTCGCCCTTCGAAGCCTACTGCCGGATGCGCGAATCCAGCCCCGCACCTTTTGCGCACTACCTTCGCTTGGCGGATCTGGAAGTCGCCAGCATCTCTCCGGAAAGATTCCTGAGCTTGGACGCCCACGGCAAACTTCGTGCCGAACCGATCAAGGGAACCCGCCCCCGCGGAAAAAGCGAGCCCGAAGACCTAGCGCTGGCTCACGATCTGGCCACGCACCCGAAAGACCGCGCCGAAAACATCATGATCGTGGATCTGCTGCGCAACGATTTGTCGCACTATGCGCTCCCCGGCACGGTAGCCGTCAAACGCCTGTGCGCGGTGGAGACCTATGCGACGGTTCATCAAATGGTTTCCACCATTGATGCCAGGCTGCGAAGCCGCCAAGACGCGGCCCTGGCCCTGCGCGAGGCGTTTCCACCGGGGTCGATGACCGGAGCACCGAAGCTCTCGAGTATGGAGATCCTCGACGAATTGGAAGAGCAACGGCCCCGCGGGCTTTACTCCGGCGCCGTAGGCTACCTTGGCCACGACGGATCGGCGGATTTTTCGGTAGTCATCCGTAGCCTAGTCTGCGATCGGCTGTCCACCAATGGCTGGGAATTGAGCCTCGGGCTTGGCGGTGCCATCACCGCCGATTCCGACCCGCAGGAGGAGTGGGAAGAAGTGCTCACCAAATCCGTGGGTGTGCTTTCGGCGCTCGGCACGGAATTCCCGGTGCGGGAGTGAGCCCTGTGGATTACTGCAGCGTCGCGGTCAGCCGGCAGACGTTGTCGATCCAGCGCTGCAAGCGTGGACGGCGGCGCCATTCACTCAAGGTCAGCTCCGAAGATATTTCGCGGTAGTGATCTTGCACCTGGTTCACCGCGTCGACAATCTCGGGGCCGAGCATCATCACCGAAATCTCCATATTCAAGCTGAATGACCGCATGTCCATATTCGAGGAGCCGACCACCGCAACATCGCTATCGGCGGTGAAACACTTCGTGTGCAGGACCTTCGGGGCCGGGTAGCGGTAGATTCTCACGCCAGCTTGCAGCAGCTGCTGATAATACGACTGTTGCGCGTGATGCACCAGGAACTGGTCTCCTTTTTCGCAGACGAAAAGTTCGACCTCGACGCCGCGTTGCGCGGCGGTGGTGATGGCGTATAGCAGCGAATCGTCGGGCACGAAATACGGGCTGGTGATTTTCAGCCGTTCGGTGGCCGAGTACATCAGGGTGTTGAATAGCCGCAAGTTATTTTCGGATTCGTAGCCCGGTCCACTCGGCAATACCTGGGCGAGTGTTGCTCCGGGCTGATCTGCCTGTGACAGCGGGTGCGAGGCTTCGGTCAAATCCGACAAGACATCGGTAGTGTCATCCTCCTGCCACCAATCGGTTGCGAAGGTGACATCCAGGCTGCGCACCAAGGGGCCCTCGACGCGCAGCATCATCTCGACCCATTCGCGGCCCAAGGCATGGGATGATTCGCGCTTGTAGCCCGGTTCGATCAGGTTCTGGCTGCCGGTGAACGCTACCGCACCGTCCACCACGAGGATCTTGCGGTGGTTGCGCAGATCAGGGCGTCGCCAGCGCCGGCCAATCGGGTCGATGGGCAGCATCGCGCGCCATTCGATGTCGGATTTGCGCAGCCGCTTCTTCAAATCCCGGTAGCCGGTCACGCGCAAGGTGCCTAGATGGTCGAAGAGCAGGCGGACGTTCACCCCGCGGCGCGACGCGGCTTCCAACGCGTCCAGGACCGGGCCAACATATTCTTCATCATCGCCCATGATGTAGAACTGGATGTGCACGTAGCGCTGCGCCTGTTCGATGGCCTGGCGCATGGATTCCAGCGATGCCTTGTAGTTGGATAGCACCTCAATTTTGTTTCCCCCGTCAAGCGGGAACGCCCCAAGCTTGCGATTGAGGACGACCGCAGATTCCACCCATTCTTCGGTGGAGTGGAATTCTTCGGGAAGCTGCATGTGGGCGGTGGCGTCCGTGATGCTTTCGTTGGCGCGGCGTTGCTTCTCCAAACGTCGCCGTGAAAGCCTCGGGTTCGCAAAAAGCAGGTAGGCGGCCAGACCTGCCACGGGAATGAAATAGATCGCCAATAGCCAGGCCATGGCGGTGGTTGGACGGCGGTTTCCGGGGACGATGCCGATCATCACGAAGCGCACAATGATGTCAATTGCTACGGCGATTGGCCACAGGACGGCACCAATCTGAAGCAACAGTTCGCCGCTAGGCAACATCTAAACACGCTCCGCTCTCTTTTTCATTTACGAATTTTGCGTCTTTGACGCAGTCAGCGCGCCAAACTCCTTGACTTAGACTATCCAATCCCTGGCGACTTGTGCGTGCTTGAAGCCCTCATTGGCGCGTAGTGCGGCAAAGTTTCGATAATCTTTAACCATGAGCTCACTCGTATTCCTTGATCCGGCGTATCCTGCCGGGCGCTTGGCCGATATTAACGCACCACAACTTCCAGTAACCGCCCAAGGCGTGACTCGTGGCGATGGCGTGTTCGAGTCGATGCTGTACACCAACCAGGCCGTACGCAAAATGGAAGCGCATCTGGCCCGTCTGGCTATTTCTGCCGAGGCCTGCGATCTCGTCATCCCCGACGAGCACCGCTGGCGCGCGGCCATCGATACCGCCGTGGCTGACTTTGACGCCGATGGCGGCGCCGAAGAAGCGGTAGTCAAGCTCGTGGTTTCCCGCGCTGATTCCGACGCCGAGCAGGCGCTGTGCTGGGTTACCGTGGCCCCCGCCCCGCAGTTGGGCAAAGACCAGCGCGAGACGGGAATCGACGTTCTGCTGCTGGACCGCGGCTACGATTCGAAGCTAGCCGAGCGTGCCCCCTGGCTTCTGATGGGCGCCAAAACCTTGTCCTATGCGGTGAATATGGCGGCCTTGCGTTTCGCGCACAAGCACGGAGCCCAGGACGTCATCTTCACTTCGTCGGACGGTGTGGTCTTGGAGGGCCCAACTTCCACCGTGCTCATTGCCCAACGCGACGGGGAGACCAAACGACTGATCACCCCGATGCTTGAAACTGGCATCCTGCCCGGTACCACCCAAAGCGCGATCTTCGACGCGGCGGAACAGTACGGTTGGGAGCTGGGGTACGGTCCGCTCCGACCGGAGGACCTCTATCAGGCCGATGGGGTCTGGCTAGTTTCTTCGGTACGGCTGCTCACCGCGGTCCACACCCTTGACGCCAAACCGCTGCGCCTAGACGCCGAGCTCCATGCGGAGCTCAGCGACCTCAGCGCTTCGGTCCGTTAACTCCAGACCAGGTTGAAGGTGCCCGTCCACAAGGCGGCACCTATGGCCAAGGCACCCAGTAGCACACCCGTCGCCAACACCGCGCCGTCAAGCCAGGTGAAGGACACGGAGCGCACCCAGGTACGTGTTCCCGTGCCAAAGCCCTTGGCTTCCATGGTCACCGCAAGCCTTCCGGCACGGCGCAGCGCCTGCACCAACAGCGCTAGCACCTGCCCGAGCTTCGCCTTCACCCGTTGGGTTGGTGAGCGAAGGTCGCCGACTCCTCGCGCGCGGCGGGCAAGGGTCAGGGTGGTGAATTCCTCAACCAGCAACCCCAGCAGACGCATCCCGGCAAGGGCTCCCAAGACGAATCGGTGCGGAACGTTGAGCTGTTGCGCCAAGGCGCCGCCGAGGTCGCTGGGGTTCGTGGAACTAAGCAAGAGCACCGTGGGCACCGCGAGCGCCAGGGTACGCAGTCCGGTAGCTACTCCGGCGCTCACCGATCCTTCGGTAATGCTGAGCATCCCCAGGCTTAGCAGCGTTTTGCCGGAGTCTTCTCCTACCAAGGCAATTCCCCAGGCGGCGAGGGCCCCGGCAACAATTAGTGGCCAGCCGCGGCGCATAAACGTGCCCAAACGCAAGCCCGCCAGCGGCAAGGCAAAGAGCGTGGCAAGGATAACCACGCAGGCAGAGACCCAGTCGATCGTCGAGATCAACGGCAAGGTTGCCGCAGCGATCGCACCCAGCTTGGCCAGCGGATTGATCTTTGCAAGCCAGCTCTCCCCTAGGGGCGCGTCGAGCATCGGGCCTTGGCGTACCGGTGTCGGCTTGGCATCCGGATGCTCACGGGTCAGCACGACCTGCGCCGCGTTGAGCGCGTGAGCAAAATCTTCGTCGTGGGTCACCGCGACCACGGTTATCCCCGATTCAAGTGCCTCGATCAGGATGTTGGCCAGTTCCAGCCACGTATTGGCATCTTGCCCGAAGGTCGGTTCGTCCAAGATCAATACATCTGGTGAGGCGGCCAGCACCGTCGCTACCGAAAGTCGGCGTTTCTCGCCACCGGAGAGCGTGAACGGGTTGGCCTCGCCCAGATGGGCAAGCCCCAAGCGGTCCAGCAGTTCCTCCACCCGCAGAGCTATCTGCGCTGGAGCGTACTTCTCGTTCTCCACCCCGGCCTGGCGTGCCCGGGTAGGTGCGAATGCCAATTCTTCGCGGACGCTTTGCGTGACGAATTGATGTTCCGGTTCCTGGAATACCGACCCGATCCGTGCAACCAATGCCCCTGCCCGCCAGCTGAAGGGCTGCGGACTCAGCCCATCGGCCAGGTTGCTGCTTGCTTCGACACTGCCCGTAGCCGGCTCAAGCAATCCGCCTAAGGTCAGCGCCAAGGTGGATTTCCCTGCACCATTTTCCCCGCGAATCACCAACGCTTGGCCGGCGCGCAGCCGCAAGTTGATTTCGGCTGTGGGCACCGCTTGTGCATGGCGCGCCGCGCGCAGTTTCACCGCCGCGAGCAGTTCCTCGCCCTCGCGTGAGTGGAGAGGTTCGGTGTGTGGAACGTAGCCGGGAATCCAGATACCCGCCATGGCTAATTCACGGCGAATCTTTTCATTCTCAAAGAGCGCCCGCGGCTCGAGGTCGTGGGCGATCCCGCCGCCAGGGGCAAGGACGAGTACGCGGTCAACGTGCTCTGCCCAGGCTTGCAAGCGATGTTCCACCACAAGCAGTGTCGCACCGGTGTCATTGGCGGCGGCAAGCACCGCATCACGCAGCGGCTCGATCCCCGAAGGGTCGATATTTGCGGTTGGTTCGTCCAGAAGCATCAGACCGGGGCCCATGGCAAGAATCCCGGCCAAGGCCAGCCGCTGCTTCTGGCCGCCGGAGAGTTCCTGGGTGCGGTGCGACAAGTCCAGATTCCCAAGTCCTACCGCGCGAAGCACCTCGGGGATTCGCGACCGGATCAGTTCCGGAGCCATTCCAAGATTCTCCGCGCCGAAGGCGACATCGTCACCGACCCGGCTCTGCACGATCTGTGTTTCGGGGTCTTGCTGCATCAGCCCGACCGGGAAGCTTCGGGCGAAGGCATCTCGTCGCTGAATCTGCAGTTTGCCGGTCGCCTGCTGCCGTTCGTCGATCTCAAGAACTCCAGCCAAGGCGTGCAAGAGCGTTGATTTACCGGCGCCGGATGGGCCTAGCAGCAGGACCTTTTGCCCGGCAGGAATATGCACGTCCAGTCCGCTGAGCGCCGGCAATGGACGTTCGGCATGGTGCCAGCCAAAGTTGTCGGCCGTGATCTCAAAGCCGCCACCGCCGAGGTGCCCGGGGGTGGCTTCGGTAGTCGAAGAACTCAATTCAGGCACTGCGCAGCGAACCTTCAAGGTGTGCCGAACGGCTAGCCAATGCTCCCAGAGCACCGGTCTTCGCCAGAGCACGGGTTGCCAACCACGAGAGAAGTCCGGCAATAACTAGGCCGGAAATGCCCATGGCAACTACGTGGAACAGCTTCATCGCCTCGGTGTACTCAGCGAAGTAACCCAGCAGGTAGGCTTCGCCGATTCCGCCGAAAATTCCCGACATGAATCCCGCAAGCAGTGCCACCGGCAGGTTCCACCGGCGGTACCTCACTGCGGCAAAGACCACCTCGGCTCCGAGCCCCTGGATCAGGCCGGAGAACAGCACCGCTAATCCCCATTGGGAACCTAGCAAGGCTGAGATGACGGCGGCGAGGATCTCGCAATACAGCGCGGCACCGGGTTTCCGGATAATCAACGCACCGAGCACCGCGGGAAAAAGCCACATGCCAGATACGAAGGCGCTTGCCGGTGGGAAAGCCACGAAAGCAAGGCTGACCAATCCGTATCCGGCGTTCCAAGCCCAAAAGATAACGCCCGAGGCGACCGCGATTACCGAGGCCACAACGATGTCGACCACGCGCCAGCTGGCACGGTTAGTTGCTGGTGCAACGTTCATAAGGTTTGTCCTCCTATGTAAGGAGGGGAGATGCACGGACCGGTGGGCGTTTAATCGCGCGCCATGATCCGCATCCGAGATGCTCGACTTCCTTCGCCGGTACTAGCCGGGGCAGGTTCGAGGGTCTGCGATCTATCGCACTCTCAGCGTCTTGCACCGCGAACGGCATGACGCTCCCCTGTCGGAATGATTACTGCTCAACCACCATACCGCAGGTATGCTGGGCTACAGAACGAAACCTTACGACGCGAATGCGAGGTCCTCATGAACTCAGTGCAGAAGCTTGTTACCCTTGGAATTTCAATGGGAGCGGGAATGCTTGGAAGCCGACTGGTCGACAAGGTCTGGAAAGGCTTCACCGGAAACGACGCGCCACGTCACGGCAAGGAAGCAGCCGCGGAAGCGAGTATGCGCCAGGCTTTGGGGTTCGCCATTTTCTCCGCCGTGGTCGCATCGATTATCCAGGTGCTGGCTGATCGCGGCACCAACAAGGCCATGAAGAAGTTCAGCAAGTAACATTGCCGAATTCCTTTGGTGGGGCAGGCCATTTGGCCTGCCCCACCAAAGTTTAACCAGCAGCTAGGTGCTCTCGGGCTCGTCGTTCTGTGCAGGTTTCGCTGGCGGCACCGCTGCGGTGGTTCCGGTCGTCTGCGAATGATTGCTAATGACCTGTTTTAGTTCATCAACATGCAAGGTTTCTTTCGCCACGTGCTTCGTGCGATATCCGGCGCGGCCAATCATGTGCGCCGATACCGGGGCAGTCAGCAGCTGCAATCCCCAGGCCAAAGCAAAGACCGGGATCAGTCCCCAGCTGCGCAAGTGGATGATGAGTCCGGCGAAGAGCAGCAGGAAGCCCAATACTTGTGGTTTGGTGGCCGCGTGCATGCGTGAAAGCAGATCCGGGAAGGTAATTAAACCGATTCCGGCGATCAGCGACATCAGGGAACCAAGTACCAGCAAGAGCGCAGCGAGTGCTTCTAAGAACGTGTCCATTAGGCGTTCCTCTGATCCGATACGAACCGCGAGACGGTAACCGAGCCGATGAATCCCAAGGTGCAGGCAACCACCGTGAACAGCAGGTAATCGGTGTGCCGGTTCAGCGCCATGTCTAGGCACAGCGCACTGGAAATGATCAACAGCATGACGTCGAGAGCGAGCACCCGGTCAAGAATCGAGGGGCCCTTGAAAACCCGCCACAGGCAAGCGATAGAGGCCAGCGCCAACATCACTCCGCCAATCCATACAGCTATTTCAATCATTTCTTGGGCTTCCTGCTGGAGAAATCCGGACCGCATTCATTCTTGATCGCCTCGTATTCATCGGGGCTTCCGATGGCCATGATCAACCGGCGTTCAATGTCGTGGATATTCGCTCGCGCCTTTTCCACATCCGCATCGCTATTCACATCGAGATAGTGCAGGTACAAGGTGGAACTGCTGCGGTCCACGTCCACCACGAAGGAACCTGGGATCAGGGTCAGCACATGGCCCACGGTCATCACTACCAAGTCAGATTCGGTGCGCAGCGGCACTGCGATCACCGCGCTGCGTGCCTTCTTACGGCGTACTATCGCAACTCGCGCCACATGGCCGCTGGCGACGAATACCTGCATCAGGAACCACGCGAAGAGCTTCAGGCAATACCAAAGGTTTATTCGTCCGGGAAGCACCACCGGCGGCAGCGGGAATAGATTCACGATGACGATCGAAATAATCGCGCCAAACAATAGATTCCCGGCCGAGAAGTCCTGCCACAGTGCACCCCATACGAAGATGAGCAGCAGGAGCAACGGCCACTCCTGCTTGAAGGTGGCACGGTGACGGACACCGGAGGTATCCAGCGCATCATCGATGCGCTGGTCACGATGTTTGAGGTTCTTGTCCTTCATGCGCCTTTCCTCCTAACTCAACGGTAGTACTGCGTTGATGAATGGTTCACGTGCAATCAATTCGGCCGCCACGCGTTCACAGAAGGCGAAGATCGGCCCGGCGAAAATGGTCAGCGCGATACCTGCGGCAACGAGCGAACCGGTCGCGTAGCGCATCCCCCAAGGCAGGGACTCGGATTCCAACTCGCGGGCAAGCTTCCTGCCCAGATGCGGGGACTCGGCGCCGCCTGCCGCGGCATGTTCCAGAACCCGCGTCGATTCTGCGATCAATTGCGCGTTCGGCACCTCGGCATCCGCCGCACGGCGCCAGAACATACGCGCCCACACACGAATAATCGCAAGCAGGGTCAGCAAACTGGTCAGCAGCCCGGCGCCGATGACCACCCAAGTCAAGGCGTCTGCCTCGGACGACGCCGCATGCAACAGCCCGAACTTCCCGAGGAATCCGGAGAAGGGCGGGATGCCGCCGAGGTTGATGGCCGGAATGAAGAAGAGCACGGCAAGCATCGGAGACAGCTTGGCCAGCGAGCCGAGTTTGGTCACGTTCGCGCTGCCTGCTCGGCGTTCGATGAGCCCGGCAACCATGAATAGCGAGGTCTGCACGATGATGTGGTGGCCCACGTAGTAGATGGTGGCGGCGATGGCCAGCGGTCCGCCGACGGCAACACCGAAGATCAGGTAGCCGATGTGGCTGGTTAGCGTGAACGAAAGCATACGTTTGAGGTCCGTCTGGGCCAGCGCACCGAGAATACCGATGACCATGGTCAATGCCGCAACCACCAGCAGCGCGGCGTTAACCGTCCCGCCGGGGAACAACAGCGTTTCGGTACGGATGATCGCGTACACCCCGACCTTGGTCAGCAGCCCGGCGAATACCGCGGTGACCGGGGCCGGAGCCGTTGGATAGGAGTCCGGAAGCCAGAGTGAGAGCGGGAAAACGGCGGCCTTGATGCCGAAAGCAATAAGCAGCAGCACGTGCAGGATCAGGTGCGGGCCTTGGTCCAGTTCGGGCAGCTTCACCGCCAGGTCTGCCATGTTCACGGTACCTGTGGCGGCATAGATCATTGCGATCGCCATCAGGAAGATCACCGAGGACACCACCGAAACCACCACATAGGTGGTTCCGGCGCGGATGCGTTCGGCGGTACCGCCGAGGGTCAGCAGCACGTAGCTGGCGGTCAGCAGGATTTCGAAGCCGACATACAGGTTGAATAGATCCGCGGCGAGGAAAGCGTTGGACACGCCGGCGAGCAGAATCAGGTAGGCCGGGTGGAAGACCGATACCGGCCCCGGTTCGTCCCCATCGGCCAGGCCCTGGCTGGTCGCGTAGAACAGCACCGCGAGGGACACCACGGTCGAAATCAGCAGCATGAAGGAGCTGAAGCCGTCGACCATCAGCGCAATGCCGAACGGCGAGTCCCAGCCGCCAATATGGATGGCATAGCTTTCGCCGCCCCACACCGCTGCCACCATGCCGGCTTCGAGAACCAGCGTCAGGCAGAGGATGCCGATCGTGATCAGCCGCTGGACACGGAGGCGGCGGCGCGCCAGGAACGCTGCGCCGGCACCGAATATCGGCAGCAGAACAGCCAGCGGGGAGAGTTCGAGAAATTCCATGGTTACTCTTCCCCTTCTCTAATCGGTCGGCCTTCTTCATCGACGAATTCTGTCGTGTCCTCGGCTACCGGCGAATCTTCTTCTTCGTCATATGCGGTGGACTGCGAAACCTTAATATCCTCGGTATCGTCGGCAACCACATCGGCGCTGGTCAGCGCCCAGGAACGATAGATCATCGCGAGCAGGAACGCGGTCACCGCGAAGGTGATCACGATGGCGGTGAGGATCAAGGCCTGCGGCAACGGATCGGAGTACTCCTCCGGGGCAATGCTCGAATCGAACAGCGGCGCCACCCCGCGGCGTCCGCCGCTGGTCAGGATCAGCAGGTTCACCCCGTTGCCCAAGAGCATGATGCCAAGCAGCACGCGGGTCAGGGTACGTTCCAGTACCAGATAGAATCCGGCGGCCAGCAGCACGCCGGTAATCACCAGGAAGGTAATATTCACGCTCATCGTCCTACCCCCGAAGCCGTGGCGTGGGTGACATCGTGTTGTTCGATCGGTGAGCGCCCCTCGGAGAGCTCATCGATTTCGCTACCCAGGGAGCGCAGGACGTCCTGTACGAGGCCAAGGACCACCAGATACACTCCAATATCGAAAATCGTTGAGGTGACGAACTTATGTTCGCCAAAGACCGGCAGCCAGAATTCCCATACGTAGGTGGTGAAGATCGGGTCGCCGAAAAGCACCGGAATCACTCCGGCAATTCCGGCCAGGGCCAAGCCGCCACCGATCAGCATGCCAGGTGCGACACGCATCGATTCGGAGAGCTCCACGCGTCCGCCGGCAAGGTAGCGGATGGTCAAGGCCAGCCCCGCGATCAGCCCGCCGGCGAATCCCCCGCCGGGGGCGTTGTGCCCGGCGATCAGCGCATAGACGCTGAGCAGCAGCACCGTGTGGAATACCAGCCGGGTGACAATCTCGAAAATGATCGAACGCCGTTCGGCCACCAGCGTGTTGCCGGCCATCAGCCAGTCCTGGTTGCTGGAGCTGGCGAAACGCCGGGCCACGCGCAGCCCAACTTCCTTGCTCCGCTGGTCGCCCATGGCTTCGGAGCCGCGGTCGATGCTTCCCGGTGCTACATGATGGGCGCGCACGCGCTGCCCGAAGCTCCGGCCGGCGAAGATCAGCGAGGCCACGCCCGTGGCCGCAGCCGCCAGCACGGTGATCTCGCCGAAGGTATCCCAGACGCGGATGTCCACCAGCGTCACGTTCACGATGTTCTCGCCGAAGCCCTCGTAGTAGGCCAGATCCGGGTAGGCCAGCGAGATCGGGGCTTCGGTGCGTGCGGCCATCATCGCGATAGCGATATACACCACCATGATCGCCAGCGCGATGGCGAGCACCGCGCGGCCCCAATTGATCTCGGTCAGGCCAACCCAGAGGCGTTTGGGCAGGGCGCGCAGCGCCAGCACGAAGGAGACCAGCACGATGGTTTCCACCAACAGCTGGGTGAGCGCCAGATCCGGGGCGCCCTGCAGCGCGAAGATGGCAACCATCCCGTAGCCGGTCACCGAGACCATCAGCACCGCCATGAAACGCTTCGGCGCCACGATCGCGATCACGCAACCGGTGATGATGATCGCGCCGATGACCAGCTGGGCCGGATGATCGGCGATGACCCAGTTGGTGGGCCACGGAGTTTCGACGGTCAACGCGATGGACAGCGGCAAGATGAGCACGACCATGAGGATCACGCCCAGGTAGAAGGACAGCGAACCACGCTGGGTACGACCGGTGGTCCAAATGGCGACACGGTCCAGCACGTTGATGCTCCCGCGGTAGACTTCCTCGGCGGAAATCACGCTGCGCCGCAACGGCGCTCCGGTATCGGTGCGCTTGCGCAGCCAGAAGAACAAAATACCGATGGCCACCGAGATGGCGCTCAGTCCCAAGGCCGGGTTGAACCCGGCGAAAAGCATTAGATGCATCTGCCCCGGTCCGCCCTGCAGGAGCGACCAGTGGGCGATCAGCGGTTCGATGAATTTCGGGTAGAGGCCCAGCGCCAGGGTGCACAAGGTCAACACCAGCAGGGGGCTCAGGAAGATCAGCGAGGGACGCTTATACGTGGTCTCGCCGGCGATCTTCGGTTTCACGCCGAAGGCCCCGATGAGGAAGCGCAAGGAATAGGCCATGGTCAGCGCGGCGCCCAGAACCAGCCCGATCAGCGCGAACGTCCCCCAGCCGGTGTCCAGGTGCAAGGCGGCCTCGTAGACCGCCTCCTTGGCGACGAATCCGAACAATGGCGGGATCCCCGCCATCGACGCGACGGCGATAGCGGCGATCAGCGCCAGGATCGGCATGCTGCGCCGCAGTCCGGAGAGCTTGCGGATATCACGGGTACCGGTGTTGTGGTCGATGATGCCCACGGTGAGGAACAAGGTGGCCTTGAACAAGCCATGTGCCAGCGTCAATGCCAGCGCGGCGAAGGCGGCTTCGGCGGTGCCGAAGCCGAAGATCGCAATGATGAAGCCAAGCTGCGAGACGGTGCCGAAGGCAAGGATCAGTTTCAGGTCATACTGTTTCAGCGCGCGGTAACCGCCGATCAGCATGGTCAGCACGCCAATGCCTACGGTGAGCGGCACCCAAAAAGCAGTTTCGGAAAAGCCCGGGGCCAGTCGGGCGATGAGGTATACCCCGGCCTTGACCATGGCCGCGGCGTGAAGATAGGCGGAAACCGGGGTCGGTGCGGCCATCGCTCCGGGCAGCCAGAAGTGGAAGGGAACCAGCGCGGATTTGGAGATGGCTCCGAGCAGGATCAAGGCGATTGCCACGTCAACGAACATTCCGGTGGAGACCAGCTGTTCGGACTGCGCGATCCACTCGGAGAGCCGGTAGCTGCCGGTTTGAGCGCCAAGCATCAGCAGCCCGGCGAGCATGGCCAATCCACCGAAGGTGGTTACGATCAGCGCGTTCATTGCCGAGCGTCGCGCGGTGATCAGGTGCTGGCTGAAGCCGATGAGCAGGTAGGAAAGCACCGAGGTGATTTCCCAGAAGATGAACATGATGATGACGTCGTCGGCGGTCACCAGGCCGGTCATGGCGCCGGCGAAGGCGACCATCTTGGCGGCGAAGCCACCGATTTGCGGGTCATCGTTCTTGAAGTAGCGTCCGCAGTAGATCAGCACGAGTGCGCCAACGCCGAGGATCAGCAGCAGCAGGCTTGCGGCTAGCGCATCCATGCGGAAGTTCAGCCCGATATTCAGGCCCGGGATCCAGTCGATGCTCAAAGAAGGTGGCGCGTTCGGGGCCCCGGATGACAAGGTCGGGTCTGCTGCCAGGACGGCCGGCATGCGTGTGATGAGCCAGATAAAACCCACTGCGGGAACAATTGCCACTACATAGAAGGCGTTTCTTTTGAGCGCCCGGAACAGCATTGGGGACAACGTCGCCGTTGCAAAGAGTGCAATGAGAATTATTAACACACGTCTCCTCTGTCGACTGAACAAGGGGCCAGAGTCCGACGAACAGAAAATGTCCGCTACGCAATTTTATCAGTCCAGAGGGGATTTTATGCACTGTTGAGCGCTTCGGGGAGTAATTGCGCCACCGGAGAACAACATGATGAATTCCGACACTGGCATATGCATGTGCTAATTCATTTTCTGATCACCGCAAACCTGTACGATGCCCACATGGGATCGAATATTGAACCGGTGGTAGACCAACACGGTGGCAAGTGGCTCAATAAGTACACCTGGGCTTGGGCAAGTTGGGATTGGGGCCAGGCGGCGATCAACGCAGTGATGATCACCTTCGTGTTCACCGTGTATCTGACCAGTGAACTTTTCGGTGATACCGACCATTCATCGCTGGTCCTCTCGCAAGCCCTATCCATCGCAGGCTTGCTGATCGCCTTGCTCGTTCCGGTGACCGGGCTCCGGGCGGACGCCGCCGGGCGGCGCAAACTCTGGATCATCGTTAATACCTTGCTGCTTGTGCTGGTCTGCGCCGCCGGCTTCTTCGTTTACCCCGATCCGAACTACCTGCTCTTTGGTGTCGGGATCATTGCGGCCTTGTCGCTGTTCTCTGAATTCGCCGGGGTGAACTACAACGCGGTCCTGAACCAGATTTCCACGCGCGCCACCGTTGGCAAGGTCTCCGGCTTCGGCTGGGGCATGGGGTATGTCGGCGGAATTCTGGCGCTGGCCCTGGTGCTCTTCGGATTCGTCCAGCCAATCGTCGACTGGCCCGGAGCGAATACCGCCGACTCGCTGAACTTGCGGTGGGTCGCGGTGTTCAGCGCACTGTGGTGCCTGATCTTTGCGCTGCCGCTATTCTTCGTCATCCCCGAAAGCACCTCGACGGTGTCAACGAAGATTCCGTTGTCGCAGTCCTACAAGGTGTTGTGGGGCCGCATCGTGGGCCTGTGGCATGAAGACCGCAATCTGCTCTTCTTCCTAGGCTCCTCGGCCGTTTTCCGCGATGGGCTCAGCGCGATCTTTACCTTCGGCGGCGTGATTGCCGCCGGAACCTTCGGTTTTACGCTCACCGAGGTCATCATCTTCGCAATTGTGGGCAATATGGTCGCCGCGCTCGGCGCGGTAATAGGCGGTCGCCTCGATGACGTGATTGGACCGAAGGCGGTAATCACCGGTTCGCTCATTGGCTTGCTGATTGCCGGGGCCGGGGTGTTCTTCTCCCCCGGTGCCTCAGGATTCTGGATCTTCGGACTGCTGCTCACCCTATTCGTGGGACCGGCCCAGTCGGCCTCGCGCTCCTACCTGTCCCGGATGATCCCCGAAGGGCGAGAGGGCGAACTTTTCGGTCTCTACGCGACCACCGGACGTGCGGTCTCCTTCCTTGCTCCGACGCTCTTTGGACTGTCCATTGCCCTTGCCACCCCCTTGGTGGAGAGCGGTCAGGCACAACGTTATGGAATCCTGGGAATTTTAGTGGTGCTTCTGCTAGGCCTGTTGTTGCTGCTGCCGATCCGCTCGCCTCACAAAACACCGGGCAGCTAGAAACGCGAATGCCGTAAATCTTCTCCTGCTGGCTAAGCCCGGTGCACTAGTGATTGACTGTCGCTCATGAACGCAGAAAATACCGAGCACGGTGTCGAGCCGCATGATTCGGGGGTGGCCGAACGGCTCAATTGGTTACGCGCGGGAGTCCTCGGGGCAAATGATGGAATCGTTTCGGTTGCCGCCGTGGTCGTCGGTGTTGCCGGTGCCACGACCGCCAACGCTCCGATCCTCACCGCCGGCGCCGCAGCCGTGATTGGTGGAGCCATCTCCATGGCTCTCGGTGAATATGTGTCGGTCGCCAGCGCCGCAGATTCTCAGCGGGCGCTGATCGAGAAGGAGCAGGCCGAACTGCGCGACACGCCCCAAGCCGAGCTCGAAGAGCTGACCCAGCTCTACCGGGACAAGGGGCTGAGCGCCCGCACCGCGGCACAGGTTGCCGTTGAGCTGACCGAGCACGATGTGCTCAGAGCCCATTTGGATGCCGAATTGAATCTTGATCCGGATGAGGTGCTCAGTCCGTGGCACGCGGCCATCGCCTCGGCTATTGCTTTCCTCAGCGGTGCGGTCCTGCCTTTTGCCACCGCCGTCCTGCTGCCTGGGCCACTGAAGATTCCGGTGACCTTTGCCGCGGTGTTGCTCGCGCTGGCGGTCACCGGCATCTTAGGTGCCAAGCTCGGTGGCGCACCGGTGCTACGCCCAACGCTGCGCGTGCTGATCGGTGGGGCCACGGCATTGGTCGTCACCTTCGCCATCGGCTCTTGGCTCGGCGGAAGCGCCCTGATGCTTTAAATGGCGATGGTGTGGTTGCTCCTTAGCGCTAAGGAGCAACCACACCTCGAAGGCCTATCCGGGCAGCCTGCCCTAGAACAGCGCGCGGGGAACTCGGGACTTATTCTTCGATAGTGGTGCGGTGGAAATTCAGGTGGCTACGTGAAGCGGTCGGCCCGCGCTGCCCCTGGTAGCGATTCCCGTATGGACCCGAGCCGTAGGGGTGTTCGGTATCCGAAGTCAGCTTGAAGAAGCACAGCTGCCCGATCTTCGATCCCGGCCAAAGCTTGATCGGCAGTGTTGCCATATTCGACAGCTCTAGGGTTACGTGACCGGAGAAACCCGGATCGATAAATCCCGCGGTTGAGTGCGTCAGCAGACCCAGGCGGCCCAAGGAGCTCTTGCCTTCGAGCCGCGCAGCAACTCCATGGCCAAGAGTCACCGCCTCATAGGTGGATCCCAGCACGAATTCTCCCGGGTGCAAGATGAAGGGTTCGTCCGGGGCGACCTCAACAAGCCGGGTCAGCTCATTCTGATCCTGTTCCGGATCGATATGAGCGTACTTGTGATTATCAAAGAGCCTAAAGAATCTGTCCAAGCGCACATCAACCGATGCGGGCTGCACCATCTCAGGGTCAAACGGCTCTAAGCCAATTTCACCGGATACAATTTCTCGACGAATATCACGATCTGAATACAACACGTAACTAAATTTATCCTGTTCATCCCTGTAAGTCGCAGTAGGAAACCCAAAAAGTAGCGTTTTTAGGGCAAACTATTCCCGAATCTGCTGAATCGCTCACCCTAGGCGCGCGTTTGAACGATATTCGCGTAGGGTAGCTGGCCATAGTGCGCAAGGAACTTCGCTTGATAGTTGGCCAGAGCCTGGTTCAGGTCTTCGGCTGGTAGTTCCTTCCAGGCAATGATGAGCTTCCCGGAGCCCGCAAGTTGCCAGAGCAAACGGCTGTCCCAGTGCCCCGGGGGTTTGCCCGCCCCAAAATCGATGATCTCTTTCAGTTGTATGCGGAGGCCGCGATTTCCTTGGCTGCCCGGGCTGGCCTTTCCGATATACAAGATGTCCGCCTCCTGGACCCAGCGGGCTTTCAAGTCTTCAATCGGCAGCGAAGGGTTTTTCTTCTTGAATATTCCGGCGCCGCTGCGCGCCAGGAAACGCGGTTCGAAATCCGCGGGGCGCAAGACCGCAAAGATGCCCTGACGCTGTGGCACACGGTTCGTCTCCAGCGCCTTAAAGGGCCGAAAACCGGTGAACCCATCGGCCTTGAGTTCGTTCTTATTCAACTAGATCGAGTTCCTTGCATGATTGGGGCTAGGTGCGGATCTTATGCGCGAAGCAAGACTCTTGATTCGTCTCCTTGATGCTACCGGTCATTCTCGCGGACACTGTGCTGTGCACCGGGTGAACCCGGTGACATCGAAACATGTGGTTCTGCTCAAATTCCCATAGTTTATAGAGGATTTGAGGCTATCGTGGTCTAGGGACTTGTGTCCCATTCGCCGATCCACAACAGAAGGTACGTTTCATGCGCTTGGCTTCAGCAGTCACTAGTGCCGTTTTGGCGGGCGTTGTTGTGCTCTCTGGCAGCGTGGCAGCTCATGCGGCTCCCGAAGCGCTGCCAGTAGTCGAGGCTGGAGAGTTTACCGATGCCGCAAGCTTCCTCGCGTTGATCAATCCCGACACCCAGCTCTCCCCTGCCGATTACACGCCAAAGAAGCTGGTGGATGTCGCGGGAACTTCCCATAAGCTGCGCCCCGAAGCGGCCGAGGCCGTTGAGGCTTTGATTGCCGGGGCACGCAAGTCCGGTCACCCCATCAAGCTTTTGAGCGCCTACCGATCCTATGGACGCCAAGCGGTGCTCTTCAACCAGTACCAGGCCAAATACGGTACGGCCTATGCCGAACGCATTTCTGCACGCCCAGGAACCAGCGAGCACCAGCTTGGCTTGGCCGCAGATGTTGGAAGCATCGGCGGCAGCACCGATCTCAAAGAATCTTTCGGCCTAACGAACGCCGGCATGTGGGTTGCCGAGCATGCGGTGGACTACGGATTGATCATTCGCTATCCGGAAGGCATGGAAGAGATCACCGGCTATAAGTACGAGCCATGGCATGTGCGTTATATCGGCAAGGAGCACGCCGCGGCCATGAAGGAATCGAAGGCCGAAACCTTCGAGGAGTATCACGAATTCCTGCACGACGCGAAAGCAGCGGCAAGCGAAGAGGCTGGCGAGAAAACCGTGGAAAACGCGGCAACCGTCGAAGAAGATTCCGCTCCGCCGGCTTCCAAGAAGAAGGACGAATCAGGTCCGGTCAAGGACGACGACCTGCTGGTGCTTCGTTTCCTTCCCCCGTATCGCGACTGGGGTTTCGGTTTCACCGAAAAGTAGTTCAATACCCATATGTTAAATGCTTGGGGGCTCACCATTCGGTGAGCCCCCAAGCATTTAAGCCACGTTCGCGTACTATTTGGCGCGAACCGGAATGCCGGTGAAGGTCGGCTTCATGGTCGCTTCAAAGAAGTCATTGCCCTTGTCATCGACAACGATGAACGCCGGGAAATCTTCGACGTCGATCTTCCAGATAGCTTCCATGCCAAGCTCCTCATATTCGACGACCTCGACCTTCTTGATGCAGTCCTGCGCCAAGCGGGCGGCCGGGCCGCCGATCGAACCGAGGTAGAACCCGCCGTGGGTGTTGCAGGCCTCGGTGACCTGGCCGGAGCGGTTGCCCTTGGCCAGCATGACCATCGAGCCGCCGGCTGCCTGGAACTGATCCACGTAGGAGTCCATGCGACCGGCGGTCGTTGGGCCGAAGGAACCCGAGGGCATGCCCTCGGGAGTCTTCGCCGGACCCGCGTAGTAGACCGGGTGGTCCTTCAGGTACTGCGGCATCTCTTCGCCGGCGTCCAGCCGTTCCTTGATCTTGGCGTGCGCGATATCGCGAGCCACGACCAGCGGACCGTTCAGCGACAGTCGGGTCTTGACCGGGTATTTGGACAGTTCGGCCAGGATCTCATCCATGGGCTTGTTCAGGTCGATTTTGACCACGGAGGATCCGCCGGTGCCGGAGACCCCAGCGGTTTCGTCGTCGTGCGCGGCGATCGCCGGGTGGTTCTCATCTGGCATGAAGCGCGCCGGATCGGTTTCCAGCTGCTCGACGAACAGTCCGTCGGCGGTGACCTTCGCCATCATCTGGCGGTCGGCGGAGCAGGATACCGCGATAGCCACCGGCAGCGAGGCACCGTGGCGTGGCAGGCGCACCACGCGCACGTCGTGGCAGAAGTACTTGCCGCCGAACTGGGCGCCGATGCCGAAGTGGCGGGTCAGCTCCAGCACCTTGTCTTCAAGCTCCGTATCGCGGAATCCGCGTCCGGTCATGGCACCCTCGGTGGGCAGCGAATCAAGGTATTTGGCCGACCCGTATTTGGCGGTCTTCAAGGCCATCTCGGCGCTGGTTCCACCGATGACGATGGACAGGTGGTACGGCGGGCAAGCGGCCGTTCCCAGCGAACGCAACTTCTCATCCAGGAACCGCAGCATCGCATTCTCGTTGAGGATCGCCTTGGTCTCCTGGTACAGGAAGGACTTGTTGGCGGAGCCGCCGCCCTTGGCCATGAACAGGAACTTGTAGTCGGTGTCGTGGCAGGCCTTGGTGTCTGCGTACAGGTCAATCTGCGCGGGCAGGTTGTTGCCGGTGGCCTTCTCTTCCCAGGTGGTGATCGGGGCGAGCTGCGAGTAGCGCAGGTTCAGCCGGGTGTACGCGTTGTAGATGCCGCGCGATAGCGAAATCTCGTCCTGCTCTTCGGTCAGCACACGCTGGCCGCGCTTACCCATGACGATTGCCGTTCCGGTGTCCTGGCACATGGGCAGGATGCCGCCGGCGGCGATATTTGCGTTCTTCAGCAGATCCAGTGCCACGAACTTGTCGTTCGGGCTGGCATCGTCATCGTCGAGGATGTTGCGCAGCTGCTGCAGGTGGGCCGGACGCAGGTAGTGCGAGATATCGTGCAGTGCGGTTTCGGCCAGCTGTTCCAGTGCCTCGGGGGCTACCTGCAGGAAGTTCTTGCCGTCCGGTCCGGCGACAACTTTGACGCCCTCGGAGGAAATCTTGCGGTATGGGGTCTGATCCTCGCCAATTGGCAGAAGATCTTCATAGCGAAATTCAGGCATGCTCAGTCCTTGGAAATGATGATGATTGCTCTTCAACTATTTTAGGCCTTTGCGCCGATTTTCCTCATTCGGCGTTTGCACCTGCGGGTTTGGCGCGACATGCTTGAGTACATGAGCTCCGATAACAGCAACGCCCCGCGGGACGGACGCAATCCCGACGAACAGCCGAATATGGTCGTCGAAACGCCAATGGACAAGGAACGCGAACGTCCCAAAACGCACTTCGAGATGATGTTGCAGGCCGGACTTAACAAACCCGAACTTTCCGGATCCGTGATCAGCGCCTTCATGACCGCCGAGGTTTACTTCCTCTCACGCGAAGAGGTGACCGAGGACAACAAGAATGCGCAGCCGATGCTGCTCACCAACCCGGCAGGGGCCGCAATGGTCGCGCTGTTTACCGGATTGGATCGTATCCCTGGCTCCTACATCGACATGGCCCCCTATGGAGTTAAGGTGCAGGGTGCCACGATTGTGCGCGCGTTGGAAGGAACCGGTTTCGTGGTGAATCCGGGAGATGAACTGAGCTTTGAAGTTCCAGCGGATGGAGTGGCCATCCTGAAGGAAGAACTGCTCAAGGAAAAACGGGCCGAGTGAGATCGGGTCAAAATTCGGACATCTCGGTTCGCAGATTTCTGACCTGCGATTTCGTAGGATAAGCTGGACTTCGCCCGGGCCGCCATTAGGCCGCCCGGAGCATTGCGGGCGTAGCTCAATGGTAGAGCGCTAGCTTCCCAAGCTCGATACGCGGGTTCGATTCCCGTCGCCCGCTCGCATTATGCCGAACGTCGGGACACCTCAGGTGTCCCGACGTTTTGCGTTGGCATCCCGCGCCTTATCGAACCGAGGAGTTTCCATGACCGGTGTGCTGTCAGGATTCTCAATCATCTGGATAGTGATCTTGGTGGGTTATCTGGTGGGTCGCACCGGAGTGCTGGGCGAACAGGGACGCCATGTGCTGAGCCGGCTGACGTTTTTCGTCGCCAGTCCGGCGCTGTTGTTTGTCACCTTGGCCGAGTCGGAACCGGTGGCCGTACTGGGGCCGCTGATGTGGGTTGCCGCGATCTCTGCCGGTTTGACGGCTCTGGCTTACCATCTGGTGACCTATAAGTGGCTCAAACGCGAACCGGCCGAACGAATCGTGGCGGCCATGTCGGCCTCCACGGTGAACTCCGCGAATCTTGGCCTGCCCATCGCCTTGTACGTGCTGGGCGACGTGTCTCATGCGGCGCCCATCATCCTGTTTCAGCTGGCTCTCTACCAGCCGATCAATCTGGCCATGCTAGATGCTACGACCAGCACACATCGCACTACCCCGATAGCCTTGGTGGTTGCCACTGCGAAGAACCCGATGATTATCGGTTCGATGCTGGGACTAGTGGTGGCGCTGACGGGATTCGAGGTTCCCGAATTGGTCTTGGCGCCCATCGAACTAATTTCCGGTGCGTCGATTCCAGCCATGCTGATGGCATTCGGCATCTCCCTGGTCGGTTCCAAACCCTTGGAAAAGAAGTCCGGACGCCGGGCAGATGTATTGCTGGGTTCGGTTGCGAAGCTATTCCTGCAGCCACTGCTCGCATGGTTGGCCGCCGCCTACCTCTTTGGCCTTTCCGGTGGGATGCTGGTCGCGGCGGTCATTATGGCCGGGCTACCCACCGCACAGAATATTTTTGTCACCGCGCAACGCTACGAGCGTGGTGTGACGGTCGCCAAGGATACGGTGTTAATCACCACTATCTGCGCCGTCCCCATGATGATGATTCTGGCATTGCTCCTCGGGCTTTAGCGGAAGATTCCGTGAAGGATGATCGATTACAGAAGAAGATATATGACATGTCAGTTGCTTCATAGGTTTATTCACGGAAATCTTACGGAATACCCGGTAAGTCAGCACCGTTGATTTGGGTAGAGAACACCTCGTCACCTCGAAATGTTAGGTCATCATGAAGCGCACAGCTCCCCTTCTGGCAATTACGGCAGTACTCGCACTGGCACTGAGTGCATGCGGTGCCTCAAGTACAGACTCCGCCAGCTCCCCCGCCGCGGATGAAAACCTGCTGCAGCATGTGAAAAACAGCGGCGTGCTGACCGTGGGCACCGAAGGCACCTACCGTCCCTTCTCCTTCCACGAAGGCGATCAGCTGACCGGTTTTGATGTTGAAGTCATTGAGGCAGTCGGCGATCAGCTCGGCGTAGAGGTCGAGTTCCAAGAAACCCAGTGGGATGGCATTTTCGCCGGTCTGGAAGCCGGACGATTTGACGTCATCGCCAACCAGGTCAACGTAACCCCGGAACGGGTTGAGAAATACCTGCTTTCCGAGCCATACAACTTCTCCAGCGGTGTCATCGTCACCAAAAGCGAGAACACCGACATCACTTCCTTCGATTCGCTGGACGGTAAAACCACTGCGCAGTCGCTGACCAGTAGCTTCCACGATGATGCCAAGGATGCGGGCGCCAAGATCCAGGCGGTCGAGGGTTGGGCCCAGGCCGTCACGCTGCTCAAGCAGGGCCGGGTTGATGCCACGGTCAACGACAAACTCACCTTCCTGGATTCGCAGACGACCAACCCGGATGACAGCATCAAGATCGCTGCCGAGTCCGAGGAGAAGTCCGAGACCGTCGTCGCCTTGAAGAAGGACCAGACCGAACTTCGCGATGCCATCAACACCGCATTGGAGGAATTGTCGGCTGACGGGACCCTCACCAAGATCTCCGAAAAGTACTTCGGCGAAGACATCACCAAGTAACTAGCCTCGATCGTCGCACCTCGACACGTAAGCTGGCCCAAGGACCCACTTTGGGCCAGTGTCCGCTGTCTAGGACGGGAAGAGAACAAATGGATTCACTCTGGCAGCTAGCCTTGGATTCGCTGTGGCCGATGGTCAGCGGCGCATTAATGGCCACCATTCCCCTGACCTTGATCAGTTTCAGCCTGGGCTTGGCGTTGGCGTTGATGGTCGCGCTGATGCGGATCAGCGCGAACAAGCTGGTCTCCGGAATTGCCCGTGGTTATATTTCGATCATCCGCGGCACCCCGTTATTGGTCCAATTGTTCGTGATCTTCTATGGCTTGCCCTCCTTGGGAGTCACCATTGATCCTTGGCCTTCGGCCATTTTGGCATTCACCCTCAACGTCGGAGGCTATGCCGCGGAAATCATCCGCGCCGCAATCCTGTCGGTGCCTGGTGGGCAGTGGGAGGCCGGTTACACCATTGGGATGTCCCGTACGCGCACCCTGTATCGGCTCATCTTGCCGCAGGCGACGCGTGTGGCAGTACCGCCGCTGTCGAACACCTTCATTTCGCTGGTTAAAGACACTTCGTTGGCATCGATGATTCTGGTGACCGAGATGTTCCGGCGCGCCCAGGAAATCGCCGCTACCACCTATGAATTCATGCTGCTATATCTCGAAGCGGCAGCCATCTATTGGGTCATTTGCCTGATCCTTTCGGCAATCCAGGACCGCATGGAAAGCAGGCTTGAAAAGTATGTCGCCTAGGAATACCACCCCCTTGCTCAACGTCACCGGGCTGCACAAGGCATTCGGCAGCAATCAGGTTCTGCGCGGCATAGATTTTACTGTGCATTCCGGTGAGGTTGTAGCACTCATTGGACCGTCTGGTTCGGGCAAAACTACCGCACTGCGTTGCTTAAACGGCCTGGAAAATCCGGATCAAGGAGTCGTAGCATTTGCCGGTGGCCCCGAGGTGCATTTTGTCCCTGGGCTGCCGACCAAGAAAGCCCAGGTGCTCCGCGATCGCTCAGCGATGGTTTTTCAAGGTCACCACTTGTTCCCCCATCTCACGGTGCTGCAAAATGTGACCATTGGCCCCTTGCAGGTGCAGCGCCGGCCCCGCGAAGAGGTGATGGCTAGAGCCAATGAACTGTTGGAGCGCGTCGGACTTTCACAGAAGGCCGCGGCTTATCCTTCTTCGCTCTCCGGCGGTCAGCAGCAGCGCGTGGGCATCGTACGGGCGCTGATGCTGCAGCCGGACCTGCTGCTCTTTGACGAGCCAACCAGCGCCCTGGATCCGGAACTTGTCGGCGAGGTGCTGACCGTGATCAAGGAGTTGGCTCAGGAGGGCTGGTCAATGGTGCTAGTCACCCACGAGCTGGCTTTTGCCCGTGATGTGGCCGATACCGTGGTGTTCATGGATGGTGGAGTTGTGGTCGAACACGGGCCGGCCGCCCAGGTTCTCGGTAATCCCTCGCATCATCGCACCAAGGCCTTTATGCAGCGGCTTTTGCATCCCTTCTAAGTCTTCTACGAATTTTTACGTGCCGTTCTCCCGATAGCTTCACGCGATGCGTAGGCTATGTGCATGGTTGAAAGTACCTCGCAGGAGATCATCACGCAGCTTCGAGCTGGTTACGCCTTCGACGGCGCAGGCTTGGAGCTTGGCGCTGCAATTGTCGCTGGAACGCCGGAGCCTGAGGCACAAGTTCGTGTTCCCTTACGAATGCTGAACCGCCATGGCATCATTGCCGGCGCTACGGGCACAGGCAAGACCGTCACCCTGCAGGTGATGGCCGAGCAGCTCAGCGCTCAGGGCGTGCCGGTTTTCTTAGCCGATATCAAAGGCGACCTGGGCGGTCTGGCCCAGCAGGGAGAGCCCAGCGACAAACTCACCGCACGCCTTTCAGGTATTGGCCACGAGTTCACCGCACGAGCGAACCCGGTGGAATTCTTGACCCTTGGCGAGGGCACCGACGGGCTTTCGGTGCGTGCCACCATTGATTCTTTCGGCCCGATCCTGCTTGCACGCGTTTTGGAACTCAATGAGACGCAGGAGGAGTGCCTCCAGTTGGTTTTCCACTACGCCGACCAGCGTGAGCTGCCCATGGACGATCTCAAGGATCTCAAAGCGGTCTTTAATTTCTTGCTCAGCGATGACGGCAAGCAGGACCTCGAAGGTCTCGGCGGAGTTCCCGCCGCAACGGCCGCAGTCATCTTGCGCGGACTGACCATCATGCAGTCACAGGGCCTGGATAAATTCTTCGGCCAGCCCGAATTCGATACCGATGACTTTCTGCGTTTCGACGAGGCCGGGAACGGCATCATCAGCTGCCTGGAACTGCCCTCGCTGAATCGCCAGCCGCTGCTGTTCTCCACCTTCATGATGTGGTTGCTTGCCGATCTCTTTGATGACTTGCCAGAAGCCGGCGATCTGGATAAGCCAAAGCTCGTCTTCTTCCTCGACGAGGCGCACCTGCTGTTCAAAGACGCTTCCAAGGCCTTCATCGATGCGATCATTTCGACCGTCCGCCTCATTCGCTCCAAGGGTGTTGGCCTATTCTTTGTCACGCAATCGCCCGCGGATCTGCCCGACGAGGTCCTCGGACAGCTCGGCAACCGGATACAGCATGCCGTCCGCGTCTTCACGCCCAAGGACGGTGAAGCACTCAAGGCGATTATCAAGACTTTCCCTGCTGGTCCCCTGGACCTGCGCCAGGCTCTCACCCAGGCCGGTGTTGGCGAAGCGGTCATTACCGTGCTCAATGAACGCGGTGCGCCGACGCCGGTGGCTTGGACCAAGCTCACCTCGCCGGGCTCACACATCGGTCCTCCGTCCCCGGAAACCCAGGCTTCGCTGATCCAGGCTTCTGAGCTGGCAGCAAAATACGCCACGGCGGTCGATAGGCGTTCGGCCATGGAGATGCTCAATGGCCAACCGGCGGCCGCAGAGTCGGCACCCCCGGCTGCGGCGCCAGGTTCCGGATCATCGGACGCGCAAGATGTCGATGCCGAAGCACGCCGGATCGCAGATTCAATTCTTGGCAAGCCCACTTCGGTACCGCCCAGTTCGCAGAGCCCGGCGGAACAGCCACCGGTTGAATCCACGCCGCCGTCTTCGTCACGTACAAAATCACCGTCGTCATCCTCCGCGCCCCCACAGCGCCCCAACGATTCTTCAAACAATCAAGTCAACCCGCTGATGGACTTCGCAATGGACGCGGCGAAAATGGTGGGGCGCGAAATGCTCCGCGGAATGTTCGGCACAAAACGCCGACGCCGCCGCCGTTGAGTTACAACCTCTGAACGGAAACCCGCTAGCCTGATTAATAATGAAATCTCGTATCTCCGTGCCGCGCCTCGCCCTGCGCTGGGCAACTGCGGCCATCATCATCGTTGCACTGGCGGTAACTAGCGCCCTCGTTGCCAACCGCACGCTGTTCTCAGCAGAGCACGCGGTCGAGTCGTTGCACAAGCATCTGCTTGCCGGTGAAGGCGCCGAGGCACTTGGCCTAATGGGTGCCCAAGTTCCCCAGGGCGACGCCGTGGCACTCGACGGTGAGGTGCTCAAACGCACCCAAGCGGGGATTACCGAATTCGACGCGCAGAAGGCCGATTCTTCCGAGAACGACCCGGATTTGCATACGGTCACCGCCAAGTACAAGGCCGACGGTGTCGAACAGGAATCCACCTATACCCTGCGCCGCACCGGCAAGTCCTGGCTGTTCTTCGACCAGTGGTCCTTTGAACCGGTGATGCTCCCTACGGTGCGGGTCAAGGCCAATACCGTCAACGAGGTCGCCGTCAATGATCAGAAGATCCCTCTGGTCAAGGGGGTGAGCACCCTGCCGGTGTTCTACCCCTCGATTACCGACGCGAGCTTCAGCACCAAGAACTTCGAGGCCGACACCCGTGGAGTCGTGGTGACCGGTCCTGCCAAGGAACCGGTGGAAATTTCCTTGAAGACGCAGCCGACCAAGGAATTTATTGCTCAGGTCAACTCCAAGGTACGCACCTACCTCAATGAATGCGCCGCGCAGCAGGTGCTGATGCCTTCGGGCTGCCCCTTCGCCTATCACACCCCCTCACGGGTGAACCCCGAGACCATCGAGTGGTCCATCGCGAAGTACCCGACCATTGAAGTCAATTATTACAATGGCGCGTGGGTGCTCAGCCCGTTGAAAGTGACCGCAAAATTGTCGTTGACCGAGCAGGATCTGCGTACCGGAACGCTGGAGAAGAAGACCGTGAATGAGCAGTTCTCCTTCACCGCCCAGCTGACCACCAGCACCTCCGAAGTCAGCGTGGTTCCGGTAGCAGGCACCGAGGAATAAGTCCGGATTAGCCTCGTCGTTTGCGAACCGGTACGAGTTCTCTGAACTGGGTGCGCAATGGCACCGCGTCGGGACGGAAGCGCTGCCAAACCAGCAGAGCGACGACGCTGACCAGCAGCGAAAGCACCGCGCCGAATGCCACTGCTGCGCGCACGCCCAGCAGCTCGGCGAGCCAACCCACCAGCGGGGCGCCTAGGGGCGTTCCGCCTTGCACCACCATCAGATAAAGCGCCAGAACTCTGGCCCGGTACTGTGGCGAGACGGAGGTCTGCACCATGGTGTTGCAGCTGTTGAGGAAGGTCAGCGCGCTCAACCCGACGAGGACCAGGCTCGCGGCGAAGAGCAGATAGTGCGGCATGAACGCCGAGAGCAATGCGGTCGCACCGAAGGCGATGCCGCCACCGATCACGAAACGCCAGCGTGGCCTCGAGCGGCGTGCCGCCAGCAAGGCGCCGGCGAAGGTGCCGACCGCCATAATGCTGCCCAGGATTCCGTATTCTGCGGCGCCCACCCCGAACACTTCGGCGGCCATCATCGCGTTGGTCATCTGGAAGTTCAGCCCGAAGGTGCCAATGACAAAAGCCATGGCAAAGATCAGCAGCAGGTCCTTACGGTTTTTAACGTAGCTGAATCCCTCACGCACCTGCCCCTTGGCGCGAGCCACGGGTTTGGACTGGCTCAGTTCGGAGACTTTCATGGTGCTCAGCGAGAACAGCACCGCCAAGAAAGACAAACCGTTGAGCAGGAAGGCCGGGCCGGTCCCGACCAAGGCGATCACCGCACCGGCGATGCCCGGTCCCGCGAGCCTGGCAAGGTTGAAGTTGGCGCTGTTCAACGCCACCGCGTTTGTCAGATGGGTGCCGGGCACAATCTCGGAGACGAATGCCTGACGGGCGGGGGCGTCAAAGGCCGATCCGATGCCTAGCAGGGTGGCCAGCACATAGACATGCCACAGCTGAACCGTTCCGGTGATGACCAAGGTGCCCAGCACCAGCGCGCAGAGGCCCATAAAGGTCTGGGTGGCGAGCAGGACCTTGCGTTTGTCATACCGATCGGCAACCAGGCCTGCGTAGGGCCCGAGGAGCAAGATGGGCAGGAACTGCAGGCCGGTGGTAATACCGGTGGCCACCCCGTCATGATCGGTCAGCTCGGTGAGCACCAGCCAGTCTTGGGCCACACGTTGCATCCAGGTGCCGATATTTGAAACGAGCGCACCGATAACCCATAAACGATAGTTCGGCACTTCCAGTGCCCGGAACATCTTATTTGCCACGAATTAATTAGCCGAACACCAGATGTTTCGACTCCTCCCGTCGGCATCCAGTCTAGCGACCGGGTACCGAAAAATTGGTGAGGTTTCCTCAATTTCCTGTCACTTAAATACTCGGGGCGCACCAAGTCATACTTGGCGCGCCCCGAGCTGAGTGCATGATTGCTAGTTCACGCCGCGCAGATCAAGCAATAATTCGTTATCGCCGCCGGCATCGAGTTCTACCGGGATGCCCCAATCCTGCTGGTACAGGTGGCACGCGGCATGATCTGGGATCTCGCCGCCGGGCTCGCCGTCGCAGGCCGCTGCACGTGCGGTGATATGCAGGACGCCGTCGGCAATTTCAGGGTTCAGCACCAAGGTGCGCGTCAGCCCCACCGAGGTACCGGAACCTTCGAGGATCAGCTCTTCGGGGCTGGCGGAGATCTTCAGCTGTGTCGGGTCGCCCCAACGGTCATCGAGCTTCTGGCCCTTCGGCGCCGCGAAACGCACCAGGATCTCGTGGTTCCCGGACTGCACCTTGGTCTTGGGACGCTGGGTCTGGCTCGCGCCCTCGTCTACCACTAGCGCCTCGGCAGGAACCGGGATGCGGATCAGCTGGTGGGTGTTGGTCTCCACAACCAGCAGCACCGGGGCCCCGTCGACCGAATCGTCCAGCAACACGTCTGCAGGTTCCTTCAGCCCCTTGGCCAAAGTCGAAACCATACCGGTCACCGGGTCGAACCGGCGCACCGCACCATTGTAGGAGTCGGCCACCGCAATCGAACCATCTGGCAATGCGGTCACGCCCAGCGGGTGCTGCAGGCGAGCCTGCTCGGCTTCGCCATCGCGGAAACCGAAGTCGAAGAGTCCCGCGCCAATCGCGGTGTGCACCGCGACAGCGTTGCCCTGCGCGTCGATTTCCAACCGGCGCAGGGCGCTGGTCTCCGAGTCGGCGATCCACACATCGTCATTCGTGTCCAAGGTCAAACCCGAGGACTGGGCAAACCACGCTTCGAGCGGCTTGCCGTCGGACAGGCCTTCCAGGCCGCTGCCGGCGAAGACATCAACCGCGCTGGTGACCGGGTCGAAGGAGAAGATCTGGTGCGTGCCGGCCATCGCGATGATGACCTTGCCCGAGGGGTGGTAGAGCACGTCCCAGGGCGAGGACAGCGAGATGTTCAACGCGTCGGTGCCAAGCTCGGTAGGCTGCTGCTCTTGGCGGGCGTTCTCCGCGTCCAAGAGGCGCTGCACTCCATTGCCTGCAACGGTTCCGACCGCCCCGGTGCTCAAATTGACCGAGCGCAGCCGGTGGTTGACGGTATCGGCGACGATCACGTCGTAGCCGACCTTCGCGGCGAGTTCCGCCGGCAGTATGGTCAGGCCCTGCAGTTCGTTGAACTGTGCGGTATCCGCATCGCCATCGGCATAGCCTTTGACCCCGGCGCCGATGGTGCGCACCACGGTGCTCAGGTCATTGCCCAGCTCCACGAGGCGGTGGTGTCCGGAATCGCCGACCAGGAAGTTCCCGTTCTCCAAGGCGATTGCCTTGCCCGGAAAACGCAGATCCCCTTCGCGGGCCTCGGGCGCCACGTAGGGTCCGTCGCCGCGGTGCAGGGTTCCCTTGGCCTCATGCTCTGCCACGAGTTCGTCGACCAGAGAGCCCAGCCCCTGGGCATGGCCCTCCCCGGAAAGGTGCGCCACGATGTAGCCCTCGGGATCGAGCACCACCAGCGTCGGCCAGGCGCGAGCGCCGTAGGCCTGCCAGGTGACAAGCTCTGGATCGTCAAGCACCGGGTGGTGGATTTCGTAGCGTTCCACCGCGGCGGCGAGCGCCTCCGGGTCTGCCTCGTGCTCAAACTTTGGCGAGTGCACGCCTACGGTGACTAGGACATCGGAGTACTCCGCTTCCAACGGACGCAGCTCGTCCAGCACATGCAGGCAGTTGATGCAGCAGAAGGTCCAAAAATCCAGAAGGACAATCTTGCCGCGCAGGGCTTCGAGATTCAGTTGTTCTCCGCCGGTATTCAGCCAGTTGCGGCCCACCAGTTCGCTGGCCCTGACCTTGTAGTTTGCGCGTACCGAGTCGGAAGTTGCACTCATGATTGTCCTTTCAAGGCGACTTCACTATCTAGATGCGACAGTGAGATTTCAATTATCTGCCACTAGCCCTGCACCGCAGAACAGTATGAAGCGATGCTAAGCCGTTTAGAGCTGGGCGGTCGCGGTGTCCATGATGGTCTTGGCTACGTCGTTGAATTCTTGCTCGGCCAGCGAAGCGGTGGACATGAATGAAACCATCACCACATAGTCTCCCTTGCTCTGCAATAGCACCAGCGATTCGCGGGCGTTCGCGGAATCTCCGGTGCGTGTGTAGTACAACTGAGACTCAACCTCGGATATTCCGGGGCTGGAGAACTTCAGCGTCTCGGTGTATTCCGGTCCATTGAGTTTCACGCTCTCGCATTCGGTGCGGATCTCCAACACGGTGCGGTAGTGATCCTCCAGCTTCTCGCGGTTCTTCACCTCGGCGACTTCGATGGATCCGGCAATGTTCTGCGCCTCATTGGTGAAGTCGGTGCGCGCAACCTCGGTGCCCAACTGCGCCGGGGACCAGTTCAGCTCTTCGACCGGTTCCGAGCACTGCGCGGGCAGCACGACCACACCCTTCAGCGTGTCGGTCGGGGCGACCGCGAGGCCCTTGAGCTCTTCCGCGGTGATCTGACGTGAGTTCGGGAAACCCAGGGTCGCTGCCATCACCGCACCGGTGGAGGCAACCACCTGCGCCTTAGTCAGTTCGGCTTCCGCGGAGTCCGATGGTGCTGGATCCTTGGCGGATTCGCTCGGTTGCTCGGTGGCTTTTTGGTGCGTGAGGTCATCAGGCATTTCGGTGCCCGTTTCCTGAGCCGAGCAGGAGGAAAATAGCAGTGCCCCGGCCAGCATTCCGGCGGTCAGCTTCCATACCTTAGCGGCCACGATATTCTCCCTTTGCATCTTGCTGCTTCATCTTCGCAAACATCTCGTTGTACGCTGCCAGTTCGGCATCTCCGTCACGGTCAGCCTGGCGGTCATATCGTTTGGTGTCCTTCTTATCTTGGCGCAGCCAGGAAACCACCACGAGCATGGCCAAAACTAAGGTTGGCACCTCTCCAATGGCCCACATCGCCCCGGCGCCCACCACTTGATCCTCCATCGCGGTGCCACCCCAGGTACGCCCCATATTGCCGTACCAATCCGGAGCCAGCAGGTTTTCGTTGCCCATCAGCGCCACTCCGAAGAAGGCATGGAAGGCGACGGTGGCTAGGAGCACGATCAGTCGCATCGGGTACGGGTAGCGCTTGGGGATCGGGTCCGCGTCGACCAGCGACAGCGCGAAGATATAGCCGGTGAGCAGGAAATGCACGTTCATCAGTTCGTGCCCCGCGTGGTACCTCATCGCGATTTCCAGGATCGGGGTGAAGTAGAAAACGACAATCGAACCGGCGAACATCACCGCGGCGAAGATCGGATGGGTGACCACAGCCGAATACTTCGAGTGCACCGCCCACAAGATCCATTCGCGGGGTCCACGCGTTCCATCGGTTCGTGAACCAAGCACCTGCAGGGCCAGGGTGATCGGGGTTCCGAGCACCAGGAAGATCGGCGCGATCATGGTCAGCGACATGTGGTCGACCATATGGACCGAGAACTGCACCTTGCCATAGACGGCCAGCGCACCACTGGTGATGTAGAACAGCACCACCAAGCCGATGATCCAGCTGAACAGCCGCGGGAAGCTTGGCTTATCTCCGCGGCGACGCAGGATGATAAACGCCCAGAGGTAGAAGGCCAGCAGGAAGAAGCACGCCGCAACCCACAGCCAATCCAGGCGCCAGACGGTGAACCAGCTGGCAGTGGTCGGCGGCGCTGGAAGTTCATAGCCGGTCAGCAGACGCGCGGGGGTGGCCTCCACCGGGGGCTGGTCATCGGTGGGCGGAGCGGTCCGTGCCAGCACCGTAGCCAGCGACATCGTGGCGCCCATCAGGATGAATTCGGCCAGCACCACACGCCAAGCCGCATTGAGTGCCGTGAGTTTCCCGGCCAGCAGTTGCGGAATGACGTTTCGGCGGTGCATGAAGCCTAGGAAACCAAGTGCCAGAGTCAAGCCCACCTTGGCGATCACCACGAGCCCGTAGCTCGAAAGCCATTGGTCCGGCTCGGTGATGCGGATCGTTGCAGAGGCCAGACCGGATCCCGCCATCAAGACAATGGCGACCGTTGCCAAGGCGGAGAAACGCCTGAGCACCAGCCCGGCAAGCACCGGACGGGTTTCGAAGCGTCCGGGGGCGGCAGAAGTCAGCGTCGGCGACAGCAAGGCCAGCACCACGATGCCACCGAACCAGATGACCACAGCAAGCAGGTGCAGGGCAATGGAATTCACCGCGCCGTAGTGGTCATCTCCGCCGGCGGCGTGGCCGATAAATGCCATGGGGACAATGCCGAAGAGCGAGAACACCGCGGCCAGCCCCACCCCGGTGTGCGAACGAATTGCCAGGGCCAGGGAACTGGTGATCGCCGCGATGACGATCATCCAAGCCCAGGCCCGGCCGGTGGCCAACTGCAGAATGTAGTCAAGAATTGCTGCGGTATAGCTCGCGTCGAGGTTCATCGGCACACCGGCAAGGTCCCAGAAGGTCAGCAGCAGCACGGTAGCGGCCGCGAGGGTCCACACCACACCAGCGCCGGCGGCAATGTTCATCGCGCGGTTGAAAGCCGGATGGCTCTGGCCCACTTCTACTCGCACGTCGTCGACGCTGGGGCGCCGGATCTTGGTGCTGCGGGGAAGTATGACCGCGGCAAAGATGAGCGCGGCGATAGTGATTGCCATGGAGCTGTGGTGGATCGCTCGGGAGATGGGCAACGCCCAACGCACGAAGGCCCCGGGGTCTGCGAGCTCGCTGGGAGCGGCGATTCCGGTGAATAGCGCCGCACCGAGGAAGACCAGCGCCATAACCGGGATTGCCGGTAGCAGATATCGCGATATGGAGGGTTGCTGCGGTGCCGACCTGGTCGCCGGTGGCTTTGGAGTTTGAGTGGCCATAACCTCTCCATCATCTCACTTGCATTTACCCGGCTTTGAATCGGGTAGTGGTTTTGGGCCGGTGAGGCGGTGCATCTCACACCGCCTCACCGCTTGGTAGTGCTCCTACTGCTCAATTTGGGAGAATAGGCCTTCCCCCAAATATTTGCCTTCCGCGACCCCGGGGAGGATTGCGTACAACGCCGAGCCCACGTGGGTAATCCATTCACTGAGCGCATCGACTTGCGCCAGGCGGTGTTGGACCGGCACAAAACTGCGCCTCGGGTCGCGCTGGTACGAAGCGAATAACAACCCCGAGCTCTGAGTCTCGTGGTAGTTATAGCCGCGGCGCCACAGTACCTCATCAGCCGTTTCCGGTTTCGCTCTGGCCACGTGGGCATGAGCCGCAACAGCAGGCAAACCCATGCCGTCGACCGCTTGCAGATCCACCGGATCCGTTGGCTTCGTCCCGGATAGCGGAGAGCCGTCGCTTTGCCGTCGCCCCAGAGCGAAGTCGCGACCGGCCCGATCCACCTCGTCCCACTCGTCCAGATTCATTTCGATCCGGCGAAGCACCAAGGTGGTGCCGCCGGCGATCCAGCTCGGCTCCTGGGCATCGCCAAACACCGCTAATTCGCGCGCCTCCCCGGTGGGATTGTTGATCCCGTCGAGCTGTCCGAACAGGTTACGGAATCCCTGGCCTTGGCGTAAGGGGTGAGCCGCGTGCATGAAACCGCGTTGGGCAAAGGCGGGTTCGGTAATTCCACGTAGATTCTTACGCAGTGCACGTACCGCATGGTGCAGCACGGTCGGATCTTGAGCACAGCATTGAATGAGCAGATCGCTCTGGCCGTAGCGCGCGTCGAGTTTCTCTCCCGCGAAGGCCGGAAGCTTTCCCAAGACCGCGGAGTCATGCCCGAGAAGATCCAAGATGCTTTGGCCGATTCCCACCGTCACGGTCAAATCGGTTGCCGCATGCGACATTTCCGGTTCGGTATCCGCAAGCACTCCCCTACCTGACATCAGCCGCTGGGCGTCCGCGGTCAGCATTTTGAGGATCGAACGAATCCGTTCGATCCGCTCGGAGCGGTCCAGCCCGTCAAGGTGCATGTTGAATCCGAGGAATTCCGCATGAGCCTGCGGTTCCGTGAGGATACCCGCTTGATATTTACCGTGGAAAGGTTGGAATCGCGGGTTGTGCGCAGCGTCGGTTGCCTTTGGCTCGGCACCACCGTTCTCGGCGGCGGTAGCGCGCCCAGCGCCGAAGCCCGCAAAGACGCCGCCAATGGCTGCGGCGGCCGAACCACCGAGTACTACGCGCCTAGTCGGTTGGACATTAGCCGCTCCCATCTAGTGGCCCTCGTGTTCAGCATGCTCTTCGGACGACCCGTGGTAGCTTTCGTTGGCGCCGCTGAAGTTGCGTATCGGGAACTGCACTTCAGCGCTGGAGCCATCGCTGAAGTTCAGTTCCAGCGTGGAGGTTTGCGAGGCAATCAGCTCGGTCTTCAAATCCATGTACATGAAGTGCGTGCCGCCGGGAGCCAAAACCACTTCTTCGGCTGGCTTGATGAGCAATGCACCTTCGTGCTGCGCCATCCGCGCTTCGGCGCCTTGGTCCTGCGTGTCATGGATTTCTATCACCGTGCCGTGAGTTTTATCGGTGACAGACTCCAGTTCCAGCGTTGAGTCGCCTTCGTTGCGCAATTCGCCGAACGCGGCGCTCATGCCATACTCGGCGGCTTTAGCCCAGGTCTCGTTCGTTCGCAGATTTTCTGCCTGGGTGTCCGGCACCTGCTCGGTGGAGCTTTGTGGTGCTGTGCTCGCGGGTTCTTGAGCGCAACCGGTCAGCAGTAACGTGGTGGCCGCGGCAAGAGCGGCGGTGAGCTTGAAATACTTCATTGGTGTGTCAGCTTTCGCTAGCTCGCAAGGCTTGATCCAGCAGGGTCGGCGAATCGGGCGCGCAAATGCGCGCGATCGGTCAGCCGGTATTACTCTGGCTCACCTCGCCTTGCGAAGATCTCATAAAGGTGGATGCTGTTGCGCGTGGGGCGCTGCGGCCTACTTATTCTGGCGAGTGAATTTCACCAGTACCGCAATGGCAGCACCGAGGATCACCACACCAAGCACGACCCAAATAATCGGGTTCACCTGTGAGCCGAGTTCCTGAATCGGCTCAGGCTGCTGGTCTGCGGGTTCCGATTCCACCGGCGCGTTGTTTGCTGAGGCGCTAGCGGTCTCGCTGGCTTCCGCTGCCACGTCTACGGTGAAGGAGATGCTGTCCTCGATTGGATGTCCGTCAGAGGAGGCGACACGGTAGGTCAACGTGTACGCTCCCGAGCTCAGATTCGTCTCTGGTACCACTGTGACGTTGGTGCCCTCGGTCGTAGCTTCGCTGGCGATCTTTGTCCCGTCCTCGGAGCTCAAGGCCACCACGCTGGTTTCCGCTCCAGCAAGCTGCTGCAATACTCCGGAGAATTCCAAGTCGATTTCTTCCGGTGATTCGGTCACTGTCGAACCGCTGGCAGGATCCGAGGAGATCAATTGGTCGTGGGCCGAAGCGGCGCTAATGCTGCTGAACACGGCAAAGAATGCCACGAGCATGGCGGCCGAAAGTCGCACGAGGTGCGTGCGGGATGACTGCTGGCTTGTAAGGTTTTTCAAGATTTTTCCTTCCAATGATCGGTGCACCTCGGTGCACGATCGAAGCGTATTGATTCGTTTAGGCGAAGAGGGTCAACACGTTGGAAGGTGGCCCGCGTCGGGCGGGAAGCCGGAGCAGGACAGAGATTTGGTTCAGTACCGGTTCGATGAATGTCGCTGGTGCCTGCGGAAATTCTGGAACGAGCCTTCGGGCGCGGGCCAGAATGTGGCGCACCGTGCTCAACGTCAGCAGGCCACCAATGATCGCCAAGAGCTGTTCGCCGGTATGCAATACGACAATGCTGGTCACCGCCGCCAAGATGTGGGCGTAGAGCATCGAATCGGACTGCACGGCACCGTACTGTGATGCGATATTTCCTGTCAGCTCAGCACCGTGATGGTGCCCGGCATGTTGTTGAGTCATCGGCAATGCGGCCGGCGCATGGTGAGTCATGACGGACAGAGCCAGGTGATAGAGCCCTTGGCTGAGCAGCACTACGATGCTGGTAGCTGGCAAACTGAATTTCTTGCCAAGCATGGAGGTAGCGATGACCGCCGAGACGCAGGTAATCAAAACCATCACCACGAGCGAGGCTCGCGTTGGCGCACTGTGTGCGTGCGCAGCGAATGCCGTCCAGGTGCACAGGCTCGCAGCTAGCCAACCGCGCATTACGCGAGTGGCGCCGAAGTCCTTGAGCACGAAGAGCTACCGTTCAGTTGGAGTATTTGACCCTGCAGATCGATTCTACGCTAGGTAGAACAATGTCCCAAAGGGGTTGGTGTCATTCACCGTTAAAGAATGCGAGGACCCGATTCTTTGAAGAGAATCGGGCCCTCGGCAAAAGTCTGGGGAC